>JBIKYB010000174.1:0-10383 GCA_044355475.1 Prosthecobacter sp.
CCACTGTCGCGGGCTGCTTTGGACTCGGCGTAAAAACATCGAGCACACGACGCACGATGGAAGGCTGTGACGTGTTGGCAGCCCCGGAGGTGGTGAAGGTGCTAGTGGCGAGCTTTGTGCGGGCGCTGCCGACACTGTAATGATACGTCGTCCCAGAAGCGAGGCCCGTGATGGAGACCTCATGCGTGCTGCTGACGGCACCTTCCACCTTTTGATCCAATTGCGCCGTATTGCGCCCGTAGCTCAGCCGGGTGCCGCATGCGACATCCGTTTCCCAGAGGATTGTGGCAGAGTTCGCCTCTGCTTTCACCTGCGGCTGGCCGACCAGCTCAACAGCATGCGACAGAGCGCCGACAAAGACGGAGAGGATAACGATGAGCAGTGACGAGAGTCCTTTCATGAACTTGAAACGTGGCGGGGGTGACAGTGAGACAGCCCTAGCGGGCATCCGTTCAATCTGCATATCGCCCGCCACGCGGACCGCACATCCATTTCCATGCGCTTTCAATGTGCTCGCGTGGATCGAGATGCGCGGCTTTCCAGCCGATCACTTTCGCGGCGAGGGCCGGATCGGCGACGAGTTCAGACGGATCACCAGCACGGCGTTCACCATAAACGACAGGGATCGTCTTGCCGGTCACGGACTCGGCGGTGGCGATGATCTCCTTCACGCTGAAGCCACGACCGGTGCCGAGATTGATGGCGATGGTATCGCCACCTTCGCGAAGGTATTTTAGGGCAAGAGCGTGGGCGCTGGCGAGATCGCAGACGTGGATGTAGTCACGGATGCAGGTGCCGTCCGGCGTGGGGTAATCCGCGCCAAAGACGGTGATGTGTGGCCTTTCACCTTTCGCCGCCTGGAGCACGAGAGGAATCAGGTGCGTCTCGGGATTGTGATCCTCGCCGATCTCGCCGCTCGGGTGGCAGCCGGAGGCGTTGAAGTAGCGCAGGAAGACCGCTTTCAGGCCCCAGGCACGCTCGCAATCACGCAGCACGCGTTCCAGCATCCACTTCGAGGCACCGTAGGGATTCACCGGAGATTGTGGATGCGATTCGTCGATCGGGATGCGCACCGGATCGCCATAGGTGGCGCAGGTGGAGGAGAAAATGAAGCGCTTGCAGTCATGCCGCTGCATGGCTTCGAGGAGTGTGAGCGGCGCGGCGAGGTTGTTGCGGTAGTATTTGAGCGGATCGGTGACGGACTCTCCTACATAGGCAAAGGCGGCAAAGTGCAGCACGGCCTCCGGCTTGTGTTCGCTGAACAGCTTCTCAATGAGAGCCGCATCCGCCATCTCGCCCTCGATGAAGGTTACGCGATCCATTGGCAGGGCATCGCGATGGCCGAAGACGAGGTTATCGAGCACGACGACGCGTTCGTGCTGTTCGAGCAGATGACGAACAGTGTGCGAGCCGATGTAGCCGGCGCCGCCGGTGATGAGAAGAGGTCCTTGGGGCATCGTGTGAACTACAGCAAGCGATGGCCCGCGTGCCAAATTGTTCTTTGGTAACCTTCACCCCACGATTGGGGGCATGACGCCTGAACTTGTCTATTTCACCTGCACCGGATGCATGAGATAGGCGATCAAATCACGCACCTGGTCGGGCGGGAAGGCGAGCAGGAGGCCTTCGGGCATCATGGAGAGAGGAGACGATTCGGTTTTGGTGACTTCTGAGGTTTCGAGGGTCAAGGCTTCGGTCAAGGTGCGCAGGGTGAGCGTGCGGTCCGTCTTCTCGGCGATGACGCCGCTGAGTTGGCGACCATCTTTGAGCGTGAGCAAACTCATGCGGTAGTCCGCACTGACCACGCCGCTGGGATCGGCGATGTTTTCGAGCAGGTAGTCGAGGCTGGCACGTCCACTACCGGTCAAATCGGGTCCGATCTTGCCGCCTTGGCCATACATCATGTGACAGGCACCGCAGACGGCGGTGAAGAGCACGCGACCATTGCTGAGGTTCGCTTGGGCGAGCACGGCGGGCTTCAAATCGGCTTTCAGCTTCTCGATGAGCTGCTTTTTGTCGGCCGCGGACTCACGGAGTTCGCCCCAGGTATCGGTGAGTTGTTGGGTGAGCGCTTGATCTTTAAAGGCCCGGATCTGACGGGCGTGGAAGGCGCTCAGCTCCGTGCGTGGAATGCGCCCGGCGGCCATTTCGGCGAGCATGGCCTGCGCAAAGGCCGGACGTGAAACGAGCGTGTCCATGATGCTGGTGGTGAACTTGCGGTAGTTCTTGGCGAGCTGTTTGCCGATCTCTGGATCATCAAATTGGGAGAGACCACGAGCGGCGGTGGTGTTGAGGCCGCGCACGTCGAGGAGCTTCGTGCAAAGCTCCCGCAGATCATCCGGCCGGGCTTCGGTGAGCGTTTTGAGCGCGGACTCGCGGGCGGTGATGTCGGCTTTGTCGTCGAGGGCGAGTTTCTTCACGTCATCAAGCGCCCGGCCATCGCCGAAGAGGATGCTGAGGCTCGTAGTTCGGGCTTTAGCCCGTTCTTGGTCCTTCCCAGCGCGGGCTAAAGCCCGAACTACGAACGAGTCCCAGTTCGCGGGCTTGGGAGCCTTGCGAATGCCTTGGAACGCTTCGTTCATGCCTTCGAACACTTCGATGGAGGCCTCGAAAGCGAGAAGCGCATTCAAAGCCTCCGGCTCCGTGGCAAGCTTGCGGGCGATCCAACGTGTTACTTTGGGCCAGGAGCATGTTTTGGCGATTTCGAGGAGCGAATCGGCCTTCAGCGGCGAAATGCCATACCAGACCATGTGAGACAAAAATGGGTCGTTGGCGTCTTCGGCATGTGTAAGCAGTGCGATGGCCAATGCGGGTCGTTTTTCGAGCGGGAGGCGTTGAAGCACGCTGGCGAGTTGGAGACGCACAAAGGCGAATTTTTCGTCAGCGGCCAGTTTGGCGGGATCGAAAGCGAGTTCGGGATATTTGGCGTGTGGTTGCGGGCCAGTGATGGCGTCGAGAGGCGAAAACTGCACGAGTTCGCGGATGGCGAGGGCACGTTGATGCTCATCGCCGTTGAGATCGGCTTTGGGCCATGGTTTGCGCCATGAGAAGGGCAGCCGGGACGGCTGTACCACATTGCCATAGCTGATGCGGAAGATGCGGCCGCTGGTGCGGTGGACGCCGGTGGAGTCGTGGCATTCGCCGGTGTCGCTCCAGTCGAGGATGAAGCCGCTGCCGTCGGGGCCGGTGCTGATCTCGATGCCGCGGAACCACGGATCGTCGCTGAGGAAGACATCAGGCTCGTGTTTGCCGACGTAGCCGCTGCCGTTTCGCTCGAGGCGCTCCACATTGGCGCGGCGGCCGTGCATGTTGAGGGTGAAGAGCTTGTTGCGATATGGCTCCGGCCATTGATCGGCCTGGTAAATCATCATGCCGATGTGGGCGTGGCCGCCGCCGAAGGAGTTGGCTTTGCCATCGCGCGAGTCGCTCCATTTGCCGCTGCGGTCGTAGTGGTAGTGGTCGGCGATGGTATCGAGCTTCTCGTAGATCAACGGATTCGGCGTGTTGGAATCGACGAGGTGAGCGCCATGGATGAGGTGCCAGAGATGGCCGGTGACGGTGTTGATGAAGAATAGCTCGCCGTTTTGGTCCCAATCGTGGCCCCAGGGATTGGTGGTGCCGTGAGTGAGCACTTCGACGATCTTCTTTTCAGGGTGGTACCGCCAGATGCCGCCTTTCATGGGCACGCGCAGCTCCTCGGGCGTGCCAGGAATGCCGAGCTTGCCCGGGCAGGAATGGCCGCAGCGGCCGTAGAGCCAGCCATCAGGGCCAAAGCGCAGGCCGTTGGCGAAGTTGTGGTAGTTCGCGTCCGCCACGGTGAAGCCGTCGAGCACGACTTCCGGCTCACCATCAGGAATGTCATCGTTGTTGCGATCCGGGATGAAGAGCACCTGCGGCGGGCACATGAGCCAGACGCCACCACGACCGACTTCGACGCTGGTGAGCATCTGCACGTCGTCGGTGAAGACTTTGCGTGTCTCCGCCACGCCATCCCAGTCTTTGTCTTCGAGAATGATGACGCGGTCTTTCAAGCCGAGGTCGAAGCGCTTCGCACGTTCGGCATAGGTGTAGTTTTCGGCCACCCACATGCGGCCTTTCGGATCCCAGGCCATGCCGATGGGATTTTGCACATCAGGTTCAGCGGCAAAGAGCGTGGCTTTGAAGCCATCGGGCAGCTTGAGTGCTTTCAAGGCCTCCTGTGGCGACATCGGCGAGGGATTGCCGGGCTCGCTGTTGTAGAGCGCGGGGAAGTCGGCGCTGAGAGCGCTTCCGAGCAGGCAAAGACTAAGGAGAATGGATTTCATGCAAAAATGAGGTGCAGTTTCACCCGCGAATCAGCCACACCGCAGCGAACGCGGTGAGCCAGAAGAGGACGTTTTCGAAGAGCTTCTGCGGCAGCTTTTTCAAGATCCACCAGCCGAGGAACACACCGAGGATGACACCGGGCATGAGCGTGAGATTGGTCATGAGGGACTTCGGATTGATGATGCCCAGGTCAGCGCTGAACGGGACTTTGAAGAGGTTCACAAAGAGGAAGTAACGGCTGAAGACGCCGAGGTGCTCTTTCTTCTCCAGGTGCTGGGCGAGGAGGTAAACGGTCATCACAGGGCCGGCGGCGTTGGCAAGCATGGTGACGACGCCGGCAAGGAATCCCATCGTCCAGGTGAAGCCCTGGTGCTCCGTGAGGGCGAGAAAGTCCTGCCGCCGCTTGTTGAGTAGCCAGTTGAAGACGAGCAGCGCGATGATGATCCAGCCGATGACGATGCGGGCCATGGCGTTGTCGAATTTACCAAGCAGCACCCAACCCACGATCACACCGACGATGGCTGGAGGCAGGATCGGCAGGATGCGCCGCCAGGTGCCGCCTTTGCGGTTCAGGAAGTAGCCCATGAAGTCCGCCGCGATGAGCATGGGAAGGATCACGCCGACGGATTCCTTCGCGCCGAAGATCTTTGCCATCAGCACGACATTCAGCGTTGAGGTGCCGGAGAGTCCGGCTTTTGACATGCCGATGCACATGGAGCCGAGCAAGGCCAGCACGAGCATCCAGGTGTCGGCAGGCAGAAGGGTGTGTTCGGTGAGCCAGGTCATTGGAAAATGACGAATGGCGAATGACGAATGACGAACAAGCGCGGATTCACCACTCGGACGCTTTTATCAAAGCGCCATCAACGGTGCGGGAACGAGGAAGGCGTGCTGTTCGAGCAGGCTGAGGGCACCATTCCAGGACAGATAGGGCGTCAGATAAACCACGAGGACATAGGCCAAGCCGATGGGTAAAATGCCAAGGCGTGCCAGCCAGCGCGGGAACCAGTGGCGCGGCTGTTCTTGGCGTAATGCACGATTCATGGCCCAGCCGGTGAGGATGCGGGCGGGGAAAATGAAGATCACAAAGAGCAGACTCGGCAGCCAAGCGAGTTCGCGAGGCGTGAGTTCGATCTTCAAGAAATAAAGTGGCACGGCAAACAGCAGCGTGATGAGCAGCGCGAACCAAAAGGCCAGCGGTGCGCGCAAAAAGAGGCGGCGCACCTCGCGCAGTTCGAACATAGCGCTGAAGCGGTCCGTTTGAGCAAACTGCGCCTGCAAAAATGGCAGATGGATGGCGACGAGCAGCAGCAGAAAGCCACCAAGCAGCGAGAGCACAATCGAACCACCCAAAGGCACGCGTGTGGCGACGAGCAAAATGGCCACCGGCACGATCAGCCACACCAGAGCCCCCGCAAAGCCGCGCAGGCCGAGCCAGAAGTAAAAGGGCAACCGCAGACCGATGACATAGTCCGTGATCATTCGCTGGCTGCCTGTGAATTTCCCAGGTGCTCGGAGCCAGCGGAAAAAGCGCAGCGGTTGCGGCCAGAGGAAGTGGCGCAGCTTGCCACCGCGAACACAGGCCCAGGCGATGTGTGCCAGCGTGATGACCGTGACGAGAACGAGTCCCCCATGCCAAGCCTGGGAGGTAGAACTGCTAGGCGCGATGATTTCAGCGTCTTTCCAGAAGCCGGAGACGAGTCGCGCAGGCCACACGACGAGCCATGTCCCCGCCGCGATGCTGCCAAGAACGGAGGCTTTGCGCACGCCGATAAAGCCATCGCGAAAACGGCCCGTGCGGGCGATGGTACCGCTCACATGCAGCAGGTAGCCGAGACTGAGGAAATTCAGCCCGGGAATGACCGAGCACGCAGCCAGCAGGGCGATCAGGGCCACGAGACCAAACAGCCAGTCGAACGCGGAGGCCACGCGCTGGAAGAATCCACGCCTCTCCTCAGGTAATGGCACCGCAACAGCCTCAACAGGCAGGAGCGGCGGAAACGGAGGAGGCTCGGACATGGAGTGCGGCTATGAAAGTCGCAGGCTTCTGGATTGTTGCAAAGTTTGCGCGGAAACCGTTGCTGGGGCCGTGTGTTAAAGACAGCTTCAAACGAAGCGCCTCGTCATGAACCCCGCCTCCCCTTCCCCTAGCTGGCTGCTCCGGCTGCGCAATGCTGTGATCCTTGCGGGAATCGCTGCTGGCGCGGTCTGGGGCGTGGTGGAACTGCTCAGACCGCCTGTGGGCAAAGCAGCCAGCGGCGTTGGTTTGCCGCAGGCCAAGCTGGAGGACGTTTTGCAGGCAGCGCAGAAGGTGAACGCAGACTTTGAGCAGTCATGGGCACAAAAACAAATCCAGCCGACGGCGGAAGCGGATAACCTCACGCTCATGCGTCGCCTGTCGCTAGCACTGACGGGCAGCATTCCATCGTTGCAGGAAATTCGGACGCTGGAGTCGATGCAGGGCGTGGACATCACGCAATGGTGGCTCACCCAGTTGTTCGCGGATCGTCGAGCGAGCGACTATCTCGCCGAGCGGCTCGTGCGCGTCTATGTGGGCATCGAAACCGGGCCGTTTCTGATCTACCGCCGCCGCAGGCTGGTGGAGTGGCTGAGCGAGGCTTTGCAGAAAAACCAGCCCTACGATCAAATCGCCCGCGCGTTGATCGATGCAAAGGGCGTGTGGACGACCAGCCCGGAGGTGAATTTCATCTCGGTGACGAACGTGGACAAAAAAGGCCCCGACGAGGCAAAACTGGCCGCCCGTGTGAGCCGCGCCTTTCTCGGTGTGCAGATGGACTGTGTGCAGTGCCATGATGGAAAGCTCGGCAGCCCCTGGCAGCAGACGGATTTCCACAAGCTGGCCGCTTACTTCGGACAGACTGACTTTGCGCTCAATGGACTGCGAGACGATCCACAGCAGAGCTATCAATTCCGTTTCCTCGGCAAAACGGAGGAAGAAACCGTGCCCGCGATGGTCCCATGGAAGCCAGAGCTGTTGCCTGAGAAGGGCACACCGCGCGCGAGGCTGGCAAACTGGGTGACGTCGAAGGAAAACAAGCCCTTCGCCCGCACGCTCGTCAACCGCATCTGGGCGCTGCTGTTCAACCGCCCGCTCATCTCGCCGGTGGACGACATCCCACTCGAAGGACCGTTCCCGGCGGGCATGGAGACGCTGGCGGATGATTTGATCGCGCATGAATACGATTTGCAGCGCTTGATCCGCGTCATCGCCGCCACGCGGGTGTTTCAGCAGTCGAGCCAGTCGGCTGATCCGGCGCATCCGGTGACGGAAGACGCGGAAAAGGCCTGGGCAGCGTTCCCTGTGACACGTCTGCGGCCGGAGCAGATGGCGGGCAGCGTCATTCAAGCGTCGTCATTGAGCACGATTGACGCGGAGACGCATGTGCTTCTACGCATCAAGCGTGATCTTGACGTGGACAACTTCGTGAAGCGCTACGGGGACTCGGGCGAGGACACCTTCGACGATACCGGAGGCACCATCCCGCAGCGCCTGCTGCTCATGAATGGCAACATGATCACCGAAAACACGAAGAATAACCCGCTGGTAAACGCAAGCACCCGCATCGGCATACTCGCTCCAGACAACGCCACGGCGGTGGAGGCCGCCTACCTCGCGGTTTTCACGCGTCGTCCAAATGTGGATGAGGTCCAACATTTCACTGGCCTGCTGTCATCCGGCAAGAGCAGCAACTCGCGCAGCAATGCCATGACGGATCTGTATTGGACGCTCATGAACGCAACTGAGTTTTCTTGGAACCACTGACCCGCGAAGCGGGAATGACGAATGAACGCCCCAAGCTCCCATCACCGCCTGCTTTCTTTCGTCATTCATGCTTCGGATTTCATTCGTCATTCGACATTCTGAATTCGTCATTTTTATGAACTCCTCGTGCCAAAGCCCCTCTCACCTCACCCGTCGCTCCCTTCTCCGTGGTGCGAGCACCGCTGGCATCTCCTGGCTCACGCCCTTGGGCGATCTGCTGGCCATGGAGGCTGAAAAAGCTCCTCGTGGCAAACCGGCGCGCTCAGTGATCTTGCTCTGGCTCGGCGGCGCAGCCAGTCAGCTCGACACCTTTGATCCGCATCCGTCCACGAAGATCGGCGGTGGTGTCAAAACGATCCCGACAGCGATCAAAGGCGTCGAATTCGCCTCAGGTCTCGAACAAACCGCCAGCGTGATGCAGGATGTCTCTTTGATCCGCTCCATGGTGAGCAAGGAGGGAGATCACGAGCGGGCTTTTTACAACATCAAGACCGGCTACCGCCCTGATCCGACGCTGATTCATCCCAGCATCGGTGCCATCGTCTGCCATGAACTGCCAGAGGCGAAGATCGAGATTCCGACGCATGTTTCCATCCTTCCCAACCAATGGCCAGCCCGCGGTGGCTTCTTCGGGGCGCAGTTTGATGCCTTTCAAATGTACGATCCCAAATTTCCCGTGCCCGACGTGAAAGCGCGTGTCGATGATAAACGCATGGATCGCCGGCTGGAGAGCCTCAGCGTGGTTGAACGTGCCTTCGCCCAGGGACGTGCGTCGGACATCGATCAAACCAAGACGCTGCACCAAATTTCCATGCAGCGGGCACGCAGCATGATGACCTCGGAGCAGTTGAATGCCTTCAACGTGAGCGATGTTCCGGCCAAGGAACTCGCCGCGTATGGCGACACGCCCTTTGGTCGTGGCTGCCTCGCCGCCGTGCGTTTGATTCAAGCCGGGGTGCGCTGTGTCGAGGTCACGCTGAATGGCTGGGACACGCACGCGAACAATTTTGAAGGTCAGGCCACGCAGGTGAAAATTCTCGACGCGGCCTACGCTTCGTTGATCCGCGATTTGAAGCGTCTAAGTCTGCTGGACAGCACCATCGTCGTCTGCGGCGGCGAATTTGGCCGCACGCCGAAGATCAACAACGTCGATGGCCGCGACCACTGGCCGCATGCGTTCAGCATGCTCGTCGCGGGCGGCGGTTTTGCCGGTGGTCGTGTCATCGGTGCCACTGACCCTAAGGGAGAGAAGAAGGAGCCGGAAAAGCCGGTCTTCGTCGAAGATCTGCACGCTACCGTGCAGGACTTGCTCGGGATCGACTACAGCAAGGAAGTCATGACGCCCATCGGCCGCCCCATGGCACTTAGCAAAGGGGATGTCGTTGAAGCATTGAAGGCGTGAGAAGCTACAGGGGCAGTGGCTGGTCTTCGCCGATGACCTTCACTTCCATCTCCAGGGTCACGCCACGTTCTTCGAGCGCCTTTTCTTTGATTTGAGCGACGAGGTCGAGCACTTCACGAGAGGTCGCACCGCCTTGGTTGACGATGAAATTGCCGTGAACATCGGAAACGACCGCTTTTCCGACGCTTTGGCCTTTGAGACCGAGATCGTCGATCAATTTGCCTGCGCCGCAGACTTCCGGGTTCTTGAAGGTGCAACCAGCAGAGGCACCGACAGGCTGGCTGGTGCGGCGTTTGTGATGCGAGGCAGCGAGTTTGGCATCGATCTCGTCCTGTGGCGCTGGCATTCCTTTCAGCACAGCGGAAACGACGTAGCGCTCCTCAAACTCAGGCACACTGCGGTAATGATGGGTGATTTCAGCGAGCGGCTTCTCCTTGATGCTGCCGTCAGTGTCGATGTAGCGAATGCTGACGATTTGATCGAAGGTTTCCGTGCCCATCGCTCCCGCGTTCATGCGAATCGCACCACCGAGGTTGCCTGGGATGCCCTCCATCCATTCAAAGCTGCCGATCCCGGCCTTGCGTGCCGCGCTGGCGATTTTTTTGAGGCGCGCACCGGCTCCGGCGGTGATTTCGTTGCCGCTCACGAGCACGTCCTCGAATTCTCCCTTCATGTGAATGACCGCGCTTCGAATGCCGCCGTCTTTGACGAGCAGATTCGAGCCACGACCGATCACGCGGATCGGGATCGACGCGGAGCGCAAATAACGCACGACTTCGGCGAAGGAAACCTCATTGCGTGGCTCGACCCAATACTGCGCAGGACCGCCAATGAGCCAAGTGGTGTGGCGGTTCATCGGCTCATAAAGGCGTGCCACGCCGCCACCGTTCGC
>JBIKYB010000175.1:0-10374 GCA_044355475.1 Prosthecobacter sp.
CATGTTCATGCTGCCGGAGAGCGCCCCGGCATGACGCCCGCCCACGTCCATGCAGGCACCCCACGCGCCGGGCATGGCCAAGTCATTGCATAAGGCCGCAAGCCCGATGGCCAGTACGGACGCGACCGGCGCATCCGTTTGCATCGAGATCAGCAGCATCACACCCGCAACACTCATCCCAACCACCCCGAGCCAGCGACGCGTCCGCGCGATGCTGCCAAACATCCGGTCCAACCGTGAGGAAAGCATGCCGGCGATGATGCAACCAATGCCGCCAAAAAACAGCGGCACACAGGCCAGCAAGGCGCGCTCCATGTCCGTCAGCGTGATAAATTTCTCCTTCAGATAAGTCGGGAACCAGGTGATGTAGAAATACCAGGCGTAGGACATGCAAAAATACTGCGCCCACAGCATCCAGACTGTGCGCGAGGCCACCAACCGCGCCCACGGCATGGCGTGATCGCCCGGAGGCTCCGTTTCACCGATGTGCGCCAACTCCGCAGCATTCACCGACGGGTGATCCTTGGGGTGATCGCGAAACCAGCGGAAAAACGACAACGCCCACACCACGCCGAGCAGGCCGAAGATCAAAAACACCCACTTGTAATGCAGTCCGAGACCGACCTTCCCTTCCACGCCGCTCGCAAGAATCCAACCAACGAGCAACGGCGTGAAGGCCCCTCCCCAGCGTGCGCTGAGCCAGAGAATGCCCTGCGCTTTGACACGCTCAGCCACTGGAAACCACAGCGTGAAGGCCTTCGTCAGATTTGGGAAGCAACCCGCCTCTCCCACGCCGAATAGAAACCGCGAAATCACCAGCGAAACCAAGTTCCACGCCCAGCCGGTGGCGACAGTGAAAAGCGACCACATCGTCACCACCCGCATCAGGACTTTGCGCGGCCCGATGCGATCCCCCAGCCATCCACCGGGGATTTCAAACAGCGCATAAGCCCAGCCAAACGCCGCAAAAGCATAGCCCATCTGCGTCTTCGTCAGCCCCAGCTCCTCCTGCATCATCGGCGCGGCCTGCGAGATGCACACCCGGTCGATGTAAGTGATCACCGCTAGCGTGACGGCAAAGAAAAGCACCATCTGACGGGCACGGGAGGGGCGGGTTGAGGAATCCATTGAATGAATCCGCATGCTGGCACGCGCCGCGCCTCAACGTCAACACTCAAACCACATCCCTGGCCAGCAGATAAACCTCAATGCCTCATGCCTATGCGATCCTCATGACCTATAAACGCCCTCAAGAGCAGTAACCACCTCTCAATGCAGCCCCTCGGCGGTCCACGCACGACTGGAGACTCCGCGAAAGAATGAAGCAGCGGCGCACGAATGACTTCACCACCATGAAACCGACGCTTCTGTTTTCTTCACTCGCCTTGGCTGTGCTGTTTGCCTCCTGCTCCAAAGAGCCGGTCCCACCCGCTGGCTTCAAAGCCATCTTCAATGGCAAAGACCTCGCCGGCTGGCATGGCCTGAATCCACACAGCGTCATGAAGCTCGAAGGCGAGAAGAAAGACGCCGCGCTCAAGAAGATGCGCGAGGAGTTTCCGAGCCACTGGAGCGTGGAAAACGGCGAACTCATCAACGACGGCAACGGACCCTACGCCACCACGGACGCCGAGTTTGGAGACATGGAATTTCTCATCGAATACAAGACCGTGCCAAAGGCCGACAGCGGCATCTACCTGCGCGGCATACCCCAGGTGCAGATCTGGGACACAAACCAAGTCTTTGATCCTGCGAAGCCCACACGCAGGCCACACCTCGGTTCTGGTGGCCTCTTCAACAACACACCCGACACTCCCGGACGCGACCCGCTCGTTCTCGCTGACAAAGATTTCGGGGAATGGAACAGCTTCCGCATCCGCCAGATCGGGGCCCGCACCTGGGTGTGGCTGAATGACAAGCTCGTCGTCGATGGCGCGCCGATGGAAAACTATCCCGACAAAGCGGCACCCTACCCCGCGAAAGGCCCGATCATGCTGCAAACCCACGGCGGCGAGATCCGCTGGCGGAACCTCTTCGTGCGCGAGATCAGCGCTGACGAGGCCAAAAAGATTCTCGCTGAGGCTGACGCGAAAAAATAGGCGCACACGACAAACGAGCGCAAAACTCATCGGCCTGGGAATCGCGCTTCATTCTTCCATGCCGCCTCAGGGGTGAAGCAGAGCGTCAACGTCTCCCCTGCCCCGAACGGTCCACCAGGTTTTCATAGATCTTGCGACGCTCGTCCAGACCGAGGCCCTGGTTGCGCAGGCCAAGCATCTGGCGGTTGATGTCCTCGCGCTGCGAGACACTCAGGCGCGAGAGTTTGGCCACCATCTCTGGCGGCGGTGCCCTGGGGTAGCCGTCGGAGGAAAATCCTTCTTTGTAGTTCACGGCAGCGTTTTTCGCCTCGCTCAGTTGAGCGGAACTCAAGGGCGGCGAGTTTCCAGCCGAACCGCCACTGGAGCCAGCGCCCGACTTTGCCAGGACGGTCTTTTTCGGCGGCTGTTGGTAGCGGATGGAGACGACCTCTCCTCCCGGAACCTGGATCTTGGCCGACCATGTCCGCATCTCGGCTGCATTTCCCCCCACACCGACCAACTGCCATCCCTGAAAGTTGGCCGTCTTCGAGACCACATGCGACTCCATCGTTTTGGTATCGAGAAGGGTGGCGAAGACGTCATTCTCAAAGTGCGCGATGCCCGTGAGAATGATCGAGTCAGAAACGCCGAGGGAACGAGTGAACGGAGAATTCGTGAGCAGCGCCTCATAGTCCTCCTCCTTCACGGCTGGCGGAATCGCTCCATCGTCCTGAGGCGGCGGCATCGCATCGGCACCATGCAAGATCACGCTGCCGCACAAGCCCGCGAGAAAAACCCATTGGCACAAACTCACGATCTTCCTCCCCACGAAATTCGGCACGCTCGCATGCAGCCAGATACGGCGGTTAACCGCCCAAACCATCACCGCAGCTTCTGAAACTCAGACCAACCCTCCCAGGCAATGCGCTGGAGGTCGGTGCGGTCCTGATCGGAAAACTTGCGAGTAATCGGGTTACCATCGCGATCCTTGGTCTTGTCGTTCCTTTCGCCTTCAAAAGAGCGGGTATCAGTGATGGAGTCGATGGGCAGTCCGACAGGGCTTTGCCCGAAAAGCGCGGCATAAAGCGTGCAGGCCGTGAGGTAGCTCATGGTTTGGTTGAGATGCGCGTCATTGACGAAGCGCAGGGTCAAATCGGGCCGCTGGATCTGGCAGCGATGCGCCACGAGCGCCATCGGAGCGACTGCGGCATCGATCTTCTTCGCCAGCGCGGCGATGGCGCGTTCCTTGGCAAAAATCGGCGCAGAATCCGGCGCGGAGGTCAGTGGTTTCTCGTTTTGCGTCGTGGGTGTGGTTTCATAGAGGATCACACGGGCACCCTGCGCTTTCGCCAGTTCGGCAAACTTCGGCGCATACTCGGCATACAGCGTGGGATCGCCTTCCATGTCATCGCGGTAAGACTGGAGAACCACAACATCCCAACGCTGCCGGTTGGCCTCGATCTTCGGCAACAGTGCCCGATGCCGTGCGAGGGCGCTCGGCGCGTATTTGTCCTTCGGATCATCAGCCACTGCCTTTTCCAGTACGGCCACTGTCTCCTTCGCCTCAGCCTCGGTGAGCGTGGATTGCTTCACGATGTTCTGCGTGCCAAGCCGCCAGTGATCCTTCAAGGTGCGACCACCATAAATGATGTCGGTCGGGTTGAACGTCAGCCCAGGCTGCCCCGCCTCCGCCATGGCCTTGACCACGCTGGAGAGATGATGCCGGGCCGTGAAGCTGTTTCCAATGAAGAGCACGTTCAGCGTCTTCTTCCCGCTCTCCGCGCCCGCAGCCATGGAGAATGAGACAAAGGCGAATACTGCGAGTCCGTAAAAAAGGCGTGTCATGATTCAATGTGGGTCAGAGTCGAAAGGCCGCGCTTGATCGGCCCGGCCTCGGAGGATCTTTCTTCAAAGTGCATTCATCAAAAGCGATGTCCGCTTTCTTTTCGCCACCTAGAGCGCCCGTTTGCCACTTCGGGGCGTATCGCTACTCTCGCGCCACCCCATGTCTCGTGTTCTGAAAAAAACTGACCGCCGCCCCATTTCTGATGACGTCATCCGCATTCGCGGGGCGCGGCAGAATAATTTGAAGGGGATCGATCTCGATCTGCCGTTGGGGAAGCTGAATGTGATCACGGGGCCGAGCGGCTCGGGGAAGTCGTCGCTGGCATTCGATACGATCTATGCAGAAGGCCAGCGGCGCTATGTGGAGACGTTTTCGCCGTACACGCGTCAGTTCTTCGAGCGCATGGACAAGCCACAGGTGGATTCGATTGAGGGCATTCCGCCCGCCATCGCCATCGAGCAGGTGAACAACATGCGCAGCACGCGCTCGACGGTCGGCACGATCACGGAGATCAATGACTATCTGAAGATGCTGTTCCCGCGCCTCGCTTCGGCGACTTGCCCTTCGTGCAAGCAGGCGGTGAAGCCTGAGACGGTGGAGAGCATTCTGCACACACTCCTGCACGGCCACGCGGGCAAGCAGGCGCTGATTCTATTTCCCGTTCCGGTGCCAAAGAACACCGCGTCGGCTGATTTCGCGGCCTTCATGCAAGCGCAGGGCTTTGTGCGCATCTGGCTGTATGGCCAGATCGTGCGACTCGATGAAATCACCGAGCGCAAACTGCCCGCGCAGGTGATGGTGGTGCAGGATCGCGTCACGCTCGAAGCAAAACAGCGTGCGCGCATCAGCGAAGCCGTCGAAGCGGCGATTCGATTCGGGAAAGGCAAGGTCGCGACGAACATCGACAATGAGACCCGGTATTTCTCGACCGATTGGAGCTGCGCGGACTGCGGCATCACGTTGCCAGCACCGACGCCGGGTTTGTTCAGCTTCAATTCACCTATCGGTGCCTGCCCGACGTGTCGTGGCTTTGGCCGCACGCTCGGTCTCGACATGGGGAAAGCGATTCCCGATGAATCACTGAGCATCAATCAAGGTCTGGTGCGGCCGTTTCAAGGCAGCACCTATGGCGAGTCGCAGACTGACCTCGAACGTGCGGCGCGGAAGCGTGGCGTGGACATTCACAAGCCTTTTGAAGATTACAGCGATGCCGATCGCAAATGGCTCATCGAAGGCACGCGGGATGATCCCGAGGAGGCTTACAATCGCGGCGAATGGTATGGCGTGCGCGGATTCTTCAAGTGGCAGGAGTCGCGCAGCTACAAGATGCATGTGCGCGTGTTTCTGAGCCGCTACCGCGCCTACACCGAGTGCATGGACTGCGGCGGTGGTCGTTTGAAGAAGGAGGCGCACAACTTCCGCATCGGCGAGCACACGCTGGCCGATCTATGGCGTCTGCCGGTGAGCGATCTGCATCCGCTCGTGCAATCTTGGCCTCTCAAGGAAGGCGATCACGCCGCCGCGATGCTGCGTGATGAAATCGCCAGTCGCATCAGCTATATGGATCGTGCGGGTCTTGGTTATCTGAATTTGGACCGCCAAACACGCACCTTGAGCGGTGGCGAACTCCAGCGCGTCAATTTGACGACCTGTCTCGGTGCTTCGCTGGTGAACACGCTGTTCGTGCTCGATGAACCGAGCATCGGCCTCCATCCGCGTGACATCGGCCGCCTCATCGGCGTCATGGAAGGCCTGCGCGACAAAGGCAACACGCTGCTCGTCGTCGAGCATGAAGAAGCCGTCATGCGAGCAGCGGACAACGTCATCGACATCGGACCAGGACGTGGCGACAAAGGCGGCGAGCTGGTGTTCAGCGGCCCACTGTCGAAGTTGAGCGCGAAGGTGGGTTCGCTGACGGGGGATTACTTGTTTGGAAGAAAATCAGTGCTCGTGCCGGAAGTGCGACGCGCCATCGGTAATCGGGCCATTCCTGGCCCGTCACGGGGCAAGAATGCCCCGGTTACTCTCAGCATCCACGGTGCCCGCCAAAACAACCTCAAGAAGCTCGACGTGGACATTCCGCTCGGCGTGTTCTGCTGCGTCACAGGCGTCAGCGGCTCTGGCAAATCGACGCTGGTGCATGACGTGCTCTACCGGAACCTGCAAAAGCTGCGTGGCGAAGTCTGCGAAGACGAACCGGGGCGCGTGAGCAAGATCACCGGCCATGAAGATCTGCGCGAGGTCGTGATGGTGGATCAATCGCCGCTGGCACGCACGCCGCGCTCGACACCGGCGGTGTTTCTCGGCGCGTTTGATCACATCCGCACGCTCTTCTCCGAAACAGAGGATGCGAAGACGCAGGGCATCATGCCGGGTTTCTTCAGCTTCAATTCCGGAGAAGGCCGCTGCGAGCGATGCGCGGGCAACGGCTACGAGAAGATTGAGATGCAATTCCTCAGCGACCTGTATGTGACGTGCCCCGAGTGCGAAGGCCGTCGCTATCAGCCGCATGCGCTGAAAATCTTGCTGCATGGCAAAAGCATTCACGATGTGCTCGGATTGACCGCCGAGGAGTCGGTGGAGTGGTTCAGCAGCCCGTTGTTTGAGTCGTCAAAGAAAGCCACGCAGATTGTGGTGCAACTCCAAATGCTAAACGAGGCCGGCCTCGGCTACTTGAAGCTCGGGCAGCCGCTCAACACGCTTTCCGGCGGTGAAGCACAGCGCTTGAAGCTCATCGGGCATCTCATCGAGAACCCCGCGAATCCCAAAGCAAAGCAAGGCTCTGGCAGCCTGCTGCTGCTCGACGAACCAACCACTGGCCTGCACTTCGATGACATCGCGATGCTGGTGAAGCTGCTGCAACGCCTCGTCAATGAAGGCCACAGCCTACTCGTCATTGAGCACAACCTCGAAGTCATCAAATGCGCCGACTGGGTTATTGATCTGGGCCCGGAGGGCGGTGCGGCGGGCGGGCTGCTCGTGATCGCTGGGACTCCCGAAGAGGTCGCGGAGTGTGCGGCATCGCATACGGGGCGTTATCTCCGTGAGTTGGTTTCAAGTTCCAAGTCTCAAGTTTCAAGTCAGGTTGCCGAATCGGCTGCTAGCTACCGCACGCGCCAACTTGAAACTTTAAACCTGAAACCTGAAACGAAGAACGTCATCAGCATCCGAGGAGCTCGCGAACACAACCTCAAGAACATCTCGCTCGACATCCCGCGTGATGAATTCGTCGTCGTCACCGGCCTCAGCGGCTCGGGCAAGTCGTCGCTAGCGTTTGATTTGATCTTTGCGGAAGGGCAGCGGCGCTTCCTGGACAGCATGTCGGTGTATGCGCGGACGTTTGTGGAGCAGATGGAGAAGCCGGAGGTCGATCTGATCACGGGCGTGCCGCCGACGGTGGCCATCGAGCAGCGGATCTCGCGTGGCGGTGGTAAATCGACCGTGGCGACGGTGACGGAGTCGTATCACTTCCTGCGCCTGCTGTTTGCGAAGCTGGGCACGCAGTATTGCCCGAAGTGTGCCATACCGGTGAAGAAACAGAGCGTGCAGTCCATTTTGAATGCCGTGATGAAGCAGGCGACCAAAGGGCCGCTGCATCTGCTGGCACCGCTGATCAAAGCGCGCAAAGGTTTCCACAATGAGGTGGCAGATCATGCGCAGCGGCATGGGATCGAGACGCTGCTCGTAGATGGCGAGTTTCGCGAGACGTTGGGCTTCCAACGACTGGAGCGCTTCAAGGAGCACAACATCGACGCGGTCATCGCGAAGGTCACCAAGGCCGATTCGGATGAGAAATTGCGTCCACTGGTCGAAGCGGCGATCAAAATGGGCAAGGGCACGATCAAGCTGCGTTTGGCGGACAAATCGACATCGGTGCTGAGCACGGAGATGAGCTGTCCTTCATGCGGTTTGTCGTTTGAGGAGCTTGATCCGCGACTGTTCAGCTTCAACAGCCCGCACGGCTGGTGCAAAGACTGCCGTGGCTTTGGCGTCGTCGGTCGCAAACTCGATCTGAGTGATCGTCAGCCCGATGTGTCGGTGCTGGAGGCCGAGATGGAGGAAGAACGCCGATTCAACAGCGAGGACGAGGAAGATGCGCCGCGTCAGACCTGCACGAGCTGCCACGGCAGCCGCATCAACGAGATCGGTCGCGCGGTGCAGCTTCAAGGCAGCACGATTCAGGACTTCACTGCGCTCACAGCGGGCGATGCAGGCAAGTTGATGGGCAAACTGAAGTTTGCGGGCACCGAGGCGATCATCGCACGCGACATCGTGAAGGAGATCGAGCAGCGGCTCAAATTCATGCAGGAGGTCGGTCTCGGTTATCTCCAGCTCAATCGCAGCGCCGACACGCTCAGCGGCGGCGAGGCGCAGCGCATTCGCTTGTCGGCGCAGCTCGGCAGCAATCTGCGTGGTGTGTTGTATGTGCTCGATGAACCGACCATCGGCCTGCATCCACGCGACAACGAGAAACTGCTCGACACGCTCTCCGCGCTGCGGGACAAGGGCAACTCGTTGCTCGTCGTCGAGCATGATGACGAAACGATGCGGCGGGCGGACACGATTCTCGATCTCGGGCCGGGCGCGGGCAAATTTGGCGGCGAGGTCATCGCGCAAGGCACGCTGGCACATCTGTTGAAGAACAAGAAGAGCGTCACGGGCCAGAGCCTGAACAAACCGCTCAAACATCCCTCACGCGGCGAGCGGCGTGCGTTGCCTGCCCTCAAATCGAAAGACGGCTGGCTTCGTGTTACCGGCGCGACGGCGAACAATTTGAAAAACGTCGATGTCGCGATTCCGCTCGGTCGCTTAACCGTGCTCACCGGCGTGAGTGGCAGCGGCAAGAGTTCGCTGATGCATGGTGCTCTATCACCGGCAGTGCGCGAGAAGATCAGCAAGTCGAAGGCGAAGATCGTTCACGCTTGGAAGAGCATCACGGGCTTTGAGAACTTGCAGACGGTGCATGAGGTCGATCAATCGCCGATTGGGAAGACCAGCCGCTCGTGTCCGGCGACGTATGTGGGCATCTGGGATGACATTCGGAAGCTGTTCGCGCAGGTGCCACTCGCCAGAACGCGTGGCTATGCGTCAGGCCGCTTTTCCTTCAATACCGAAGGCGGACGCTGCGAGACCTGCGGCGGCAATGGCGAGATCAAAGTCGAGATGGCCTTCCTGCCGACCACGCGCGTGCATTGCGAGACCTGCAACGGCCTGCGCTTCAATGCCGCGACGCTCGAAGTCGAATACAACGGCAAACACATCGGCGAAGTGCTGCGCATGAGCATCACCGAGGCCGCCGAGTTCTTCGCGCCCGTGCAAAAGATCGCGCGACCACTCAAACTGCTCGCCGACACCGGCTTGGGCTACCTGCAACTCGGCCAGCCAAGCCCCACGCTCAGCGGTGGCGAGGCGCAGCGTATCAAGCTCGTCACCGAACTCCGCAGCGGCGACGGTCGCACGATCAAAGAGCAGCTCAAAGGCATTACCAAGGCCGGAAAGCGCAATCTCTACCTCATCGAAGAGCCGACCATCGGCCTACACATCCAGGACGTCGCCAAACTCATCGACGTGCTTCATCGCCTTGTTGATGAAGGCCACACCGTCGTCGTCATCGAGCATCACCCCGATGTCTATGCCGAAGCCGACTATCTCATCGACATCGGCCCCGAAGCCGGCGCGGAAGGTGGCCGCGTCGTCGCCGCAGGAACGCCCGAGCAGGTGAAGAAGTGCAAAGAGAGCCGGACGGCGCGGTTTTTGTGAGTTCAGCTCAGGAATTTGAAAAGCGCCGGAAATCTCGCGAAAGTTTCGCCTCTCATGCGACGGATGATTGACTCGTCCTTCCCCTTCGTTCGTATCTTCGTCATGAAAACCGCGCTTACCCTTCTCACCACCTTCCTCATGGCTTCCCTCGCCCCGCTTTCTTCTGCTGCCGACGCCCCTGCCGCCAAAACTGAAACAGCCATCATCGGCGGTGGCTGCTTCTGGTGCGTGGAGGCGCAGTACCTCCTGGTCAAAGGCGTGAAAAAAGTCGTCAGCGGCTACGCCGGAGGCAAAACCGAAAACCCAACCTATGAAGACATCTGCACCGGCGAAACCGGCCATGCCGAGGTCATCCAGATCGAATTCGATCCTGCGGTCATCAGCTTCAAGGAGATCATCGATCTCTTCTGGGACGCGCATGATCCCACCAGCGTGACGAAGGAGGACATGGTCAAACACGGCAAGCTCCTCCCCAAAGGCACTGCCTATCAAGGCAACGACTACGGCACGCAGTACCGCTCCGCCATTTTCTACACCAGCGATGAGCAGAAGAAGGTCGCCCTGGCCTCCCGCGACGCCGCGCAGAAGAACTGGAAAGACCCCATCGCCACCGAGATCGCTCCGCTGAAGAAGTTCTATCCTGCCGAGGACTACCATCAGAACTTCAAAGCCCTCAATCCCAATCAAGGCTAC
>JBIKYB010000018.1:0-31599 GCA_044355475.1 Prosthecobacter sp.
CAGACTTGGATGAAGGCGGAGTCACAGTCACGGCGCACCTCGCCACGCACGCCCTCACCTTCCAGGACGAGGCTTTGAAGCGCGGGGCCGCTGTCTTTTTCGATCAATTCGAGCTGCAATGTGGCACCGAGGCGCTGATTGATCCACACGGCCAGCAGCAGCGCAGCGGTGCGCTGGCCTTTGAGATGGGTGACGCGAACGGTTTGAAGCTTTCCGATGTTTTGCCGCGCGGTGGCGTCCTGGAAGCAACTGGCGAGGGCCGTGCGCATGAAGTGCGAGCGCGTCCAGGCGAGGTCACGCACGTCGAAGCCGGCGGTTTCCGCATTCATGGCGGCAAGCAGGGCGTCGAACTGCCTCGCGGGGTCGGTCCAGCGGCTGGAGTCGATGATGAGGGTGTCGATGCGGGAATAGAAGCGTTCCTCGAAGTTTTGGGTGAGATCGGCCTGCCACCAGACGACGAGCGGCAGATCGGAATCGAGGTGGGCGAAGACGATGTTTTGCACCTGCGCGGCATCACCGCCCTCCAGCACAAAGCTGAGCTGCTCACTACACACGATTTGTTTTCCCTGATACGGGCGGCACAGCGCCTGAATCCACGCCCGTGCGCGCGGCGGTCGCGCCTCCGGTAGGGCAAGAATGAGCAGAGCACGGCAGGCATGCTCGGCGGCGACGTGAGCGAGCAGATCGTTGTTCGCGGCGAGAATGGCGCTGTCCTCGGTGTAAATGGCCAGATTGATGAGCGAAGCCCGGGTTTTGGCCTCGTCATCCTTCCAAATCTCCTTCAACGCCCGGTCAATGCGGGCGATGGGCGTTTCGAGGCCGAGGCGGCCAAGGTCGGAATCGGAGGGAAGCGTGGAGGGCATGGTTGGATTCCTCACGATGGTTAAAGCAGCCGCCACTCGCGCCCGTCGGCACGAAGGAGATCATCGGCTTCCTTCGGTCCCCAGCTACCGGCAGGGTATTCGTGCATCGGCGGCGGTGTGGCGGACTTATGCCAGGCGTGCTCGATCTCGTCGATGAACTTCCAGGCGCTCTCCACTTCATCGCGACGGGCAAAGAGCGTGGCGTCACCGGCCATCGCATCGAGCAGGAGGCGCTCGTAGGCCTCGGGGCTGGCTTTGCCGAAGCTGGACGAGTAGCGGAAGTCCATCTTCACCTGCTGCACGTTCATGGCCTGACCAGGCTGTTTGCAGAGGATGCGCAGGGCGATGCCTTCATCCGGTTGAATGCGGATGACGAGGGTGTTCTCGCTGTTTTTAAGCAGGTCTGAGGTGGCAAAGGGCACCTGCGGCGGCTTTTTGAAATGCACGCTGATCTCGGTGGCCTTCTTCGGGAGTTGCTTGCCGACGCGGATGTAAAACGGCACGCCCTGCCAGCGCCAAGTGTCGATCATGAGGCGCAGGGCGACATACGGCTCGGTCTTGGACTCAGGATTGACGCGATCTTCCTGCCGATAACCCACGCGCGACACGCCATCGACGCTGCCAGCGGTGTATTGAGCGCGGATGACGTTTTTGCCGACGGCCTCGGGCCCGATCAGCGGACGCAGAGCGCGGATGACCTTCACTTTTTCATCGCGCACGCTGTCGGCGCTCAAATCGGTGGGCGGCTCCATCGCCACAAGGCTGAGGAGCTGGAAAAGGTGATTTTGCACCATGTCACGCAACGCGCCGGCGGTGTCGTAGTAGCCGCCGCGTCCGCCCTCCATGCCGAGATTCTCGGCGCAGGTGATCTGGACGTGGTCGATGTACCGGCTGTTCCAGTTCGGCTCGAAGATGGAGTTCGCAAAACGCAGCACCATGATGTTCTGCGCCGTTTCTTTGCCGAGATAGTGGTCGATGCGGTAGGTGTCCTTTTCCTCGAAGGTCTCGGCCACGACGGCATTCAAACCCCGCGCGGTGGCGAGATCTTTGCCGAAAGGCTTTTCGCAGACGACACGCGCCCATTTGCCACCCACGCCTTCGTTGAGTCCGGCGGCGCGGATCATCTCCAGGATGGATTTGAAGGCTTCAGGAGCCGAGGCGAGGTAGAACAAGCGGTTGGCAGGCGCACCACGCTCTTGATCGAATTTGTCGAGCAGTAGCTTGAGTTGCACATAACCGGCCGGGTCTTCGAATTCGCTGCGGTGGTAGTGAATGCACTGCGAGAAACTTCCCCACAGCTCGTCGTTGTGGCCTTGGCGGCTGTTTTTGCGGTTTCCGGCATCCAATTCGGCGCGGAAGCCCTCATCGGTTTTTTCACGCCGGGCAAAGCCGACCACCTTGAACTGCGGCGGCAGGTCACCGGCAGCGGCGATGTTGTAAAAGGCGGGGATGAGCTTACGATTCGTCAGGTCGCCGGTGGCACCAAAAATGACGACAGTGCAGGGCTCCGCACGGTGGCGGGACAGAAGGGTTTCTTGGAAGGGATTTTCCTTTTCGGGCATGGCTTTAAAGCAAGAAATACGCCACAACCGTAGCGCAGGACTGCCAGACTAAACCGCCGCCCCCCGATGGCAACCAACGATGCGTGAGCGGATTGCGGTGTTGGATGAAATGACTTCATCAGCACCATGAACTGCGCTGATGGCCGCCCCTCATGCGCCCCCGCCACAAAGTGATTTTTTCTATCGGTGATTTTCGTGGTCCACGAGGGGTTTCAAAGGTTTGACAGCGACTGTCATCCGCTGACAATCAACACTTAATGAGCGACCCGATTCCAGACATTCCAATCCCGGAGGACGTGAAGAAAGACAAAGGCTTGTGGGAAAAAACCCGCAAAAGCCTGATCGAACGTCTCAACAACTGGGAAGACCAGAAGACCTGGAACGAGTTCTATCAAACATACTGGCGCTTAATCTTCAGTGTCGCCTCCAAGGCTGGCCTGACCCGCGAGGAGGCCTTTGACGTGATCCAGGAGACGATCATCGCCATCGCCCGGCAGGTGCAAAAGGGGCAGTACGACCCCCGTGCTGGCTCGTTTAAGGCTTGGCTGTTGCAAATGACGCGCTGGCGCATTCTGGACGTGTTCCGTGCCCGCAAACGCCAACCCTCGCTTGCCGACCAGGGCAACGCCGACACCGAGGACACCAGTTCACAGATCGTGGACAGGCTATCCCAGGACAAAGACAACCTGCTGGAGAAGATCTGGGACCGTGAATGGCGTGACAACATCACCGCCGCCGCCCTCGAACGTGTGAAGGCGAAGGTTTCCCCTCGTCAGTTCCAAATTTTCGACTGCTATGTGATGAAGGGCTGGGGCGTGAAGAAGACCTCCGAGGCGCTAGGCATCAACGCAGCACAGGTTTATCTAGCCAAGCACCGCGTCGGTGCGCTGGTGAAGAAGGAGGTTCAGGGACTCGAGAACACAATGCTGTGAGGCGGTCGGTGGGAGAGGGCAGAAGTGAGAAGTGAGAAGTGAGAAGTGAGAAGTCAGAGGTGTCCCTGGGTGCAGCGCCCAGCACGTCTGACTTCTGACCTCTCACCGTTCTTGGATGAGTTTTTCAACAGGCTGTCAAAGCGCCCGGCTGCAAAGAAGCCAACCCATTGCTTGAGAACATCACTCTTTGGTGGGAGACTTCAGAGCGCTCGCACCGGCACCCTGCCCTAGCGCGCTGATCCTGCCACGTCTGCCTCATGAGCGATCCCACCGCACTCCCGCCCCCGTCCGAGATCGCGGACGAAGAAGCGGGCATGTCTGTGGTCGTTGAGGAGGATTCGGAGGAAACGAGTGACTCCCATGTCGATCTGCCCGCACCGCCCATTGATCCTGAAGCGGCGCGTGAAAGAGTGAAGCGCCGCGACAAGGAAGGCCCACCCTCGCACCGTGACGACATCGTCATTCCTGACTACACGCTGATCAAGCGCATCGGCTCCGGTGCCTATGGCGAGGTGTGGCTGGCGCAGAGCGTCACCGGGGCGCTGCGCGCGGTGAAAATCGTCTGGCGCGAGGACTTTGAACTCACTCGCACCTTCCACCGCGAGTTTCAGGGCATCCAGCAGTTCGAGCCGATCTCTCGCGGGCATCCCTGCCTCGTTCACATCTTGCACGTCGGCTGGAATGAAACACGCGGCTTTTACTACTGCGTGATGGAGCTGGCGGACGACGCCGAGGATGGCGCGAACATCATCAACACGCAGACCTACGTCCCGCGCACGCTCACCACAGACATGCGGCGTCATGGACGGCTCGATCCCTTCTTCTGCCGTGACGCGGGCGTGTACATGGCCGATGCGCTGCACTACATGCACAACCACGGTCTCACCCACCGTGACATCAAGCCTTCGAACATCATCTTCGTCGGCGGTGTGTGCAAACTGGCGGACATAGGACTCGTGGCCGCGTTTGGAGAGCGCACATTCGTCGGCACAGAGGGCTTTGTGCCGCCGGAAGGCCCTGGCACGCCGCAGGCAGACATCTACAGCCTCGGCAAGGTGCTCTATGAAATGAGCAGCGGGAAGGACCGCATGGAGTTCCCCGAGGTACCGGACAATCTCTCCGACGAAGAGTGGCCGTTCTGGCTCGATTTGAACCGCTCCATCTGCCAGGCCTGCGAATGCGACCTGTCACGCCGCTTTGCCACAGCGGCAGACTTCGCTGAGTCGCTGCAGCAGGTGGGAATCAAGCGCCCAGAGAGTTTCGTGCGCCGCTTCAGCCGCGCCGCCATCCTCACCGTGTTGGGATCGTTTCTCCTGGCCAGTGGCCTGGTGATGGCCCGGCATCAGCGCGAGTGGGCCTATGAAATTCCGCTTCCGGTGAAACCTGTGCCCGTGCTGCCAGCTCGTCCACAGCCGCCCACACCTGGCAAGCCGTGGCAGAACCGCTTGAAGCAGTGGTTCACGTTCAAACAGGACCGTCATGTGGCCGACCTGCCGCTCGATGCGCTGCTCTTCCGCAACTTCCTCGAAGCCACCGGTCGTGCCGCCGAATACGAGGTGGCCCCGGTCACGATGCCGGACAAAACCACGCTCTATGCCGCAGTCATTCCCTCCAGCGAAGCCGATGCCTTCTGCGCCTGGATGACCGCCACGGACCGCCAGACGGCACGGCTCGATCCCGAACATGAATACGTCTGGCGCACGGCCAGCATCCCCCGCCCTGCCGGGGCCACCGCACCCAAGCCCGGCCACAGCGCCATCCGCTGTGAAGTCGTGGGCGTGAAGTTCGGCAGCCTGAACATCGCCAGCACGCCAGTCGGGGCGGATGTTTTCGAGGGCGAGCGACTCTTAGGACGCACCCCACTGGCTTTGCCAAAGGTCCGTGCCGACGCGTTCAGCTACGAAGTGAGACTTCCCGGCTACAAGCCCGAGATCGCCAGTGGCAAGCTCAAGGAAAAGCAAAGCATCAGCTTCAATCTCCGCCTCAAGGCCACGGGGGCCGTCGTCTTCGGCAAATCTTGGCAAAACAGCCTGGGCATCAAGTTTGTGCCGCTCGGCAAAGCCATGCTCGCCAGCACCGAGACGCGCCGAAAAGAGTTCGCCGAGTTCGCCAAGGCCACGAATCAGCCGCCCGTCGATGGCCGCATTCTCGACGCTGATCCTGACCTTCCCATCACGATGGTGAACCGTTCCGAGGCCGAGCAATTCTGCCGCTGGCTGACCGACCGCGAACGCGCCCAGGGCCTGCTCGAACCCGACCAGGAATACCGCTTGCCCAGCGACGATGAATGGAGCATGGCCGCCTATCTCTCGCGCGAGCTAGGCTCCACACCGTCCGAGCGCAGCTTGCGCATCGAAGGCATCTACCCCTGGGGCTTCATCTGGCCACCGCCGCCCAAATCCGGCAACTACCTCGACAAAACCGCCGACAGCAGCGGCAAAAAAGCCATCGCTGGTTACAACGACGGCATCGCCGGTGCCGCGCCCGTCGGCTCATACCGTGCGGATGGTCGCGGACTCTTTGACCTCTCCGGCAATGTTTGGGAATGGGTGGCCGACCCGTGGAAGGACATGCCAGACCAGGGGGTGCTGCGCGGCGGATCATTCACCACTGCCGAGCGCCAGGAGTTGCTGGCCTCTTTCCGCCGTCAGGCCAGCGCTGGAGAACGCCATCCCGACGCCGGTTTCCGCCTTCTACTCTGGAACATCGGCCAGATGGCGCGTGCGGATGACGACTGAAACCGCCTCTTTTGCTGGAATAAGCAATCTGCACCACGCCTCGAACGTATCAGCCAGACCTAACGCCATGAAACTCCGCCTTGCCCTCCTTTCCGCCCTCGTCGCCGCCATCTGCATCGTAAACGCTGAGGACAAACCCCAAACTGACCCCAAAGCCATGCCCAAGCCCGAAGTGGTGAAAACCGAAGACGACTGGAAGAAACTCCTCACGCTCGAACAATATGAAGTGACCCGCATGCGCGGCACCGAGCGGCCCAACGGCGCTGCCTATGCTGAATTCGAGAAGCAAGGCGAAGGCACCTACTACTGCGTGTGCTGCGGTGCCGAGCTCTTCACCTCCAAAGAAAAATTCCACTCCGGCTGCGGCTGGCCGTCCTTCTATGATTCATCCAAGGCCAAGGGCGTGCTCGAAAAAGTGGACAACAGCCACGGCATGCGCCGCGTCGAGACCGTCTGCAAACGCTGCGACGCCCACCTCGGCCACGTCTTCGAAGGCGAAGGCTTCAAGACCCCCACCGACCGCCGCTTCTGCATCAACGGCGTCGCCCTGAAATTCGTCCCCAAAGGTGGCGAAGCCCCCAAGCTCCTCGAAGTCGCCTCCGACGCCGTGCAGAGCAAAAAAGACGAGGTGGCCAAAGAGGGCGGTGTGGAACCGAAGAAGTAAAGATGGCTCGCCTCAACGGCGAATCACCCCATAGGCGAAAGCCAGCAGCACCGTCACAGTCGCCATCAGGATGTAAACCCAGGTTGCTGGCTGGCTATGCAGCAGTGGCGTCCGCCGGATGATGTCTTGATAATCTGCCTGAAACACACTCCGTGGACCGCTGCCAAGGAGAAAACGCAGCAGCGAGGCATGGATGACAACGTCAGCTATTCCTCGCGGCAAATTAAGCAGCCCAAGGATAATCAACAGCACCATGCCGAGGCAGGCGGCCTTCCACGCCCAAGGCTTGAGCAGAAAGAGCCCAGCCCCCGTGACAAACGGCAGCAACGCCATCATCAGTGAGATCGGAGACAGCCGAAACACTCCGAACACCTCGGCAAGAATGCGTCCCATCATCCATTGGGCCATGAGGACCAATGTGCCGCCAAAAAGAATCAGCAGACCGACCGCTTTGAGATGAGATTCGGTCCGCAGATGCTGCCGACGCACTTGTTCCGCAGCCGCGTCATTTTCCACCGCCCCGGCCTTTGGAGCGGCATACGGATTGAGTTCACTCATGACCGCAGGTTCGTCTTCAAACCTTTCCCGTCTTCACATAGTCGATGATCTTCCGATCATCGTCCCCAGCCGCCCACGTCACGCGCAGAAAATCAGCGGGATGCAGTTTATGCTGCTCGAAGAACGCACGATCCCCGCCGCAGCCGAACATCGTGTCCGGGTCCATCTCGCCCTTCAGTTTCGCCCGTGCTTTGACGATCAAGCGCGGCAGCCACGGAATCCCATCCACCGCCGCCGGTTTCGGCGGCAATTCACTCGGTGGCACGATTTTGCCGGTGCGCTGGCCGTTTTGCACCACACGGAAGTAATCACGCCGCACCGCCGCGACGAGCAGCGCGGTTTCAAACGACGGCCCTTCCGCGCCATAGCGACAGTGATCGTCCACGAAGTCGAAAAACTCCTGCGTCGTGTGGCCGATGCCGTCGAGAAACGCCTGGTCGGCGGCGGTGAACCAGCTTTCACCCCGCCTGTCGCCGCCGCGATGCAGTTTCGCGCAGCGTTCGAAGAGTTCAGCGAAAGTCGTGTCCCAGGTTTGATCGTTCATCGTTCGTGAAACTAGCGGTGCCGCAGGGAGCGTCAAATTTTCGTGCGCAACCAATCCACCCCTCCCATGGTTTACAGCGCTCATGACCCTCGCTAGCATGGCGCTCACACTGCCAGCCTATCTCATGCCCGAACCGGAACGGACCGCTCCCACTTCCACGCCGCAGGCCGCCGCCGACGGCGTGGAAGAGTCATCCGACCAGGAAAGCGTCCGCCTCATGCTCCGCGTCAAAGAAGGCGACGTGAAAGCCTTCGAGCGCCTCGTCGAGCTGCATCAGAGCGCCATCATCGGCACCTGCGCCCGTATGTTGAACAACATCGACGACGCGCACGACATCGCCCAGCAAGTCTTCATCCGCGTCTGGCGCAGCGCCCCGCGTTACGAGGTCACCGCCAAGTTCACCACCTGGCTCTACACCATCACCCGCAACCTCGTCTTCAACGAAACCCGCCGCCGCTCCCGCCGCAAGGAAGTCAGCATCGAGCAGGAGAACGAGGACGACGCGCCCAAGCACTTCGCCGACCACAGCGTCCCCGGCGCGGACGAAAACCTCGCCAAGGCCGAGTTCCACGACGCCCTCGACAAGGCCATCGAGTCGCTCCCCGAGAAGCAACGCCTCGCCGTCATCCTGCGTGGCCGCAAAGACCTCCCCTATGAGGAAATTTGCACCATTTTGAAGATGTCCCTCCCCGCCGTGAAGAGCCTCCTCTTCCGCGCCCGCAACGAGCTGCGAAAACACCTCGCGATCCATCTCGGCGAGGATGTGAAGTAAAGTGGACCGCACAGTCCTCTGTGCGGCGCTCCGAGTCGCCTGGAGCGCCCTCCTGACGCAAAAATTACTGGCGAACAAGCCCGTCCGCACTCCCATGGGCGCACCATGCGCCTCCTCTGCCTTCTGTTCCTCCCCACGCTGCTCCTCGCCGCGCCGAAGCCTCTCTTCCAATCCAAGGTCATCACCAAGGACACGCCGAACCACAGCGTCGAGATTGATGTCTCTCTCGAAGGTGCCAAGGAGCTCTTCCTCGTCGTCACCGATGGCGGCAATGGCTTCGCTGCGGATTGGGCAGACTGGGCGGAGCCGCGTCTCATCTTGGCCGATGGTAGCGAGAAGAAACTCACCGAGGTCGAGTGGAAAGCCGCGCAGTCCGGATGGGGTAACGTGCGGGTGAATTCGAACTGCGAAGGTCAGACCCTGCGCAGTGCCGGCAAAGCCATCGAATACGGCATCGGCACGCATTCGAACAGCGTCATCGCTTTCAATCTGCCCGCAGGCACGAAACGCTTCAAAGCACGCGGCGCACTCGATGAAGGCGGGACGAAGCAAGGGAGCACCAGCGTCGAGTTCCGCGTTTACACGGAGAATCCTGGCCCGCTGCAAGCCAGCGCCGTCGCCGGTGCCTCGCACGAGCCTGCGGACTCGACCGAGCAGCTCGACGTGCATCCCGAGCTCACCGTGCAGCTCTTCGCCAGCGAGCCACTCCTGCTTTCGCCCTCCAGCATCGACATCGACCACCGTGGCCGCGTGTGGGTGTGCGAGGTCGTGAACTACCGCAAGCACAACGGCGAACGTGCCGAGGGCGACCGCATCCTCATCCTCGAAGACACCGATGGCGACGCCAAGGCCGACAAATCCACCGTCTTCCACCAGGGTCGCGATGTGGACAGCGCCCACGGCATCTGCGTGCTCGGCAACAAAGCGCTCATCTCCTGCGGCGACGACGTTTTCTGGCTCATCGACGACAACGGCGACGACAAAGCCGACCGCAAAGAGCTCCTGTTCACGAAGATCGGCGGCGCGCAGCACGACCACGGCATCCACGCCTTCCACTTCGGCCCCGATGGCCGCCTCTACTTCAATTTTGGCAACGCCGGCAAACAACTCTGCGACAAAAACGGCAACCTCATCACCGACATCCACGGCGTGAAGTGCACCAATCAAAACAACCGCCCGTATCAGCAAGGCATGGTCTTCCGCTGCGAGCTGGACGGGAGCAAGGTCGAGGTGCTCGCCTGGAACTTCCGCAACAACTGGGAAGTCGCCGTCGATAGCTTCGGCACGATGTGGCAGAGCGACAACGACGACGACGGCAACAAAGGCGTGCGCATCAACTACGTCATGGAGTTCGGCAACTACGGCTACTCCGACGAAATGACCGGCGCAGGCTGGCAGACGCCGCGCATTGGCTGGGAAAGCGAGATTCCGCAGCGTCACTGGCATCAAAACGATCCCGGCGTCGTCCCGAACATGCTCATGACCGGCGCAGGCAGCCCCACCGGCATGCAAGTCTATGAAGGCGACCTCCTCCCCAGCATCTTCCACGGCCAGCCCCTCCACTGCGACGCCGGACCGAACGTCGTCCGCGGCTACATCACCCAACCCGACGGCGCTGGCTACAAAGCCGAGATCGTCAACATCCTCGAAGGCACCAAGAACCGCTGGTTCCGCCCCAGCGATGTCGCCGTCGCTCCCGATGGCAGTTTGATCGTCGCCGACTGGTATGATCCCGGCGTTGGCGGCCACGGCATGGGTGATGTGACGCGTGGGCGGTTGTTCCGCGTGACGACGAAGGCGGCGGAGAAGTTTCAGGTTCCAAGTTTCAAGTTGGACACCGTCGAAGGTGCTGTGGCCGCTTTGAAGTCACCGAATGAAGAAGCGCGGTATCTCGCGTGGAAGAAGCTCGAAGAAATCGGCTCCGAAGCCGAGCCCGAGCTTCACAAGCTCTTTCACGACACCAAATCCGTCCCGCAGCATCGCGCCCGTGCTTTGTGGCTGCTCGCCGCTCACGAATGGGAACGCCTCAATCCCGGTGCCGACAAACCCAACCCGCACGACCTGACCCTGCCCGAGTGCCTCACCAAAGCTCTCACCGACACCGATCCCAACATCCGCATCACCGCCATCCGCGTCGCTCGCCGACTCGTTCAGCAAGCGCATCCAGAGATGCTGCGTGCGGTGATCGCTAAGGTCGTCTCCGACAAATCACCTGCGGTGCGTCGTGAGGCGGCGATTGCACTGAGGTTTGATGGGAATGAAACCGCTGACCGTTTATGGGCAGACTTGTTTTCAAGCGTTCCAGATGGGGATCGCTGGTTAGTCGAGGCACTTGGCATCGCTGAAGACACAATCGCCGACGGCAGATCATCAATCTTCCTGAAGACAACTCCGGAAAAAATTTCAGCCTCGTTGGTTGGAATTATCGAGGCAGGAATCCGCTCCAAATCAATTCATACCGTCAGCTTTATCCCAAAGCTTCTTATTGATCTGAGATCAGCTATTGAAAAAGAAGGTCAAAATAGCTGGATAGGGAGAAACAAATTTCGTCTTCTCCGCTCCCTCCAACTCCTGTCCCACAAATACCCCGCCGAAGTCTCCGCCGCCGCTTTGAACATCTTACTCAAAGCCGACGCCGAAACGGCCCTCGCTTCCACCGCGCTGCTCGACCGCAACGCCATCGCGTCCAATCCCGAGGCCAAGGCGCGGTTGGAGGCGCTGCTGAAGCCCGTCATCGGCAAGGCGGAGTTAATCGACCTCGTGCAGCGGCTCAATTTGACCGGGTTCGAGCAGGAACTCGTCGATTACATCACCGCGCATCCCGATGCGGGCGAATCCATCAACGCCGCACGCATCCTCGCCGCGAACGTCGGCAAGACCGTGGCCTTCCTCACGAAGGCGGATGCTGCTTCGGCGAAGAAACTCGTCGCCGCGCTCGGCAAGGTCAGCGACCGGCCCAGCGTGGCCGTTTTGAACCAGGCCTTCTGGCCGGAGAGGCGCGACGACGTGCGCCGCAGCATCGTCGAGGCCCTCGCGCTGAGCAGCGAAGGCGGACGCGCCCTCCTGAAATGGGAGAGCGAGAAAAAACTGCCCGACACAGTCAAGACCACCGCCGCGCTCGCCCTCAGCCGCAGCACCGATGCCGGACTGCGCAACCAAGCCGCCACCGAACTCCCGCTGCCCGCCGCGCTCGGTGCCGAGAAATTCCCGCCGCTCGCCGACCTCATGAAACTCAAAGGCGATGCCACTAAAGGCCAGCAGATGTTCATGCAGGCCGGTTGCGTGGCCTGTCATCAGGTCAAAGGCCAGTTCATCAACTTCGGCCCCGACCTCAGCCAGATCGGCAACAAACTCAGCCAAGAAGGCCTCTTCACGGCCATACTCTATCCCAGCGCTGCGGTGGAGCACAGCTTCGGAGGCCTCAGCATTACAACCAAAGAAGGCCAGACCGCCATGGGCTACATCATCAGCGAAACGGTGGAGGAACTCACCCTGCGCATCAACGGCGGTGCCTCAATGGCCGTCAAGAAGGTCAATCTGATCAAAAAAGACGAGCTGAAGGACTCCCTCATGCCCCCCGGCCTCGCCGCCGCCATCGGCCCGCAAGGCTTGGCCGATCTCGTCGCGTGGCTCATGACGCTGAAATAGATAGAGGTAGGAACAGCAGGTACGCCTCACCGCGACGCAGTTACTTTGCTAAGTTCTCACCCAGAACGCGGTTCCAGATGGCCGGTGTTTTCCACCCCGAAGGGGCGCGACTCTTCACAGCACGGGAGTGCGGATGCCCTCATCCGCACTGCAAATCATAGTCAGGACGCAGCCCCTTCTTGTTTCGATGCTTGGCGGACGAGGACGTCCGCACTTTACTCTCAATCAACTTTCATCCCCAGCGCCTTCACCAGAAACGCCCACTCGTCCGCGACCTTCTCGATGGTCTTGTTCAGCGCGGTGCCCGCGCCATGCCCGGCGCTCGTTTCGATGCGGATCAAGGTCGGCGAACCGTCCTTGGCCTGGTATTCCTGCAATCGTGCACCGAACTTGAAGCTGTGCGCTGGCACGACGCGGTCATCGTGGTCACTGGTCGTCACAAGCGTGGCCGGATAGCGCGTGCCGGGCTTCAGATTGTGATACGGCGAATAGCTGAGCAGCGCCTTGAACTCCAAGCCGTTCTCCACGGTGCCGTAATCGCTCTTCCAGCCCCAGCCGATGGTGAACTTCTCGAAGCGCAGCATGTCCAGCACCCCCACGGCAGGCAACGCGGCGGCGTAGAGTTCAGGACGCTGCGTCATGCACGCGCCGACGAGCAAACCACCGTTGCTGCCGCCTTGAATCGCGAGTTTGGCGGTCGTGGTGTACTTGTTTGCAATCAGCCACTCCGCCGCAGCGATGAAATCATCGAACACGTTCTGTTTGCCTAGTTTCACACCCGCCAGATGCCACTCACGGCCATACTCGCCGCCGCCACGCAGGTTCGGCATCGCAAACACGCCGCCCATCTCCAGCCACACCGTGCGTGAGACGGAGAAGCCGGGAGTCATGTTGATGTTAAAGCCGCCGTAGCCGTAAAGCAGCGTCGGGTTGGATCCATCCAGCTTGATGCCTTTTTTATGCACGATGAACATCGGCACCTTCGTGCCGTCCTTGCTGTTGAAGAAGACCTGTTTCGTCTCAAAAGCCGAGCCGTCGAATTTGACCTCCAGCTTGCGCCACAGCTTGCTTTCACCCGTCTTGAGATCCATGCGATAGATCGCACCGGGTTCGGTGAAGCTCGTGAAGCTGAAAAACGTGCTCGTATCCTTCCGATGGCCGCCAAATCCTCCTGCTGAGCCGATGCCGGGTAGCTTCACTTCACGGACCTCCGTTCCAGCCATCTGGTAACCCTTCACTTCGGTTTTCGCGTCGCGCAGATACTCGCAGAACATCCAGCCTCCGACCGTGCTGACGCCTTCAAGCAGCACCTTTGGCACCTCCGGCACCACGATCCGCCACGCGTCACGCTGCGGCTTGCGCGTGTCGATGGCGATGACCTGGAAGCAGGGCGCGTTGAGATCGGTCTGAAAGTAGAAAACAGGACCGTCATTGTCGATGAAGGAGTAACGTGCGTCGTTGTCATTCAGCAATTCCACCACCGGCTCGTCTCCGGCGATCTTCTTGTAAAACACCCGGTTCTTCGGCTCCGTCCCCAGCCACACCTGGATGATGAGATAGTCGCCATCTTCCGTCACATGGCCGCCGAAGCCCCACTTTGGCTCGTCTTTGCGCTCATAGACGACCTTGTCCTCACTCTGCGCTGTACCGAGTTTGTGGAAGCAAAGCTTGTGAAACTCGTTCTTCGCCGTCAAGGCCGCGCCGGGCTTCGGTTCATCATAGCGCGAGTAGAAAAAGCCGCTGCCGTCCTTCAGCCACGACACACCGCTGAACTTCACCCATTTCACCACGTCGTCCAAATCGCGACCGCTGGCGATTTCGCGCACGCGGATCGTCGTCCAGTCACTCCCGGCCTCCGAGGTGCCGTAGGCGATGAGTTTCCCATCCTCGCTCGGTTCGTAGTCCGACAACGAAGTCGTCCCTTCCTTCGACATCGTGTTCGGGTCCAGCAGCACCTGCGCTTCGCCCTCCAGCGACACCGCCGTCTTCAGCACCGCTTGATTCTGCAATCCCGTGTTGTGCGAGTAAAACCACCGCCCACCACGCTCGAACGGCATGCCCACGCGTTCGTAATTCCACAGCTCCTTCAGCCGCTTCTGGATGGCCTCGCGCCTCGGCAGTTTCTCCAGATACCCGAACGTCACCTCATTCTGCGCCTTCACCCAGGCCTTCGTCTCATCCGAGTTGTCATCCTCCAGCCAGCGATACGGATCAGCGATCTTCACCCCATGCAACGTGTCCACCACGTCCTCCTTGCGGGTCTGGGTGTAGTTCAGTGATTGAGCAGCGATAGTGGTGGTAGTCAGCATGAGCAAAAGTGCGGTACGCATGCCTCATGCTGCGCGGTTCGCTACAGTTTGCAAACAATGCCAGCTAGGGCGGAAACCGCCCTAACCACAGCCGACGAAGCTGCACTTGCTCCAGTTTGTTCATGTTCAATACGCGCACCGTGATGCGCCCGACTTCGGTTTTCCCAGACAAGCGGCCTTGAGTGAGTTTGAAGTGCTCGCGCCATTTATCCTTTCGAGGATGAAACAGCCGGACGATTTTTCCAGTCGAGAGATGGAGACCGCAGATGCTCAGACCTTTGTGCCGGTTACAGTGGAAACATGCATAAGCCAGATTATTCAGCACCGTAGGTCCGCCGTGCTAAACGGGAACAATATGCTCCACTTCAAAGGCAGTCTGCGTCGCCATGGCAGGCAGACGACAATATTCACAGCGATGCGCGGACCGCTCACGAACGCTGGACGCGAGACTGGCCGGAACACGCCTCATGGGCGGGCTTTAGCGGCTCGTTTCACCAGCGAATGCCCCAGAAGCACACGAGCACGAAGCACATCCAACGCAGCGCTCGCCTCCATCAAGCTGTCGAGTTCAGTGCTCTCGGTGCGACTGATTGTGTCATTCATCACCTTCTCATAGAGCCTTTTCATGCGCTTCAGGTCAGCTTCCGGCATACGCAGGTTGCTTTGCAGCCAAGCCATGACCGCTGGTGATGCAGGTTTTTGAATGGGGCGGTTGAGCATTCGACTCAGGCGCACCAGCTTTTTCTTGGGACGAGCGATGGCGATCATGCCTGCATTCTAACGACCTACTTTCAATTTCCAATTCTCATTTTGCAATTCCAGCCGCCCCCGCCACGCTGAATTCGGCATTCGTCATTCCACCTTCGTCATTTTCCACCCCATGCCCATCTCACCAGACCAATACGAAAAGCTCGGTTCCTTCTACCTGGGCCGCGAATACGATCTCGAAGCGAAGCAGATTCAGGACGATCTCGTGCTTTACGATTCAAAGGACCTCGTCACGCACGGCGTGGTGCTCGGCATGACCGGCTCCGGCAAGACCGGCCTGTGCCTCGCGCTGCTCGAAGAAGCGGCCATCGACGGCGTTCCGGTCATCGCCATCGACCCCAAGGGCGATCTCGGCAATGCGCTGCTCACCTTCCCTAATCTCAGCGCTCAGGAGTTCCGCCCGTGGATCAATGAGGACGAAGCGCGTCGCAAAGGCCAGTCGCCAGATGATTACGCCGCCGCGCAATCTGCCCTGTGGCAGAAAGGCCTTGGCGATTGGGGCCAAAGCGCCGACCGCATCGAAAAACTGCGCGAGACCGTCGATATGGCGATCTACACACCCGGCAGCAACGCCGGCCTGCCCGTGTCGATTCTCAGTTCGCTGAATTGCCCGCCTGAGGAGGTCATGGATGACGCCGAAGCGCTCGCAGACCGCATCGAAAGCACCGTTTCCTCGATGCTCGGCCTCATGGACATCGAAGCCGATCCCATCCAGTCGCCGGAGCACATTTTGCTCAGCAACATCGTCGCTCATTGCTGGAAGAAGGGGCAGAACCTCACCCTCGAAAACCTCGTGCGCCACATCCAGCAGCCGCCGATTCGGAAGATCGGTGTCGTCGATCTTGAATCGTTCTTCCCGGAGTCAAAGCGCACGCCGCTGGCGATGAAGCTGAACAACCTCCTCGCAAGCCCCGGTTTCAGCACCTGGCTAGAAGGCGAGCCGCTCGACATCCAGCGTATGTATTACACGAAGGAGTGCAAGCCGCGCGTCACCATCTTCTGCATCGCGCATCTGAGCGACACGGAGCGCATGTTCTTCGTCTCGCTGCTGCTGAATCAACTCCTCGGCTGGATGCGCACGCAGCAGGGCACGACTTCGCTGCGTGCCCTGTTCTACATGGATGAAATCTTCGGTTACCTGCCCCCCACGGCCATGCCGCCGTCCAAGAAGCCGATGATGATCCTGCTGAAACAGGCCCGCGCCTTTGGCCTTGGCATCCTTCTCGCCACGCAAAACCCGGCCGACCTCGATTACAAGGCGCTGGCGAACATCGGCACTTGGTGGCTCGGTCGTTTGCAAACGGAGCGCGACAAGATGCGCGTGCTCGACGGCCTCGAAGGCGCGGCGAACACTGCCGGTGGCAAATTCGACCGCCAACTCATGGAGCGGACCCTCGCAGGCCTCGGTGCCCGCGTCTTCCTCATGAACAACGTGCATGAGGATGCGCCAGTGGTGTTCCATGTGCGCTGGATATTGAGCTACCTCAGCGGCCCACTTGCTCGCAATCAGATCAAGGCCCTCATGGACCCGATCCGCCCGGCAAAAAAGGAAGCGGTTGCATCCGAAGACGACGGCTTCGCGCCTCCCGGAGCCAGCAGCGCCTCCGCCGACCGCAACACCACGCACCCAAAGCTGCCTGAAGACGTCACCGAGCTGTTCCAGCCCAGCGATGAGGATGCCGAGAGCCTCACCTACACACCCGCCATCCTGCGCAGCGCCACCGTTGTGTTCGACGACGCGAAACGGAAGATCAGCGGCAAGAGTGTCGTCACACTCGTCAACGCCATCGACATCGAGAAGCAGAAGGTCTTGTGGGACAAGTTCATCGACATCCCAAAGAACGACGACCTCTCCCAATACGAATCCGAACCCAAGGAAAACGCCGCCTTTGCCGACCTGCCCGGCCCCGCGCTGAAATCCAGCACCTACACCAGCATCAAGAAAGACTTCATCGACTGGGTCTATGCCAATCACTCACTCGAAGTCTTCCTCAGCCCATTGTTGGAAGCCTATTCGAACCCCGCTGAGAAACAGGATGAGTTCAAAGCCCGTGTGACTCAGACCGCCCGCGAACTCCGTGACAAGGCCGTGGAAGAACTCCGCGAGAAGACCGCCAAGGCCGTGAAAGCACTGGAGGCCAAGGCCGACAAAGCCTCGGCCAAGGTGGAAACCCAGAAGGCACAGGCCAGCAGCGCCACCATGAGTACTGTCGTCTCCATCGGCGGCGGCATCCTCGGCGCCATCTTTGGCCGCAAAAGCGGTATCACCGCCGCCAGCAGCAGCATCGCAGGAGCCAGCCGCGTCATGAAGGAACGCCGAGAGGCCGCCGCCGCCGAGAGCGAGTTGGAAGCCATCCAGTCCGAGATGGCCGACCTGGAAAAGCAACTCGCCGATGACACGCAGAAGATCCGGGATCAATACGATCCGGCTGTGCTTGCCCTCGAAACCGTGAAACTCACCCCGGTGAAGAAGAACATCCAGGTGACGGCCACGGGGATTTTGTGGTTGGCGAAGGCATGACAACTTGAACCACTTTTCGTGAGACAGAACTCGGCATCCCGGCCGCTTTCCCACTGCATTCTCGGCAACCGATTTGCGAATCGCAGGATGCGCTCATGTTGATTGCGCAAGACTCGTCATGCACTAGCCTTCGAGTCATGAAGACTCGCCTCTTTGCCGCCGCTGCTCTTTTGCTGATCTTTCCAGAGGATGCGCTTCCGCAACTTTTCGAGAGTCATTATGCCAAAGGCATCCGCCGTGCAGCAGAAATGCCCCGCAACGACGATGCCCAAAAGATTGCCACAGAATTCGGACTCAACATTCTCGATCTTACCTGGGAGGACACCGGGCGTTACAAAGACTCAGCCGTCGGCCCCAACATCAGCGACATGACGATCCAAGTGTCACGCAACAAAGGCAAAGGTGCGCTTGAGGTGACCTGCATGCCGGTGGTGCGTTTCCCCAACTTCTCGGATAAAACCTGCGACCTTGATCCCAGAGCCTTTTCGTTGCTGGTGGGCAATCACAAAGGCTCTCCTTTGACGCGCGTTTCATTGCATGACGTTCTCGCCAGCCCTCTTCGCTATCTTTCCAAGCCCGATTCGTGGAAACCCAACAAGGGAAAGCAGCGCACCTTGCTGGCTGAGCGTGACGACAAGGTTCTGGTCAGCGCCCAGGCGTGCTTCCTGCCAATCCCACAGGAGGGCAAGGCCACGTTCAATCCGGTTCTGTTCAACTACCAGTCGATCAAAGGAGACCCTGCGGTGCTCGCCATTCTCGCCACACGGGAAGGCACCAGCATGACCATCATCGACAACGTCCGGGATGCCTTCGGCTCAGGATCTGCCTGGGGACAAAGACTGTTTTTCAACTCCAACGGCCAGCGCGCCAGCCTCACCGGCGAGCGGGAATCGGATTTCAAGGCAAACACAGACAAGCCCGATGACCAACCGGTGCCTCAGGCTGCCTCAGAGTCCGGCCTGAACATGGTGCTTATGATCCAGGTTCCATTGAAGCAAAAAGCACGCCCTCAAAATCAAGAGACTGGTAGCATACAGTTTGCACCCACCTCACCAATCGTTGCTGAAAGTGATGTGGAAAACGCGGTCATCGGGCATGGCGATCTCGAAGGGCCGTTCACCGAGATCGACGACCTCTCCATTGAGCGTGATCCACGGTTCCCGGTGCGAGTCACCGTCCAGTTTTACAAGGCCACCTCAAACGGCGTGGTATCACGCCAGGATTTCGAGGACATCAAAAAGCAAATCGACCGCGTCTATGCCGACAGCGACTACATCGGCAGTCTCGTCACCAGCGGAATCACAGGACGCAAAACAGAATATCAGGGTCCAAAGGAGGAGCCTGAAGGTTGGTGGAAAAAATTCTGGAAGCGCCAGACCGGCAGTTCAGATCGCTAAATCCAATCCGCGATTCTTTGTCGCAGGGATTCCGAATCAATACACGTCACGGCGATAGCGCTTCGCGTCCTTCAGCGCCTGCATGCAGGCTTGGAACTGCAACAACTCGCACACGCAGCATCCAGCAGCGCACGGAGTTCGTCACTCATATTGACGGACTTCACCCGATAAGCAAAGAGCGTCCCAAGGTTAAGGTCGTAGCCCGTTTGATCGCCCACGACAGTCTTGATCTCGTGAAAAGCACCATCAAACACGACCTTCCCATCGCTGGTGATCGTGACGTGACCCGCCTCCCATTGAAGCTCATGGACACCACGAGATCCCTTCCAGCAGTCCACGAGCGTCCACAAGCCCACGGCCAAAAGCCCAACGGCAAACCAAACATCGATTCCGCCGGATGAGACAACCACGTTAAGTTGCCAACCCCCTCCAGCAGCCATGAAAAGGCCGATCACCATCAACGACTCCCTGCCTTGTCTTCGACGAGTCAGGGGCACCGTTGTCATGGGAGGCTATTCCAGGGTTCAATACACGTCCCGGCGATAGCGCTTGGCTTCCTTCATCGCCAGCACATACGCGGCGGCCTCATCGACGGTTTTGCCGCCTTCTTTTTCGATGATGGCGTGCAGCGCACGGTCCACGTCCAGAGCCATGCGGGAGGCGTCGCCGCAGACGTAGAAGATCGCGCCTTGGTCCAGCCAGGACCAGATCTCGGCGGCGTCCTCGAGCATCTTGTGCTGCACATAGATTTTCTCAGACTGATCGCGGCTCCAGGCGGTGCTGAGCTTCGTCAGAGTGCCATCGGCGAGATAGGCTTCGAACTCGTCTTTGTAAAAGAAACAGGACTTGCTGCTGACCTCGCCAAAGAACAGCCAGGACTTGCCCTTGGCGTTCGTCGCTTTGCGCTCCTCCAGGAAGGCACGAAACGGCGCGATGCCGGTGCCAGGACCACACATGATGATGGGCGTTACATCCTGCGGCTCGGGCAGGCGGAAGCCTTTGCCGTGATTCACAAAGCACTGGACCAACGTCTCGTTCGGCACCACACGCTCGGCGAGGAATGTGGAGGCGACACCGCCGCGCACACGGCCATGGCTGGTGTAGCGCACGGTGGCGATGGTGAGATGCACCTCCCCAGGATGCGCCTTCTGGCTGCTGCTGATCGAGTAGAGGCGGATGTTCAGCTTCTTCTGCGTCAGCATGAATTCCTCCGGCGTGAACTTCGCCGTTGGGTTTTCGAGCAGCAGGTCGATCACAAAGCGGCCCCAGAGGTAGTTTTTGAGGTCTTCCTTCTTCTCCGGCAGGCTCAGCTCGGCCAGCGGAGTGTTGCCGCCGGTTTTTTCGACGATGGCCTTGATGAGCTTGTTGTCGATCTCAGTGATGAGCGCCCCTTCGATCAAAGCCTGGCGAATCGGCACCTCGGCGGCGGTTTTCGGATGCTTCACGATTTCCGTGCCGGAAAAACCAAGCGCGGCGAGCGTGTCATCGACGAGCGCGGGATCGTTCGTGGGCTGCACGGCCAGCGAGTCGCCAGGCGTGTATTCGAGGCCGCTGCCGGAGAGGTCGATTTCGTAATGAGCCGTGTGTTTCGGCGCGTCAGGGCCAGAGAGGTTGAACATGCGCTTCACTTTCGCGATGCAGGGGTTCTTGACGTTGTAAACGGGCTTTCCGGCTTCTGGGGTGCTCATGAGTTGGGTAAGGAACTGGGGCGCAGACTATGGCGCGAGGTTGGGTTGTCAAACCTCGTGCCAAAGCAGGAAAAAGGCCAGTTTGGCGACTGCTGGTTCACGCTGGAAGAATCAGCATCGCCTTCGCACCCTGGGCGCCCTCGATGTTTGAAAGCTCCACGCTGCCGCCGTGCAGTTGCGCGACTTCTTTGACGAAGCACAGGCCCAGGCCGGTGCTCTTCTTGCCAGTGTCCGGCCGTGGCAGGGAGTAGAAGCGCTCGAACACGCGCTCACGCGCATAATCAGGAATGCCGGGGCCGCGATCCTCAATCTCGATCACGGCTTTGGCGTCAAATCGGTAGCAGCGGATGACGATGGCGCTGCCTTTCGGGGCAAAGTCGATGGCGTTTTGAATGAGATTGCTCAAGGCCAGCTCGATGAGCCAGGGATCGCCCTGAATGACGAGTTCGTCGGCCAAATCACGGTGCAAGCTGACCTCACGCGACGCAGCGATGAGCGCGTGATGATCCCAGGCGCGGTCCAGCATCTCGCGCAGGTTCACCGACTCACGATTTTCGAGCGTCTTCTGCTTTTCGAGCGCGGCGAGGTGCAGCAGGCGTTCAAGAAGATCGCGCAACCGGTCGGCCTCGCTGCGGATGTTTTGCAGAAAGCGGGCGCGTTTGGGCTCAGGCACATCACCTTGCAGAATCTCGCTGGCACCGAGGATGGCGGCGACAGGGCTTTTCAACTCGTGGGTGAGGCTTTGAACGTAGTTCTCGACGTATTCGCGGCCTTCGAGCGCATCGCGCATGTCTTCGAGGGCTTTGGCGAGAGTTTTCATCTGATGCCCCGGCATGTGTGGCGAGGCGGATCGCTCACCACGGCTGACGGCCAGCGCATGACGCGACAGATCGTCCAAGGGCCGCGTGGCCCAACGTGCGGCCAGGTAGATGCCCAGCAGCATGAGCACGACGGTGGTGACGATGGACCACTTCAGCCAGCGCTCCGTCTCCCACACAAAGGCCAGCACACCACGCTGCGGCTTGGCGACGCTGAGCATGCCAATCAGCTTGTCATTCTGGCGAATGGGTGCGCCGACATACATCACCACGGAAAGCGGGTCATATTCACTGGTTCGCGAGGAGCGGGCACCGTATTCGCCCATCAAGGTCAGGTTCACATCCCGATGATTCGAAATCGTGCCCGGCTTCTCGATGCCAGCGGAATCAAATAGCACGCGACCCTGCGCGTCGGTGACATAGACCTGCATGTCCACCTGGGTCTTGCTGCGGTTGTAGATCTGCGCGTTGAGTTCGCGGCCGTGTGCCGCGCGGATGGCATGCTCGACGTCCTTCGGCTCCAAAACACCGTCCTTCGCGTCCGCAGCGAGGATTTCGGCCAGAATGTTCGCCACATCGACCATCGGCTCCTCAATGGCTTCGAAGTATTGGCGCTCCACGCGACGAATGAGCTGCGAGAACAGCACAGAAAGCCCCACGCTGGCCACGAGCGCGAATCCGAGAAGAAAGCGCGAGGTGAGGCTCATGCGTCGGGCCAGGTTTCGAGCAGTGAGTAGCCCATGCCACGATGGGTGACGATGGGATCAATGCCAGCCCGCACACCGCGCATGCGGGAGCGAAGCGTTTTGATGTGCGTGTCCACAGTGCGTTCCATGGAGGCGTCTGGCTCTTCGGAGGCGTGGTCCATGAGCTGCTCACGGCTGAAGACACGACCCGGATGAGCGGCGAAGGCTTTGAGCATGCGAAACTCGTAGCGGGAGAGGTTCAGCGAAGTGCCGAAGTAGATGGCCTGGCAGCGCACGTCGTCGATGACGAGCGGAATGGAGGCATCATGAGCGTTTGGCGGCAGCGGTGTCGCGGAAACACGGCGCAGGATGGCACGCACGCGGGCGACGAGTTCGCGCGGACTGAAAGGCTTAACGACGTAGTCATCGCCGCCGATCTCCAGGCCCACCACGCGATCGACTTCGCTGGAACGTGCGGTGAGGAAGAGAATCGGCAGAGACTGAGTTATGCGGATCGTTTTGCACACCTCAAAGCCTGTCATGTCTGGTAGGCCGACATCAAGGATGATGAGATCGAAGGTCTGCGACTTCATCTGCTCCAAGGCCTCGCGGCCGGTGGCGGCATTCGCAACCACGAAGCCGTCGGCTTCGAGGGCATAGACCACGTTTTCGCAGATGGAGGGTTCGTCTTCGACGATGAGAATGCGGGCTGGCATTGAAGGATTATATGGAAGAACTGGGAATGGAGGAACTGCAAATGGCAAATGGTCTGAAACTGAAGTGGCAGCGAGTCTGGAGCCATTTTCAGTTCTCCATTCCGCCATTCTCAGTTCCTCCATGACTGGGGTGATTCACGCCAGACGCGGCGAAACCGCGCCGAGCTTCTGGCTCCAGTCCACTTTCGCGGTCAAGGCCATCAAGACACCGAGGGTGACGATGCCACCAAGCGTCAGCGTGAGGCCGGTGAGTCCCTTGAAGAAGAAGCTGTAGCTGAACAGCACCATGTAGGCGGTTTGCGCGACGACGGCGACGCGGAACAAGAATTCTCCGGCTGCGGCACGCAGGTAGCCGCAGACGAGCAGCAGGGATGCGAGCGCGGCGATGACGAAGCTCAGATGCACGGGGACGACATCGAGCATGTAGGAGAACAGCAGCGGAAAGGCGAAGAAACCGGCCGCGAGGAAGACATAGTTCACCGGATGCAGTGAAACGCCGCGTGTGAGGGCGGTGATGATGATCACGGCGAAGAACAGCAGGAGCGAGAGCGGCGCGTAGAATGAGATCTGCGCTGCGACGGGGCCGGCATTGAGTTCGCGAGGCATCTCCATGCCGATGCCGGGTGCGGAGATGGCATCTTCGTATTTCCAGACGAGCTGCATGCCTTTGTCGTTGGTTTCACGGCTGGTGGGAGAGCTGATGGGGAAGTTCACGTCGCTGAAGTCGGTGTTCATTGTCAGCGTGAAGTCGCGGATGCGGCTGGCATCGGCGAAGGCGTAGCGCCAGAAGTCCATGCCCCGGCATTCGTAGCTCACGGTGATGGGAATGCTTTCGCCAGGGGCGAGCTGCACGCGGTCGGTGATGACGCCTTGCTCCGGCGCGGCGATGGAATCGCGCGCTTTTTCTCCCTCACCGAGGGTGAACTTGATCTTGTCGAGCAAAGCCTCGGAACTGGGCAGTTCGAATTCGATGTCGAAGTTTTGCGTGATTGCGGTGCTGTTGGTGAAGGTGTAGTGGCCTTCAAAGATCGCGCCATAGGTGCGGTGCCACAGCAAACCCATCTTCACCGGCTGGTAGGCGAGTTTGATCTTCACATCGCTGTTCGCGGGCTGGAGCGTGACCTTGCCGCCGCTGGAGGAGGTGTAGCGTGCTCCCGGATGTTTTTGGAGCAACGGCGGCCCCCAGCGACCGCTGACGCTGTCGCCTGTCTGATACGAGACGTGATTCGTGCGTTGAGTGATGACGCCGCCGAGGAACCACCAGGCGATGGTAGTGCAGACGAAGATGACGGCGATGGCGATGAGGTGGGCGAGTTTCATAAGTTCAAAGTTTCAGGTTCAAAGTTTCAAGTTGGGAGTCAGTTGGTGGTGCGTTTGCGGTAGGTGATGCGGGCCTGGGGTTGTTGATCGCGGCAGAGGGATTTTCGAAGGTGGAGGCCGGGGGCGGTGGGTTTGTCGGTGATGGGATCGACGTTGCCGGTGAAGCTGAGGTCGTAGCCGGTGGGGAGCTGCACGTTCCAGTCGATCTGCTTGGCAAAGAGCGGTGTTTGCGGCAGGGCGAGGTCGAGTTCCCCTTCAGCGGCCTGCAAGGCGGTGAGGGTGGTGGTGAAGGAGAGTTTCACCTCGGACTCGGCTCCGTCAGTGGCAGGATCATCGAGTGGAATCTCGATGCGGCCGGCCTCGCCGAGCGTGGGACTCACGGGATCGGCGTTAACGTGGCATTGGAGGAGTTTGGCAGCCTCAGGGAGCTGCAAGACGAGTTTCACGGGATGATCGTGACGCACGGTGATCGCGCCTTCGGTGAGCACGGAGCCATCGCGGACGACTTGGGTCGTGTAAGCAGCCGTGGAGATGATGGCGTCGTCGGTGGGGCCGGCGAGAGGGGTTTGAGAGGCTTTGCGGGCGTCTTCGAGCGTGAGGGTGATTTCACCACCGATGGCGGGCAAAGCGATGATGCCTGCGGAGGCGAGGGTTTGCGTCGTAACACCGCTTTGGAGACGCAAAACTTTGCCTTCGGGCAGTTCTTTGACCTCCAGCGACGCGACGGGCGATGCGGCGAGATGCAGCGTGGTCCCCTGCCCTTCTTTGGCGAGAGCGAATGTGAGTTTCACGCTCTGCGCACCCGTTTGATCGGTGATGAGGCAGAGATGGTCATCCGTGACGACAATGCGCGCGTCCTTGGGTTCGATGGCAATCGCGCATGAAGCAGCGCCAGCCAGAGGAACTGCCTGCCAGGCGGTCTCGAAGCTCTCCACCTGCATCTCGGCGGTGATGGTGCCCGCTTTGGCGTCGATTTGATATGCCGTCGAAAGCAAAGCAGCCGGGACGGGCGGTTTCACTGCCGCAGGCGCTTCTTTCGGCAGCGTGGCGGCGACGAGACGTTTCAGCTCGCCATAGGTGATGCGCACCTCGCTTTCATCAAGCGTGGCGGTGGTGACGAGCTTGTCGGTTTGAGCCAGCAGTGAACTGGCTCCCAGCAGGAGGAGGATGAGTGGTTTCATCGACGCCCAAGCTCAGCAGGGCCATGAAACCTTGATGAACCGGGGATGAAATGAGCGTGAAATGCAACGCGGCCTCATTTTCCCCGCGCCATGACCGTGACGATGAGGATGAAGCAGCACATGACGACGGAGAAGAGCGGAACTGAAGTGTCTGTCCCTCTGTGAAGAAAAATTGGGCTCATAACCGCCGGGATCCAAACCAGCCGGTTGCGTCGTTACTCTTGTCAGAACGTCCTGAAAACGCCGACGCAGCATGTCGCGTCGGTTTTCACAACGCGGCATACCTGGCATGACAGAACCATGAGAAGCACCCAGGCTGTTGATGTTCGGCTTCATGAACAGAGCCCCCATGATAGGTGAAAGCGACTGTCGCTTAACGCTCCGGTGGCCAGGTTCGGTTTTTTTCAACCACAGCCAGCGGCGCTTACATCCTTTTTGCTTCCCAAGCAGAAACCCATGTGTGAGCCTGCGCTTTCACCCACCCGCATGTCCACTCCGACCGCCTCCCGCGTCATTCCCGGCCTGATCCTCGGCGCACTGAGCCTGCTTAGCGCGATTTTGCTGTTCCAGGTGCAGCCGATCATCAGCAAGTTCATCCTGCCATGGTTCGGCGGCAGTCCGGGCGTGTGGACGACGTGCATGCTGTTCTTCCAGATCGTGCTGTTCGCTGGTTATGCCTATGCGCACACACTGACTCTGCTGCCGCGCAAATGGCAGGGCATTCTGCATGGTCTGCTGCTCGGCGCGGCCATCGCGCTGCTGCCCATCGCGCCGGACGCGGCGTGGAAGCCCACCGGCACCGAAGATCCCGCCTTGCGCATCCTGCTGCTGCTGGCGGCGAGCGTGGGGCTGCCGTATTTCGTGCTCTCCAGCACCAGTCCGCTTGTGCAAGTGTGGTTCACCCGCACCAGCGGCGGTGGCAGCCCATGGCGGTTGTATGCGCTGTCAAACATCGGCTCCCTCGCGGCGCTGCTGAGTTATCCGCTGTTTTTCGAGGTGCGGTGGGATGTGGTGGAGCAGACGACACTGTGGTCGGTGGCCTTTGGCGCATTCGTCTTGCTCTCGCTTTCCGGCGTGTGGATGGATCGCCGCCATGCCCTTGATGTGGCGTCTCAGCCCCCAGTCACCATCGACACCGCTGCCGATCATCCCGGCTGGCTGCGGCGCATCCTGTGGGTACTGCTGCCCGCGCTGGCAAGCTGCGTGCTGCTTTCAGCCACGAATCACGTCTGCCAGGACGTGGCAGTCATTCCCTTCCTCTGGGTCGTGCCGCTGAGCCTTTACCTGCTGACCTTCATCATCTGCTTTGAGCATGAACGTTGGTACGCGCGGGTGTCCGCCTTGTGGGCGCTGCCTGCACTGCCGCTCATCTTTTTCACCTGCACGCAGGAGCGACTGGAGAAACAGGGATGGTGGCACTTCGACTGGACGCCGAATTACATCTGGGAGCTTGGTTGGGCTTTTGGTGCGATGTTTTTTGCCTGCATGCTCTGCCACGGTGAGCTGACACGCCTCAAGCCCGCGCCGCGCAGGCTGACAGAGTTTTACCTGCTCATGTCCGCTGGAGGAGCGCTGGGCGGCTTGTTTGTGAGCCTGGGGGCGCCGCGTTTCTTCACCACCTTCGCCGAATGGCCGATCACGCTCATCGCGGTGTTCGTTCTCGCCTGCATCATCATGCTGCGCTCGGTCTGGCGGGTCAAATCCGCCTGGGAATGGCTCATCCTGGCCGTGGTCGCTCCGCTGCTGGCCTACGAAGGCTGGGTGATCGTGAAGCAGGGCGTCATCACACAGGCGCAGATTCAGGAGAAGCTGAAAATGGACGCCGCTGTGCCCATGGGAACGCTCTGGGTGGTTATCGGTGTGATCGCGGCCTGCATTCTGTTGCTACTCATCCGCGCCATTCGCCGTGGCGGTCTGCGCATCGGCCTGGTCACCATGCTGCTGCTCGGCATTCAATTCAGCGTCGCCGTCCTGCTGATGTGCGACCTCGGCTTCAAGCACGAGGAGAAGCTGGAGCGCGTGCGCAACTTCTACGGCATGCTCTCCGTCACCGAGGATCACGATGCCGGCCTCGACATGAAATACCGCCAGCTCAGCAATGGCGGCATCGTCCACGGCTTGCAAAACTTCGGCGACAGCCTGCGCGAGGAGCCCACCACCTACTACGGTCGCCACACTGGCGTGGGCAAGGCCTTGGAGAGCCTCAGAGACAAACCCGACGCCCACGTCGGCGTCGTCGGCATGGGAGCGGGCACCGTCTCCTGCTACGCCAAAAGCGGCCACCGCTACCGCTTCTACGACATCAATCCCGACGTCGTCCGCATCGCCCAAAAACACTTCACCTACCTCGACGACCTCAAAAAACGCGGCGCGAAACTGGAGATCGTCATCGCCGATGCTCGACTCGCCATGGAGCGCGAGTCAGACCAGAAGTTCGATGTGTTGCTGCTGGATGCCTTCAGCGGCGACTCCGTGCCCGTCCATCTGCTCACCAAAGAGGCCTTCGGCATCTATCAGCGCCACATGAAGCCGGACGGCATCATCGCCGTACACATCACCAACACCTACCTCGTCCTCGCTCCCGTCATCGAAAAAATAGCTGCCGAAATCGGTTTCAAAACCACCCGCATCGCCACCACCAGCGATGGCGACCATGATTCGACCGATTACATCCTGGTGACCCACAACGCGCCCTTCCTCGCCGCCACGCCGCCTGACCTCGTCGGCAACGAGGTCGAGCTGAAGGAGGACGTGCGCCTCTGGACCGACCGCTATCACAATCTCCTGCGCATCCTCGACATTCCGATGAACGTGGTACCGGATGAGGATGACGAGCCCTGATGTTTTGAATGATCGTGTGATGAGGGTGGCGGGAAACACGTCCTGAGGTTTCCGGCGTGCCGCTTTCCGCCTCAACAGCCCCCATCCCGTTTGCGAAGCGCCGCGAGCACGCCACTTTTCGCGCTCACGCGATGACTCCCACCGACCCCGTTCCCACACCGCAGCAGTTGTTCCGCTGGCTGGACAGCGGACGCATCACGCCAGAGGAGTTCCGCCAGTCGATGGCCGTGCATGCGCGCGAGATCATCCAGGAGATGGAGCAGGCGCACACGAACCCGCTCGTGGCGAAGTTCAACGAACTCATGAACCGCCGCGAGGCCTGGAAGTGGTCTCGCAAACACGGTGAGCTGCTCATCCGTGAAATCCTCTGCGCTCTCATGGACGAGGAGCGCTTCTCGCCCGCTCGCTGGCTATGGAACGCCGCGCATCCGCACATTCCCCTGCACTGCTTCTTTCGCACGCGTGGCACGCCAGTGCTCCGCTTCGTCGAGATGAACGTGCAGCCGCAGGCCGTCACGCTCGTCATCGAGCACGGCGGCAGCGAAACTCTCCCGCCCGTCCAGGAGCAGTTCATGCTTCGTCGGAGTCGCAGCACTCAGCTTTTCGTGGAGCGCCGCCAGCTCGTCTAATCCTCCTCGCCTTTTGGCTCTGTCTTTGCTTCATGCCTCCTCCTCCCAAAAAATCTCTCGGTCTTCTTGGCCTGACGATCTTCACCATCGTCTCTCTCGTCATCGGTGCCTATTACCGCCTGCCAGCACGCGGCGAGCGCCCCATGCACACGGATGAGGCCATCCTGGCGATGAAGTTCGCCGACTTCCAAAGCAGCGGCCATTTCCAATACGATCCGAAGGACTTCCACGGCCCCGGTCTGCATTACATCACCCACGTCTGGTCCAAACTCGCCGGTTGGGGGGATTTCTTGACCTGGACGGAGGCTCAACTCCGCACCGTGACCGTAATGTGCGGCCTGCTGCTGCTGCTCTCCACCCTGCTGCTGCGGGACGCGCTCGGAAGGCTCGGCACTGGCTATGCCATGCTCATCATGGCCGTCTCGCCGATGATGGTCTATTACTCGCGTTACTTCATCATGGAGGTGCCGCTGGTGCTGTTCATCACGCTCACCCTCGCGGCGCTTTGGCGCTGGTCCCAAGGTGGAGGCCGCTGGTGGCTACTGCTCGCCGGTTTTTCACTCGGCATGCAGCATGCGACGAAGGAAACCTTCGTCATCAACGTCGTCGCCGGCATTGTCGGCCTCGTGGTCGCAAAGCTGTTGATCGGCGACTTCGCCCCGCGTCAGAGCGGTTTTTCCATGGGACCTGCGCGGGGTCGCTCCACCAAGCCCTGGCTTTGGGTTAGCGTGGTGGCCATTTTGACCAGCGTCACGATTTACTCAGGCTTTTTCAAAGACTGGCAGGCGGTGAAGGATAGCGCGCTGACCTATCTGAACTACCTCGAACGCTCCGGCGGCAGCGGTCATGAAAAACCCTGGCACTACTACCTCACACTCCTCTCCTGGCGGAAGGACGGCGTCGTTTGGAGCGAGGCGATGATCATTGGCCTCGCGCTCATCGGCATGGCCCACGCTTTTCTTGGCAATCACATGAAGAACGCCCCACGGCAGGCCTTCCTCGTCTTCCTCACGGTGTACACCCTCGTGCTGTTCGCCATCTACACCTTCCTCGCCTACAAGACGCCTTGGTCCATCCTCAGCGGCCAGCACGCGCTCATTCTGTTGGCAGGCGTCGGCGCGGCGACCATCTCGCAGGCTATTACCGGCAAGTTTGCCCGTGTCGTTTTCCGGGTCGCCATGGGTTTCGGTCTCTACCACCTCATCGCGCAGACCAGCCTCGCCATTCATCTTTACGCGGCCGACTCGCGCAATCCCTACGTCTATTCGCACACCTCCAGCAACCTGCTGCGCCTCCTGCCGCAAGTTCGCGATCTTCAGCAGACCGCGCCGGATGGTGCCTTTGATGTCCTTGTGGTTCATCGCGATGCTGGCTGGCCGCTGCCGTGGTATTGGCGCGACATCAAGTCCGTCCGCTACACGACGACGCTGCCGGAAACCATCGACGCGCGCGTCATCGTCGCCGAACTCGACATGCAGCCAGCCCTTGAGGCCAAATTCGCCGGTAAAACCTACCACGTGCAGGGTCCGTTCGGCCTGCGTCCCGGCGTCATGCTCAATCTCTGGGTCGAGCAATCCCTCTGGGAGCGCCACACCCTGCGCAAACAGCAGGAGGCCACGAAACAGTGAGCGAGGCCGCGCCCCAGCACCATCGCTTCACCCAGCACGCGATGGCCACCACCTTCGACGTGATCATCAACCACGCCGACGCGGATGAAACCTATGCCGCGCAGGCCGCGCAGGCCGTGTTTCAGGAAATCGCCCGACTTGAGGACGAACTCAGCCGCTTCCGCGCCAGCAGCGACATCTACCGCCTCGGCCAGCTCCAGGCAGGCAAGAGCGTCCTCGTCGGCATGGCCGCGTGGGACTGCCTCTCACTCGCCAAAGCCATGCATCAGGAGACGGCAGGCGCATTCGACATCACCATCGGCCCGCTCATGAGCCTCTTCGTCACGCATGAGGGCGAACCGCGCCAAGTCAGCAAGGAAGTGCTCGCCCAGGCGCAGACCATCATCGGCAGCCATCGCTTTGACCTCGATGAGGAAACCATGCGCGTCACCGTGCATGCCTCAAACATGATCTTCGACCTCGGTGCCATGGGCAAAGGCTACGCCCTCGACCAGGCCGCCGATCTCTTGCAGGACTGGAAGGTCACCAACTTCGTCCTCAACGCCGGCGACAGCACCATCCTCGCCATCGGCGCTCCCAGCGGCAAGGACGCTTGGTCCATCACCCTCGGCGCAGGTGCCAGATCACTCGCCCTCACGAACCGCGCCGTCAGCGGCTCCGGATTCGCCGTCAAAGGCGCGCACATCATGAACCCGCGCCTCTTCACGCCCGTTCCGCTCAAAAACCGCCGCACCTACGCCCTCGCCCCCACCGCCGCCCTGTCCGACGCTCTCTCCACCGCCTTCATGGTCATGGCCCCCGACGAGATCACCGCAC
>JBIKYB010000542.1:0-2794 GCA_044355475.1 Prosthecobacter sp.
CTCAGGCTGATGCGCCACCTCGGCCAGCACGGACTCCAGCACGCGCAGCACCTGCGCCTCCTGGCGCGCCTGATTGGAGGTTTTGGCGATGCCATCAATGGCCTGCGTCATGCCCACGGCCACGAGCGAGAACAGCGCGAGCGCGAGGATGATTTCGAGAAGAGCGAAACCTGGAGCGGATGAGGCTGTGCAGGTGTGTTTCATCCTTTGACCTGAATGGATTTGCGTTTGGCGCACGCGGTGAGCGGATCGAAGGCGATCTCGATGACACCTGCGGAGCCGCTGAGACGCACCTCGATCGGCTCACAGATGCCCGTGGGGCTGAATTCCCAGCCTTCGCCGCGTTTCGGAGCGCGGAAGACGTTTTCACCGACACGGCGCACTTGCAGCATGCCGCTGAATTCTTGATCAACACTGAACGCGCCGGCTGAAAGCTCGATGCGAACCGTCTGCTGGGTCTTGAGCGCCTGGAGCAGGTTTTGACGCGCAGAGGTCTCAATGACCGCCGCCGCGCGGCGCAATCTGTCCTCATCATGCACCCCCGAGATGCTCATGACGGCGATGCCGATGACGAGAATCAAAAGCGACATGGCGACGATGATTTCCAAGAGCGTAAAGCCCGCAGCGCGAGAATGACGAATGCCACGCTGAGCGAACAGCGTGACTGGCGTGTGATTCGTGATGGCTCTGAAATTCGTCATTCTGATTTCGTCATTCGTCATTCCGCCGAAGCCCTTCAAATGTCCCAGCTACCAATGTCATCCGCATTGTCCGGCACCCCGTCCGGGCCTGCGGAATAGACATCAAAGCCGCTTTTGTCTTTCGTGCCGGGACGACGGTAGTGGTAAGGGTTGCCCCAGGGATCAATGGGCAGCTTCTTGAGCTTGGCGGACCAGCTTTGCGGGGCTGGACGACCGCTGGGCTTTTCCACAAGAGCAGACAAGCCCTGCTGCGTGGTGGGCAGGAACATGTTGTCCACCTCGTAAGCACGGAGCGCGGAGATGATCCCGCTGATGTGGCCCTTGGAAGTGGTTTTTTTGCCGCCTTCAAGCACGCCGCCGAAATTGACGACGGCCGCGCCGACCAGCAGCGCGACGATGGCGAGCACGAGGATCATTTCGACGAGGGTGAAGCCGGAGATCGAAGGGCGTGGTTGGGTTTGGGTGTGTTTCATGGTGGTTTGCTATTTGTTGATGCTGGAGATGGTTTGGAAGATCGTGGTCATCATGAGGTAGGCCATGAGACCGACCATGGCGGCCATGAGGCAGACGATGAGGGGCTGGATGAGCGCGGCGAGGGTGTCGATCTTCTTGCTCAACTCGCGGTCAAAGCGCTCGGCGGCGCGCTCCAGCGCGGCGGACATGTCGCCGGTCTGCTCGCCAACGTTCACCATGTCGATGAGCAGTGGCGGGAACTGGCCGCTGCGGTCGAGGGCACGGGAAAGGGCAACGCCTTCGCCGACATGGCGCATGACGCTCTCGAACTCCTGGCGCAGGAAAGGATTGTCGATGGCCTGCTGCGTGAGCTGCATGGCCTGCACCATGGTGAGGCCGTTGCCGAGCAGGTTGGCCATCGTTTCGAGGAACTGCACGTAAAAGCGGGCACGGAAGATGTTGCCGAACAACGGGAGACGCAGTTTGAAGCGCGACCACGGCACCGCCGATTCGGGACGCGCGATCCAAGACCTGCCAAGGATGAACGCGGCGATACCGCCGATGAGGATCATCCACCACGTTGCCTTGAAGGTGTCGCTGACCTTCAGAATGATCTGCGCGGCGAATGGCAGCGAGCCACCGGTCGAATCGAGCATCTCCGTGAGTTTTGGGATGAGATAAACGACGAATAGCATCGTGACCGCCACGGCCGCGACGATGAGGAAGGCGGGATAAAGCAGCGCGGAGAGCACCTTGCTGCGCAAAGCCTGCAAGGAGCGCATGTACTGCGCCTGCCGCTTCAAGATGGTGCTCAGGGAGCCGCTGGCCTCACCGGCAGAAACAAGCGCGCAGAACAGATTGCCAAAACTCGGGCTGGTAGCGGCGACGGCTTTGGAAAAGGCCATGCCATCGCGCACTTTGCCACGCAGAACCGTGGCGAGCGTTTTGATGCCAGAGAGCTCACGACGACGCTCCATCGTGGCGAGCGCGGGTTCGAGCTGAATGCCCGCGCCGACGAGATCGGCGAGCTCTTCGATGAACAGCACGACTTGCGGCAGCTTGAGCTTGATGGGGCCGTTGATCGTTTCGGCGGCTGAAGCGGTCGTTTTGCCCTTCGCTACCGTCTTGGCGGCTGTTTTCGACTCACCTGCGGCCTCCAGCTTGATGGGCTGGATTTTTTTCTTCCCCAGCAACGCAAAGGCCTCGCTGCGATCCGACGCGGCGAGTTCGCCGGTGATGAGACCGGCGGGGCCTTGGGCGCTGTAAACGAAGTTCGGCATGGCATTACGCGGCTAGACGAGTGGGAGCGGCGATGGTGGTGGTTTGCGGGTTGTGCTGGCGGTCGGAGGCGGCCGTGACGCTGAGGACTTCCTCAATGGTGGTCTCTCCGCTGAGCACTGTTTGGAAGCCGTAGCCGCGCATGGGGATGTAGCCGTCTTTGAGAGCCTGCTTCATGAACTCGGCGGGATGGGCACGGCTGTTGATGAGATGCTGCAGAGCATGCGTAACAAGGACGACTTCGTAGATCGAGACACGGCCCTGGAAGCCGCTGCCACGGCAGGCTTCGCAACCGGTGCCGCGCATGATTTTTCCGCGTGCCTGCACGGGGAAGCCGATGGACCGCACGTAGCTCTCCTCGA
>JBIKYB010000543.1:0-2787 GCA_044355475.1 Prosthecobacter sp.
GCAGGCTGGGTCTTCAGCGTGAGGCGCACATCGTCCGTATAAAGTGAGTCGAGCACCGCTGGGCGGATGTTGGGTCTGGCGGCGAGCTGGATGACGGCGAAATCGGCCTCCGAGGGCATGAAAACGCGCGTCGATCCATGCCGCCAGCGCCCCGCATCACCTCCGAGCGTGGTCTGCAGCGAGGCACCGCTGGCGAGCGACTCCGGCGCGGCGAAGGGCCATTTCGCATGCATGTCGGACGGATCACCGCTGAAGAGAAAAATCTGCGCGGTGAAGGTGACCGAGGGTTTCGTGTTGGCCGGCCTGTCATCGAGAAACCGCGCACTCAGCTCCAGCACCGCATCCGCCTCTGGAGCCAGCCCGGCACGAAGCGGACGCAGGTCCACGATTTGAAAAACGTCACACGAAATGGCCGGGCCAGCCGGGTCCGCTTCATCAGCCCCTGGACTCACAAATCGCAAAACCTGCCGTCCATCGCTCGCGGTGCGCTCCACGATGTCCGCCTCGTCTCCGCTCCACACACCGCTTTCACGCGGAAAACCGCGCCCGATGGCCCTTTGCTCAAAACTGCCGTCCACCAACGAAGAAAGCCGCTCGGTAGTCGCCTTGGGCGACGAGATGGCCCAGACGATGGAGGCGCTAAACAGCCCGATGACGAGTCCGGCGGCCATCGCGGTAATCGGGCGAGTGATCCAGGTGAAACGCTTTTTTTCCGGAGTGCGGCTGAAGCCGCAGCCACTTTGGAAAGCCTCCTGACGGAAGCGATCATGCAGCGCCATCGAGCGCAGTTGAGTCTCGGCGAAGACCTGGCGTTTTGCTGGATCATCTCGCATCACGGCTTCGAAGTCGGTCGTCTCATCCGGTGTGAGCGTGCCATCCTGATGACGCATGAGCAGGTGGAGAAAGTCGGTGTCGTTCATGAAGCGGATTCGGTTTGAAGGCGGGTGCGGATGCAGTCGCCGAGGGCTTTGTGCAGGCGGGCGAGCGCTTGATAGACGGTTTCGATCTTGCGACCCATGATCGCGGCCACGTCGGTGCAGTTGCGGCGCTCGAAGTAGCGCAGGCGCAGCAACTCGCGGTTGTTCGGCGTGATCTGCTCGACGCACTGCCCGAGCGCGTCCTGCATGGCATCGGTGCGACTTTGCTCCGGCCATTCATCGGCCAGCAGAGCCAGCATTTCATCGCTCAGGCCCACATAGCGGCCATCACGAGCCCGCAGGATGTCGATGGCGCGATTCTTTCCCGTGAGCCGCGCCCAGTTCATGAGATGCGCCGTCGTCTCGAAGCTGTCCGCCCGCACCACAGCCTTCACGCACACTTCCTGAAACACGTCCTCCGCCAGATGAAAATCCCGCGTCACGCTCGCAAAAAAGGCCGTAAGCGGCAGCCGCTCAGCGAGCAGGGTGGCGGCGATGGTTTCGGGCGGGAGCATGTTCACCGAGACTACGGCGAGAGAGGCCAATTCTCGACATCGCAGAAATCAACGGCGTGGGAATCACCTCGCGCCCAGCCACCGCACCGCATTCTCCAGCACACGTTGCGTCTCGGTTTGCTGGAAGATGCCGTAGGTCTCGTGACCGGGACGGAAGTAGAAGACGCGGCCCTTGCCGACCTGCCACACGCAGCCGCTGCGGAAGTGCTCGCCCTTGTCCCATTTTTCCTCGAACACGACTTCGTCCGGCGACGGCACATGGAAGGGCTCGCCATACATCTCCGTGTGCGGGATGTCCCACTGCGCGGGCAAACCGGCGGCGATGGGATGCTGCGGCAGCCGCGTGGTGACATGCGATGGCATGCCGTCATTGCGATACACGGGGAAGACGCACGCTGGCAGGGTGAGCTTCCACACGTTGCCCTCGCCCTTCTCGACAAAGGGCGTGACGCGGGCGGCACGACCGACGCCCTTGTAATACGGCGCTTCATTGAGGAACTCCCACTTCGCCGTGGCACGCTCGGCTTCGGGCAAAGCCTTGACCGCATCCGCCTTGGCCCGCTCCTGCATGAGCCGCACGAAGGGCTTGCCCCAATGCGTGGAGTGCAGGCCGATGAAGCCGATTTTCCCTTCCATCACACGCTTCACGACGGCTTCCATGCGGGCATCGTCCTGATCCTTCACACGGCGATGACACCAGAAGATAAGCACATCGGTGGCATCCAGCGTGGCATCGGAAAGGCCTTGATCCGCCTCGTCGAGCTTCGCCGTCTTTACGGAAAGCCCCGGCAGCTTCGCCAGATGCGCGGCGATGGTCTCGCCGAGGAATATTTCACCGTAGCCCTCCTTTTGCTGCGGCTGCTGCTCATCCCAAACGAGCACACGGATGGGTTCGGCGGCAAAGATCGAGCCAACGAGAGCCGCAAGGAACAAGACGATAAGTTTCATGGTTGGAAGAGGATGGGGAAACGGCGTGTCACTTCAACTCCGCAATCGCCGCACGCATTACCGTGAGCACTTTGACGACTTCGGCGGCGGGATCGTAGTCCTTGCGACCCATGGCGAGCGTTTCGATGGGCACGAAGCCTCGATAGCCGCCATCGTGAATGATCTTCGCGAGCTTCTTGAAGTCAGCGGGCGGTGTTTTGAGGCTGCTGCCAAGCGTTTCCTTGATCTGCCAGTTCACCGCGTGCGGCACCATCATCGCGATGTCGTTATACGGATCAGCAGTGAAGTATTTGCCGGTGTCCACGAGCGCACCGCACCAGGCATGATCGACGCGCTTCAGCAGGCTGACGTGCTCGGGGCCAGTGCTAAGGAAGTCGCCATGATTCTGCACGGCGACGATGACGCCA
>JBIKYB010000544.1:0-2772 GCA_044355475.1 Prosthecobacter sp.
CTGGAGCGGCCTGGCGCAGGGTTTGGGCGTTCTGCTCTCAGATGGCAGCAACAACACCGGCGCGTACGTCGCCAACATGGTCGCGAAATGGCGTGTGATGAAGTTCAGCCGCGATGACGAGCTCGAATCCGACGCGCTCGGCGTGCGCTTCATGATGCAGGCCGGCTACAATCCCCAGGCACTCATCGGCGTGATGGAAATCCTCGCTGAGGCCAGTGGTGGTTCCGGCGGCTCGGATTTCATGAGCTCGCATCCGAGTCCCGAGAACCGCATGGAGAAAATTCGCGAGGTGATCGCCCGCGAGCGTGGTGGGCGCTGAAAAGGAGGGGGATCATCCTGATCCCCCGCTTGATGAGGGATCAGGATGATCCCTCTCCTAGGGCGACATCCCCAGCGGCCGGTTCTCGGTGCCTTTGACCTTCATCAAGGCATCCCCCAGCTCTTTCCGCATCGGCTCGGCCAGCTTTTGCAAGCGCGCCACGACCTCCGGCTGCTCCTTCGCCACATCGCGCGTTTCACCTGGATCATCCTTCAAGTTGTAGAGTGCCAGCCCGGTCTTCTCCACGCGATACCCATGCCGTGACGCGATGCCCTCGATGCCGCTCTGTGTGATCGCTTTCGGCTTCATCAGGCCAAACTTCGCCGGTTTGCCATCGCGGCCCGGCTCGCCATCCACGCTGATGTAAGGATGCGGAAAATGCAGCTTCCACTCACCGCTGCGGATCGCCTGCAACTCGCTGCCGCCGTAAAAATACAGCGCCTCATGCGGCGACTTCGCGTTTGGCCGGCCTTCGAGCAGGTCGATCATGTTGCGCCCGTCGATCTTCTTCTCTGACAGCTTCGCGCCCGTCAAACCGGCCACGGTTGGCAGTAGGTCGATTTCCATCACCGGTTCGTCGCAAACCTGACCCGCAGGCACACGTCCCGGCCAGCGGGCGATGAAGGGCACACGCACGCCGCCTTCAAAGGTCGTCAACTTGCCCTCACGCAGCGGTTTCGCGCTGCCCGCGTGATTGCCGTAGCTGAGGAAGGGGCCGTTGTCGGAGAAGAAAACCACCAGCGTTTCGCGCTCGATGCCGCAGCGTTTGATCGTGTCGAGGATCTGTCCCACGGACCAGTCAAGTTCCTCCACGACATCGCCATAGAGCCCTGCGGCCGATTTGCCGCGAAACGTGTCGGAGGCAAAGATCGGTACATGCGGCATGACGTGCGGCAGGTAGAGGAAGAAAGGGCGGCCTTTGTTGCGCTCGATGAAGCTTGCCGCCCGCTCGGTGAAGCGCCGCGTGAACTGGCTCTGATCAGGATCGGTCTCGATGACCTTCAGGCCATCGTAAAAGGGCAGGGGAGGCATCTCCTTTGCCAGCGAGGGGTGGAACTTCGTGTTGTCGTTCGAATACGGGATGCCGAGGAATTCATCAAAGCCATGCCGCAGCGGATTGAACATCGGGTAGGTGCCCAGATGCCATTTGCCGAACGCCCCAGTGACATAGCCGACCTTCTGGCACATCTCCGGCAGCAGTAGTTCATCTGGATGAATGCCTTCCTTGCTCGTGTGATTCAAAGCACCCTGCATGCCGACCCGGTTCGCGTAGCAGCCGGTCATGAGCGCTGCGCGTGAGGCACTGCACACCGCCTGTGCCACATAAAAGCTGGTGAACTTCATCCCCTCCGCCGCCATGCGGTCGATGTTCGGCGTTTTGATTTTGTCAGCACCAAAGCAGCCGAGGTCGGCATAGCCAAGGTCATCAGCAAGAATGATGACGACATTCGGCAGACGCGATTCGGCGGCGGAAACGGTGAACGTGGCGAAAAAGAGGGCAAAAAGCAGGCGCATCAGGGCATCGTGGCAAAGTGAAGGCGTACTGGCGAGAAAGTTTTGCGCCGAAATGCCGCCGTGCTTGCCACGACAGGTGTTTCCTGACACAAATCCTCCAATGATCTGGCGTGTGGCGGCAATTCTGGCGGTGCTTTTCTGGGCGGTGATGTCCGGCCTGCTGGTGCGTGATGTTTATTTCCCGGAGGCCTCTCGTTTCGCCGCCGTGCCGCCGCGCATGGTGATCGACCTGTTTCTGCGGCAGTCGGATGTCTTCGGCAGCACGCTGCATCTGCATCATCATGGTGAGCGGATCGGTCACGCCAGCTTTCAGATCAGCCGCCGCATCAAGCCGAACCATCAGACCGTCTATGATCTGCTAGCGCGCGGCGTGGTGGATCAGCCGGATGAAAACGACCGCCGCATCGAGGCGAGCTGGAGCGTGGCCTGCATTCTCGCCGATGCCGAGCGCTGGCAGTACCTGAAGCTGGAGGCGCAGTTTCCCGCCCGCGATGCCAGTTTGAAAATGGTCTGGAGCGAGGAGCATGCCACGCCCGAGGTGCTCGTGAAGCACGGGGACCGTGTGGTCTTGAACTCGCAGGATGTGAAGCTGCTCCTCGGCTCCGGCAAGGACGGTGCGCTGGCCATGCTCTCCATGCTCGGCGGCGGCATGTCAAAGACGGGCGCAGCGCCCGAAGCCAATCAGTTGAGGGCGCGTGAGGGGCTGATGCAGCTCGCCGGGCGTGAGCGGAAGTGCTTCGTGCTCACGCTGCCGCTGTTCGGCCAGCATGAAATCCAAATGATCTTCACCGAGGCCGGTGAACTGGCCCGCATCGACCTTCCTGACGGCTACGCCTTGCTGGAGCCGACCATTCACGGCCTGCAGGAGGGCGCACACTGATTTGAATCTGTTTCACCCATGATCGAGATCGAAAACCTCACCATGAACTACGGCGACC
>JBIKYB010000545.1:0-2763 GCA_044355475.1 Prosthecobacter sp.
GCCCATCAGCGCCCAGCCTTCGAGATCGACGAAGTCCTCGGTGTAATGCGCACTGAAGCTCAACGGATTCGCGAGTTGCTTGTCCATCGCCTTCGCCAGATCGGCATAGCGGCCCAGCTTTTGCAGTGACATGAACTGATGCAACCGAGCCAGGGAGCCAAAGCTGTCCTGTAAGGGCACGAGTTTATCAAATTCGTCTCCAAGCTGTGCAAACAGCTTCTCCGCCTCCGAATGATTGCCTGCGGCAAAGGTTTGCATGGCGAGGGACCAGCCTTTCGGCTCGTCGATGGTCATATCGCGGATGTTTGTCAGCGGCAGCTTGTAGCTGCTGCCACCGTTGGGCGCAGTGCTGATGACGATCCCGTCTTTTTCAGCGCCGATGAGAAATGCTGCGGTCGGCTCACCGTTGAGATTGGTAATCTGAATGGCCAGCGGCTCGGCATGCAGGCCGCAGACCGTCAAAAGGAGGAGAAAAACGGGCTTTTTCATGGCGTCATGACGGTTCATTCACGCACACCCCACAGACCTTCGTCGGGATGCTCGGGCGCGTTGAGCTTCTTGCGCAGGGTTTTGTAGTGCTCCTTGGCCTTTTTGACAAAGGGGCCAGCCACCTCGTGCTCACCCAGCTTGTACATGCGCGAAACGGTATCCTTGATGAGGCGGAAGGCCTTGTCGTCGTTCCCCTTCTTCATCTGAATTTCCGCGGCGCGAAGACGCGCCTCGGCCGAATACTGGACGATGTTTTCCAGCGGCGGGCCAACAAACGGTGTGTAGGCCTCCAGTGCCTTGTCGGTGTCGTTCAGATTTTCGTAGCAATGACCGAGGCGGTAATAGGCTTCGGCGCGGGTGCGGGTGAAGCGCTTGTCCTTGGCCATCGCGAGCAAGGTGTCGGCGGCTTCCTGCCACTGCTTGCGGTTGTAATAGATGCGCGCCTTGTCGATCATCGCCTCCTCAACGTACTCAGGCTTGTCCTGCAGTTCACGAATGACCTGATCAAAGGCGGAAACGGCCTCTTGGAAGCTGCCCGCCTCTCCGGTCTTCGCCAGCACACGTGCTTTGCCCATGAGAGCCAGGGGATAATGCTCCGACTGGCCGCGATCCATGACCGCCTTGAACCAATCCATGGCTTCCTTGCCCTGACCACGGTCCGCGAGATCACGCCCGACTTTGACGAGGATGTACGAGGGCAGCTCCGCCTTGTTGAAGGTGCGCAAGTCCTCGTAGGCCACCTGAATCTGGGCGGCTCGCTTGGGGAACTTGTCTTTGTAGCTGTCGTTCTCAAGCAGGTCGATTCGAGCCATGTTCAGCCAGGCGCGCAGCGTGTTGTTGATTCTTGCCCCGTCCTGCGGGACAAAATTCGTCAGGCGCTCCAGAAGCGGCTCAGGCCCGACGATGTCGAGGTAGTTCTGCGTGTAAGAACCGATGGCTTCTTCAATGCCGGTGCCCGTGTCCCCGCTGCCCAGCCTCACGATCACCTTCTCCAACGCGTCGAGAGCCTCTTTGCCTCGTTTGGCCTCTTTCAAAGGCTCCAAAGAGCCGACGATGACCTCGGCATCGTAAAATCCGCCGTTGTACCTCGCCATGTACTCGTCGTAATACTTGATGACATCCTGAGGCTTGTTCAGGGAGTTCGCCACGCGAATGAGCTGCACCAGCACTCGGCCCACGATGGCCTTGTGGGACTCACCTTCCGCCGCCTCGCCAAGTTCACGCGCTTTCAAATATGCCGCTTCAGCTTTTTCGTTCGCGTTGAGCATGAGGTGCGAATCACCGCGCATCGCCAGCGCACGGTCGAGATCTGGCAGGTTGGGGCGGCGTTTTTCGAGATCTTCGACGACCTCAAGGCACTTCGCGTATTCAGCGAGCTGGAAATGGCTCGTGGCGCGGTCCAGCAGCGCAAAGCCGATGTACTCGGATTCCGGGAAGTCCTTGTTGAATGAATCGAGCTTTGGCCCGGCCTCCTGCCACTTTTTCATGCGCACGAGGCTGGAGGCCTCGAAGTAGCGTGACGCCTCCTTGAACTTGCTCTGCGGAAAGCGCTGCGCGTGAGAAGCCAGTTCCTTCTGCGCCTCCTCGGTGCGTCCGAGATTGAAAAACGACGCGCCGATCACAAAATCCGTCAGATCGCGGTCTTTGGACTCTGGCGGCAGTGGCTTGCGGATGCTTTCTGCCAACTCCACGGCCTGTTCATACTGCTTGGCAAAGAACACATTCTCCAACAGCAGCGTGTTCACGTTGCCAGCATACTCATGCTGCGGGAACTCCTTGCGGAACTGCTCACCGAGCGCCTTGGACAGATCCTGCTGCCCTGTTGCCAATGCCGTGCGCATGGCACCGAACAACATCATGGGCCGATGCGTGCTCTTCGGCGCAGCGGTGACGCCATGCGAATAAATGGCGTAACCTGCGGAGAAATTTCCCAGACGCTCGTAGCAGCCCGCCAGGGTGAGCAGCGCGATCCAGTCGATGCTGTCGTCGTCCTGCACCTGGGCGGTGTATTTCTCGATCTCTTTTTTGAGCAGTTCAGGCACACGGCCTCGGTAGCGTAGGGCGCGACCGTTGAGATCATGCAACACGTCGCTACTCGTCGCCATGAGGCTGAGAAGTCGGATGGCGAGCGTCTGCTGTTCGTTTTCCGAGGCGGCACGGGCCACGGTGAGCAGGCGGGCGTTGAAATCAAACCGCGCCATGTCGAAGGCAGAGAGCTTCAGCTTCACGCCATGCTGGTCGATGAAGGCATGCGCCGCTTTTTCAGTCTCCGCA
>JBIKYB010000546.1:0-2757 GCA_044355475.1 Prosthecobacter sp.
CCGGGGCTTGACCGCCGCATCTCCCGCTCACCCCGCCGCGCACCAGGCAACGCGTTGGGTTCATGCCATCATGGTCTGCGTCCTCCTGTCACTGAGCATCGGTTTGTACACCTGGACGAAGGACTTTCCGATGTTCTTTGATGACTACACCTACCTGATCGACAACCCGGTCTTCAAGGCCCCTGACAAGTTCAGCTATCTTTCCCACTTCGAAGAGTTTGCCACCCGCCCGGCCCGCATGGGGTCAGATCCCGATTACGCGGTCAATTTCATCCTACGTCCCGTCGCCTACGCCAGCTTTGCCCTCAACCATGCCTTCGACGGGTTCAACCCGCGCTGGTACCGTTTGCTCAACATCCTCATCCACGCGCTCAACAGCGTGCTGATTTATGCCCTGCTGCACACGCTGCTGCGCCAGTCCACCAGCACACTGAGTCGGGGATCGCTGATTTTCATTCCCTCCACCGCTGCGTTGCTCTTTGCCGCCCATCCACTGGCCATTGAATCCGTCACCTACATCATCCAGCGCTTCACCTCCCTGGCTGCCTTCTTCTCACTGCTCTGCCTGTGGCTATGGTTTGTTTCCTTTTCATTCAAATCACGCGCCGCGCTCTATGCATTGCGAACGGGAGCCGTGGTGGCGCTGCTGCTGGCCATGCAGACGAAGGAATGCAGCGTGGCCGTGCCCTTCATGGCGGTGCTCATCGACTGGCTGGTTCTGCGCTCCGGCCTGCGGCGGGCGCTCTTCCGTGCTCTGCCGCTGCTGCTTTGCGCCCCGCTCATCCCGGTGCTGGTCATGCTCACGGCCACGGTACAAAACGGCGGCTCTTTTGACATGAGTGCGTCGTTGAACATCGTCAACTCACGCGACACACCCCTGAACCACTGGCACTACATCGTCACCCAGTTCACCGTGCTGGTGCATTACCTGCGGCTCATGATCTGGCCCTTCGGTCTGAACCTCGATCCCGAGTGGCCTAAATACGAGTCTCTCTGGCAAGGGCCGGTCCTCATGTCACTCGGCGTGCTGCTGGGGCTGGTGGCGGCGTCTGGCTGGTTGTTCCGCAGGTTTCGACACGATGTCCGACTAGCCTTCGGCTTTGTGTTCACCCTCTGGTATTTCATCACCATCGCCGCCTCCTCTGGTCTCGTGCCGCTGCCAGACATGGTCGCGGAGCACCGCTCCTACTTGCCCTCGATTGGAATTTTTGTGTTGGTGAGTTGTTTGCTGGACTGCCTGCGCGGGTTACTGCCCGCGCAGGCGGCTTGGCAGCGAACCCTCGCACCTGCGGCCCTGGTCCTTGTCATCACCACGCTGCTTTCCTGGCGCACCACTGACCGCAACACCGTCTGGAGCACCAGTGAAACCCTGTGGAAGGACACCGTGGCCAAAAGCCCTGGTAAATTCCGCACCTGGGGAAATCTCGGCGCTGCCTACTCTAACAACGGCAAGGACGACAAGGCCGTGGAATGCTACCGCGCCGCGCTCACAATCGAGCCGCGCTTCCAAAACGGCATCCTCAACCTCTCCAACTCCCTGCTCCGCCTCAATCGCCCCAAGGAGTCTCTCAACACCACTCTTGAACTCATCAAGTTGGACAACACCGCCGCCAGCAAGCCGCCGGTGGCCTTCACCCTGGGCCTCGGCCTTGCGGGAGTGGGCAGGTATGATGACGCCGTCGGCGTGTTCCGGGAAATCCTCAAAGCCATGCCCGGCGATCCCCAGGCGCACAAAGCACTCGGTCTGGTCTATTTTCAAACCGGTCTGCCGCACCGCGCCCTCGACCATTATCAGAGGGCCGCCCAAAACCAGCCTCCCGACGCGCAACTCGCGCAGCTCATCCTGGCAGCCGAGCAGGCCATGGCCCAAAAGCGCAGCGGCAGGACGATGAGCTATTGAGGCACGCCGGGCGGACGTGGCGGATGCGGAACTGTCAGGACTATCTTGGCGTTGGTGAAATCACGGCCTGTATCTCCCACACCGGAAATCAAGCGGCAGGCTTGGTTGCAGCGGCTAGACAGCTTGCGTGAGTCCGTCGGCACAGGCAAAGCCGGAACCTCCACCGAGGCCATCATGGAGGACATTCGTTTGGAGCGCGACTGATGAGCTACTCGGTACAATGCCATTGGTTTAAGGCCAACCTGAGAGGTTTTGCCACAGATTCAGGAAAACCGCAGATGGCATGAGTTGGAAAAAGAAATCGGTGGCTTCCCTGAATCTGCGGTAATTTCTGGTTAACGAAATGGCAGCGGAACCTGGGCAAGGTGATCGGCCCGCATGACACGCCGATCTCCGCCATCGCGTTCCAGTACGAATGGACGCTGGTGACGAACCCCACGGATGCGTTCAGCCGCGTGGAGGACGGGACGGTTGGATGCCGTCAGAAGTGAGCCAGCCGCCGAGATGAAAGGGAGCGGCCACGGCCTCGGCGCTCTTCCTGGCTCTGGCGGTGCCAGCGTTTGAGCCGCAGCATCCGAGCAGGAGTTCTTGTCAATTTTTTGCACCCTGACGTCGTTTCCAGATTTACGCATGCCTGAACGGGATTCAGTTCCTTCTGAACCCGAATAAGGGCCGCCTTGGCGGGAAAATGGAACTTCTCTCCTCCCATAGGTTTCCCCAATGCACACGGCCATCCGCCTCAGCCAAGGTTGGACTCGATCCATCCTACGGTTGGCTCAATCAACCCGACGGTTGGCTCAACCGATCCTACGGCTGGCTCAATCGACCCAAGGGCTGGCTCAATCGACCCAAGGGCT
>JBIKYB010000547.1:0-2754 GCA_044355475.1 Prosthecobacter sp.
TTCCCGTCTCTAGAGGATGATTACATCGCCCAGGGCCAGTGGCGGTCGGCGGGGTTTGATGAGAAGAAGCAGCGCATCGACCGCGCCCGTGAGGCCTGGAACCACATCCAGCCGAATTTTGACGCCATCGAGCAGAAGATGCTGAACGACATCCTGCCGGAGGTTTACGCCGTGGTGAAAAACGCCGCGCGTCGCATGTGTGGCCGCGAGATCGTCGTCTGCGACCAGCCACTGGGCTGGAACATGGTTCACTTTGACGTGCAACTCGTCGGCGGCATCGCCCTGCATCGTGGCATGATCGCGGAAATGGCCACCGGGGAAGGGAAGACCCTGGTGGGAACGCTGCCCGTGTTCTTGAACGCGCTCACCGGGCGTGGTGTGCATGTTATCACGGTGAATGATTACCTCGCCCGTCGTGACAGCGAGTGGATGGGCAGTTTGTACAAATTCCTCGGCCTCACCGTCGGCTGCATTCAAAACGACCAGCCCAGCCACATCCGTGCCGAGCAGTACCGCTGCGACATAACCTACGGCACGAACAGCGAGTTCGGCTTTGATTACCTGCGTGACAACGGCATGGCCTCCAGCAAGGAGCAGCAGGTGCAGCGCGGGCATTACTTCGCCATCGTCGATGAGGTGGACTCCGTGCTCATTGATGAGGCGCGCACGCCGTTGATCATCAGCGGCCCGGTCATGGCGGCGGAGAGCAATCATCAGTACGAGCGCTACAAGCCGCTCGTGGATCAGCTCGTGCGTCGTCAGAACACGCTGTGCAATCGCTTGATCACGGAGGCCAAGGAGGCCGCCGCCGCCGGGGTGCTGGAGCAGGCCGGATTGAAACTTTTCCAGGTTCACATGGGACAGCCGAAGAATCGTGCGCTTGCCCGTTGCATGGAGGAGCCAGAACTCCGTCGCGCGATGGAGAAGGCCGAGCTCTCGCTCTACGCAGACACGCAGAAGGTCGAGTTCTTCAAGCTCAAGGAGGAGCTGTACTACTTCATCGAGGAAAAGAGCCACGATGCCGACCTCACCGAGATGGGCCGCAATTTCCTCAGCCCCGACGAGCCGGATGCCTTCGTGCTGCCGGACATCGCCACCGTTTACTCCGAGATCGACGGCGACACCTCGCTTTCCGAAGAAGCGCGTCTGCGCAAGAAGACCGAGATGCAGGACCGCCTCTCGCATCAAGGCCAGCGCATTCATCAGATCAGCCAGCTTTTGCGCGCCTTCTGCCTTTATGAGAAGGACGTCGAGTACGTCGTCGAGGAGAACAAGGTCATCATCGTCGATGCGCAGACAGGCCGTAAAATGGCAGGTCGCCGCTGGAGCGATGGCCTGCATCAGGCTGTGGAGGCCAAGGAAGGCGTGCAGATCGACGCTGAGACCCAGACGCTCGCCACCATCACGATTCAGAATTACTTCCGCCTTTATCAAAAGCTCGGCGGCATGACCGGCACGGCGGAAACAGACGCGGCGGAGTTCCATGACATCTACAGGCTCGACGTGCTCACCATCCCGACGAATCGTCCGGTGAAGCGCAAGGATCACAACGACAGCATCTACAAGACACGCCGCGAGAAATTCGCCGCCGTGATCGAGCTGATCCGCGAACTGAACGCCAAGGGCCAGCCGATCCTCGTCGGCACCGCCAGCGTCGAGGCCTCCGAAATGGTCTCGCGCATGCTCAAGCTGCAAAAGATCACGCACAACGTGCTCAATGCGAAGTACCACCGCCAGGAGGCCGAAATCGTCGCCCGCGCCGGTCATCGCAGCGCTGTGACAATCTCCACCAACATGGCCGGTCGCGGCACCGACATCAAACTGGGCGAAGGTGTCTCCGAACTCGGCGGTTTGTTCGTTCTGGCGACGGAACGGCATGAGTCACGTCGTGTGGACCGTCAGTTGCGCGGACGCTCCGCGCGTCAGGGCGATCCGGGCGAGAGCAAGTTCTTCCTCAGCTTTGAAGACGACCTCATGCGCAACTTCGGTGCCGCCGAGCGCATGACGAAGATGATGGAGCGCTTCGGCATGAAGGAAGGCGAGGAGTTGCAGCATCCTTGGCTCAACCGTAGCGTCGAAACCGCGCAGAAGCGCGTGGAGCAGCGCAACTACGTCTGGCGCAAGCGCGTCCTCGAATACGATGACGTGATGAACCAGCAGCGCGAGGTCGTCTATGAATGGCGCAACGACGTGCTCAACAGCAACGACACTCGCATCCTCATCAACGAGGCCGTGGAGAAGGGCATCACCGAGCGCCTGAGCGCCTTCGTGCCGAAGGATCTCAAGGACGACACCGAGGCGGATTACGACAACCTTCTCCAGTGGGTGAACACCACCTTCCCGATCGGCCTGCGCGAGTTTGACGATGCCTTCAAGGCGCTCGATTTCGACGCCAAGTCCGCTTGGTTGAAGGAAAAGATCCTGAATGCCTATGAGGTGAAGGTCGGCAACGCCAACCCGACCGCCTTGCAGGAGATCGAGAAGATGATCCTCCTCAACGCCATCGACCGCCTGTGGCAGGAGCACTTGTACGCGCTGGATGCCTTGAAGGAAGGCGTCAGCCTGCGCACCTACGGCCAGAAAGACCCTCTGGTGGAGTTCAAGCAGGAAGCCTTCACGATTTTCGCGGAACTGATGAACAACATCAACGGCGAGGTTCTCGGCAACCTCTTCCGCAGCACCCAGCAGCTTGCCGCTTTCGAGCAGTTCCTCGCTCAGCTCGCCTCTCAAGGCAGCGCCCCTGCGCCGCAGCAG
>JBIKYB010000177.1:0-10204 GCA_044355475.1 Prosthecobacter sp.
GGGATGTGATCAAGGATGAAGTATCCAATCAGTGCTACCGAAGCATCGACAAACTGCGCGATGCGCTGCTGCCAAGTTTGAAACGCTTCTGGCAGGACGCCCAAGCCGTTCTCAGATTGGTTGGTCGTCCTTGGCTGCAGGATCAAGCAAACGTTTCGTATCCGGGCTAAACTACGATTAAATCGTCAGGATGGTATTACGACCATCGGCAGATACGATGAAGGTGAGGCGCGAGGCGCTATCGAGCTTGCGGTTTTTTGATCCATGCCTGGGTGTCCGCCATCAAGACAAGCCTTGTGGATCAAAAGGACTCTTTATAAAAGCCGCCGTGCGTTGCGCAGGCCGTCGGCGGTGATGACGGCTTGATTGCGGGCGGCGATCATGAAGTCGAGATGGTTCTGCCAGTGCATGGGGCGCAGGGAGGCGAGGCCGGCGTTGCGGCGGCTGAAACCGTAGTCGGCGATCTCCCAGCCATAGTCGGAATGGCGGTTGCGGTAGTCGGCGCGGTGAATCCACGCGCCGAACTCGTCCTTGCGCCAGACCTCGGGATCGTTGCCAGGAATGGTCTGCGCGAGCGTCCACACGCGACGGACGACCTCGATGTCGTAGCCTTCGACAGTGTTGGAGGTTTGAGGAGGTTCGGACATCATGGGCGCGGCATCAGCGGACAACTGCGTCCGTCGCACTGTATTTATTTCAGCTCGATGTTGTCGATGAGACGTGCGGCACCAAAGTGAACGGCAAGGGCGATGACGACCAACTCGCTGGTGGCGGAGACGGGTTGGAGTGTGGCGGCATCGACGGGGGAGACGTAGTCGATGCGGCCGAGCGGGGCGTGCTGCTGAATGTGGCTGGTGATGAGCTTTTGCAGCGCAGCGGGATCACGCTCGCCGTTTTTCCAGGCGGTGCGGGCAGCAACGAGTGCCTGGCGCAGGGCGGGGGCCTGTGCGCGTTCTTCGGGGCTGAGGTAGCGGTTGCGGCTGCTCATGGCGAGGCCGTCCTCCTCGCGCATGGTGTCGATGCCGTGGAGCACGACGTTGAAATCGAGATCGCGCACGAGGCGGCGGATGATGGCGAGCTGCTGGTAGTCCTTTTTGCCAAAGAAGGCGTCGTCCGGCTGGATGAGGTTGAAGAGCTTTGCGACGATGGTGCAGACGCCGTCGAAGTGGCCGGGACGGCTGGCACCGCAAAGCACCTTCGAGAGGCTGGTCTCGAAGAGCTGGATGCTGCGGTCGGCGGGGTAGAGATCCTCGGTCTTCGGCGCGAAGATCATGTCCGCTCCGTTGTCACGGCAGAGGCCGAGATCCTCGATGAGGGAGCGTGGATATTTGGCGAAGTCTTCCTCGGGGCCGAATTGAAGCGGGTTGACGAAGATGCTGACGACGACGTTGCCGCTCTGACCGACGGCCTCACGTGCAGCGCGGATGAGCACGGCGTGGCCCTCATGCAAAGCTCCCATGGTGGGCACAAAGGCGCAGCGTGTTCCTTTGTTGATGGTGCCCCAGGAGCGGAGCTGGCGGATGTTGTTGATGACGTTCATGATTTTAAGTCTCTGGATTCAAACACAGCATAACCCAAGGTGAAAAGCGTTAGATTGACGCCAAAAACCACGGCATAACCGCGCCAGACGAGCGGCCAGTCGATGGTTTCGGCCAAAATACGCCCCCAGTTTGCCATATGCTTCGTGACGAGGAAATGCTGGTAGCTGTCCATGAAGCCGCTGTTCCGCAGGATGAAATCGACCAGGATGTAGGTCAGTGCGCCGATGGTGGCTGCGGCGGGTTTGATGCGGAAACAGGACAAAAAGAACGCGATGCTGCTGATCGTCGTCATGCTGAGGCCTAGTGCGAGAGAACTGCACACATAGCGCTGCAAGCCCGGTCCCCAGTCATAGAAAGCAACGACGGACACCTCCGGCACGATGGCGAAATAACCGCCACCCCAGCCGCGCAGCAGGAGGCCAAGCAGGAAGGAGGTCCAGGCGAGGAACTGGATCAAAAAGAACGCGTAGCCGGTGCAGGTGAGGTATTTGAGCAGCAGCAGGCGGAAGCGGCTGACGGGACGTGCCAACAGGAGGCGCATGTGGCCGTCCTCCCCCTCTTTCGCAACGATGTCTCCGGCGACGAGGCTCAAAAACAACGCTCCGAGCAGAAACACCGAAAACCCCATGACCGTGCTGGCCACGGTGAGGGCGGAGAAATAATACTCGAAGCTCTCGCCCGAGCCGACGACGGCTTTTTGGATCGGCCCCATGCCGAATTTCTTGATGAGCAGCAGGATGACGATTTCCAGCGCCACAAACGCTCCAAAGCCGATGTATGTGCGGCGTCGGGCGAAGAGCTTCAGCAGCTCGCCATACCATTGCTGGAAGAAGAGCATCATGATTTTGAGGACAGGCCCATGTAAAGTTCCTCCAGCGTGCGACGGTGTGGCTGCCAGGCGCTGACCTGGACATTGCCACGCACTAGCGCGGCGACGAGATCATGCGGCTCCATGTTCAGCGGCACCTCGACGATGCCGTGTTTGTCCATGGTAGCACCGGCGCGGTCCAGAACTTCACGAGCTAGGCCGATGTCGCTGGTTTCGAGCTGAAAAATGCGGCGGGTCTTTTCCTGCGAGGGCACCGGACCGGCGAAAACCTTTTTGCCATCCTTGATGATGACGCAGCGGTCACACATCTGCTCGATCTCGCCGAGGAGATGCGAGTTGAGCATGATCGTCATGCCCTGATGCTGACGCAGGTGGAGGATCAGCTCGCGGAACTCGCGGATGCCCTCGGGATCGAGGCCGTCGGTCGGCTCGTCCAGCAGGAGGATTTTCGGCTGTGGCAGCAAGGCCTGCGCGAGAGCGAGACGCTGGCGCATGCCGTGGCTGTAAGTGGCGGTTTTTTGATGGATGGCGCGGCTGAGATTGACCATCTGCACGACGCGTTTCACCTCCGCCTCGTCCCACCAGCCGGAGAGGGAGCAGAGCACGCGCAGATTTTGCCAGCCGCTGAGGTAGTCGTAAAACACGGCGGCCTCATAAATCGCGCCGATCTGCTGAAGCGCTCCGTTACGGTCTTTCTGCACGCTGCGGCCCCCGATGCGCACTTCGCCGGTGTCGGGGCGCACCATGCCGAGCGTGATGCCCATGATGGTGCTCTTGCCCGCGCCGTTGTGGCCGAGCAGTCCGAGGATTTCACCCTGCTGCACCTCGAAGCTGACATCATCCAGCGCCAGCCGCCCGGTGGGCCAGCGCTTGGTGAGGTGTCGGACTTCGAGGAGGGCCATCTGAAACGGATTGTGGCAGGTGCGGATGGTGTTGCCAGTTTTTAGTCACAGTGCTTCAAACAAGTCGCCAAAATCGCGTTTGCCACCACCGGGGGGCGGTTGCATTACTGCGCTCCTTTCACGCCCCCACGCACGCCATGCAGTTTTACTTCCCCACGTCCCTGAATCTCGGCACCGAACACAGCGAAGGCTTTCATCAAGAGCTGCTGCGCGGACTGACGCACAAGCTGAACAACCTGCTGGCAGTCATCCAGGGCTTCAGCAGCCTCATTTTGATGCAGGAGGATCTCGATCCGAGCGTGAGCGAAAACATGCAGCACATCCGCGAGGCCTCGGTGGGCGTGACGAACTTGAGTGAGCGCATTCGCTCAGCAGGTGGCTGCGCGAAGATCAGCCCGCAGTCGCTGGGGCTCAATGAGTATCTGCCCGTCATCGAAGGCGCCGTGATGGAGCCGTTTCAAAAGGAAGGCGTGCAACTTGAGGCGGACGTGCAGGCAGGTCTGCCACCTGTTCTTGTCGATCCCACAAAATTCAAAGACATCCTCACCGAGCTGCTGCGCAACGCTGCCGAGGCTGCGGCGAAGGGTGGCGGTCGCTGTGCGCTGAAAATCTGCGGACCAGGCGCGATCACCCCGGCGGAGCAACGCCGCGTGGACATTCTAGTGAGCAACACAGGCTCCCAGATCCCAGCAGAGAAGATGCAGGAGGTTTTCCGCCCGTTTCATGGCTCAAAAAACAGCAATCACCTTGGCCTCGGGCTGACGATTGCCGCGATGTTGAGCCATCAGATGAACATCCAGCTCGGCGTGGCCTCGGAGAACAACACGACGACATTCTGGCTGAGCTGCCCGATGGTCTGACCTTCCTGCTGGGAGTTTTCGGGCTTTGCGTCTTCAATTTCGATGCAACGATGGCGCTGTCACCGTTGTCTGATGCAGTCACCCCAAGTCTGGAGGTTTCCCATGAAACGAATTGTTCTGCTCCTCACCCTGCTGCTGGCAGCGCCTTTGTTTGCGGCGGTTCCTGGCACCCGCACCATCACGACACGCGTCGGGAAGTCGTTTTACGAGTGTAAAATCGTGCGTGTTCACCCAGACGGCGTTTCCTTCACGCATCGGGATGGCGCGGCGAAGATCGCCTTCAAAGAACTGCCGGAGAGCCTGCGGCGCGAGTTTCGCTACGACCCACAGAAAGCGACCGCTTATCAGCGTGAACAGGAGGCGCTACGCCAAGAGGAACTGAAACGGCACAAGCTGCGTGAGATCGCGATGGAGGAGAAACTGATGGAGGCGCAGATGGCTGAGGCCAGCTATTTGGCAGCGGCAAATGCGCCTGTGCGCACACCTGTAGTGAACTCAATGTCTTTGGCTTTGCCTGGCGAGTCTTTGCCCGTGTTGGGCCAGCAGACGCCGTCCTGGGTTGGAGCGCCGATCACAGGTCCAGCGGTGGGCGGGCGTGATTACCGCCGTGCTGGTTTTTCTTCTTGGGGCGCGTATCCATGGGGAGGCGGCTTTTACCAACCGATTGGGGGGTATGGCTATCCGTATGGCGGCTACGGCTTTGGTTACGCTCCTGTGGGGGCGTTTGTTAGTCCCACGATTTACCGCTCCTGGAATGTGGGCAGTGGCTTCCGCATCGGTCTGGGCATCAGCCCGTTCGGGAGTGCCCTCCGGGTGTTTCCCTGAGGCATTGCTTCGGTTTTACGAAGCATAAAAAGCTCGCAATACTGCATCTTCGCGGTGAACTGCGACTCAACGATGAAAACGATTCTTTCCGCCCTCATCATGCTGCCCCTGGGTCACGCGCTAGCCCAGGAAGTGACCACCATCCACACCCTCCACAGTAAAACCTACCAGCGCTGCAAAATCCTCCAGCGGGATGCGGACGGTGTGGCCTTCACGCACCACAAAGGCACCGCGCGTGTGCTGTTTAGCGATCTGCCGGAGTCCACCCGCTTTGAGCTGGGCTACAACGCGCAGGCAGCCTCCGATCTCGAGAAGTCGCGTGAAAAAGCCCGGCAGGAGAAAGAAGCCGAGCGCCGTTTGCAGCAGGAACGTGCTGCCGAGCTGCGGCATGCGGCTCGGTTGGCGGAGATCAAGCGCCAGTCGCAGCAGCAGCCGCTGATCATTTATCAGCAGCCTTCGGCTTACACCGGTCCGATTCCGGCGGTCGGTTTTGCCTCCGCAGACTGGGATTTTCCCCAGCGCTGGCCGCATGTGCCACGATATCGGACGCGTGGCTGGGAAAATGTGGGAATTGCCAGCATCGGATCTGGCAGCGGAGGGATTTATGTGCCGCAGAGTGGCGGTTTCATCTTCACCGGGCTGCCGCAGGTGCGTTACAGCCCGACTCTGGGCTACTACAATACCGGCGCGGTGGCCGCTCCCTCGCGGGGTGCCTTTGGCTTTGTGCCAGGACTGGCCGCGCCAGTGGTGCCTGGAGCGGGGATTCGTGGCAGCTTTTCGGCTCCACTGAGGCGCTGAGCACAAAAAAGGCGGTTCTGCTGCCAGAACCGCCTTTGGAAGATGTTTTGAAGACTGAGGTTAGATGATGCCAGCTTTTTTCAGCGTGGCATAAGCACCGTTCTTGTTCACGGTCTTGAGAGCGCGTGCAGTGAGCTTCACTTCAACGAATTTGCCCAGTTCAGCCACCCAAATGCGCTTTTCACGCAGGTTAGGAAGGATGACGCGCTTCACGCGCTTCGTGATGTGACGTCCGATACCGCCTTCTTTCTTGGCTTTACCGCTGCGATGAATGTGGTGGCCGCGGGTAACGCCGACGCCGGTGATTTCACAAATTTTTGCCATAAGAAGAGGGGTTCAGGGGGAAAGGGGCCGCGATACTAGCCGAGGACTTTCAGGCGTCAACCAAAAGTCCGGCTTTCATCATCCTCGGCGCGGCCGACCCACCATGAGGCAGGTGGTTTGTGGATTCATGAGGTAGCCGATGCCAAAGCCGAGCGGCTTTACCGGATGCCGCCCGGAGGAGTAGGCCGCCGTCAGATCCGGCTGCTGGCCGTTGGGAAAGAGGCTCAGTGTGCCGCGATGGTTGCCATACAGCCACAGATCCCAGCCCTGACGCGCAAACTCGCGGTAAGGCACGCCGGAAGGGTCCTGCACGATGACGCTGCTGTGGCGCAGCATGAAGTCACGGATGCTCGAGAAGCCGCCGTCATGCATGAGGTAGGATGCGCTCTTTGTAAAGGCGGGCACCCGGCCCATGCGTGAGACATAGCTCAACAGCGGGCCGCTACCGCCGCCGTTCGACAAGTCCTGGCGGAAGTAAAACACGCGTTTCGGCCTGCCCAAGCCGCTGTGGCAGCGGATCATGAGACCTGTGTTGCCCGAGGAACCTGCCAGGGTGACGTTTCCAGCGCTATCTAGCCGGACTGTATCGACCGAGTCCACTGTGTGGCCGGTGCGAGCCATGAAAGCCAGGATGACGGGCAGCACACCACGAAACCGCGTCGCCACGAGATCGCTCTTCATGTCTGTGGTGATGAAATAGCTGCTGGTCATGATGGTGGAGACAGAGTTGTGCAGGCCATTGAGACCGCTTTCGATCTCCCCTTGCGAAAGATCGCCTAGCCGCGGCAGCGGCTCCGCTGGTTCCAGGCCGCAAAGCACATAGGTTTCGGCTCCTGGGCAAATGGCGCTGGCAAAGAGGAAATCTGGGCCGCTGAAAGGATAAAACAGCGCGTTGGCACCTTGGACATCGCCGATTTCAGCACCCGCCCACGACATGAGCGGCTCTCGATGCAGAGATAGGTGAGTGGCCCAAAGGCGGTTCATGCGCTGCTGGTGGCCGGCCCAGGCGGAGGAGCCGCGTACGTTGGATAAGCCGCCTCCATCCATGCCCGCAAACAAGCGTGCGATGTCATTGATGGAGGATGAACTCGTCGGCACGTTCATGGATGCCGCGCCGTTGTAGAGCGGCCTGTTGCCAGAACTCTCGGCACGCCGAACGCTGCTGCCACCCAGGGCATCCAGCACGCCGTTCCATTGGTTCAGGCGGCTGGCACCCGCATAATTCTGCATGGCGGAGTCCGGCAGGGCACAGGCGGGGATCAAAACTGCCACAACGAAGGCGGAGAGCAGTTGGAATGGCGTGGATAGAGCGTGATTTGGCATAACCGTCATAAAAGAATGAGGTTATCAGGCACCATTCCAACGCCAAGAAACTCTTCGCGGCCCGCGCCCGCTTTATTTGCGTTTCGATACACTGGCTATGGAAATTCAGCGCCACTTGTCAAGGGCGCTGAATAGTCAAGTCCACAGCCTTACTTCGGCTGGTGCATCGCGATGCAATGCAGTGCGCCACCTTCGGTCACGAGATCCTTGGCCATCATGGAGATGATTTCGCGGCCAGGGAAGCATTCGGCGATCTTGTCTTCGGCGGCGGCATCCTTCTTCTTGTTGCCAAAAAGAGGCACGAGCACGGCGTTGTTCAGGATCAGGAAGTTTGCGTAGCTGGCGGGCAGGCGGCTGAGGCGCCAGTCCTTCATTTCGATGGCCTGGGGCATTTCGATCTCGATGATTTCGAGTTTGCCGCCGTCAGGAGCTTTCACGTCATCAAGACGCTCGCGGATTTCTTTGAGCACCTTGTGATTCGGGTCGGAATCACGCGGCTCGACCATGCAGATAACCGCGTCTTCGCGGATAAAGCGCACCACGTCGTCGATGTGTCCATCAGTATCGTCGCCCTCAATGCCTTTCTTGAACCAGACGATGTCTTTCACGCCCAGCATGGCCTTCAGCTCCTTCTCGACCTCAGCCTTGTTGCCAGGCTTGCCGCCGTGGCGGTTCGGATTGAGCAGCACGGCCTCGGTGGTGAGCAGCGTGCCTTTGCCATTCGTTTCGATGGCCCCGCCTTCGAGAATCATCTTCGAGGTGAAACGCTCCATTTTGAGCGCCGCCGCCGCCTTCTCAGGGATGGCGTTGTCCAGATCCCACGGCGGGAATTTGCCACCCCAGGCGTTGAATTCCCAGTCGGTGATCGCCACCTTGCCGGTTTCGTTGTGCTTGATGAAAATCGGTCCGTGGTCGCGGCACCAAACGTCGTTGGTGTTGTTCTCGTAGATGTCCACCTGGCTGAGATCGCCCTCGTTGTCGGCGATGCTGAGGCGGATGTTCATGTGGCTGAGCATCGGGGCATTGATGCGCACACGCTCGTAGCGGGAAATGGTGCTGGCGATCTCGCCGAACTTGTCCTGCAACTTGTGGAAGGTCTTCGGGCAGCTTTCCTTGTTGGAGGGCCAAGAAAGCCAAATCGCCTCCTGCGGCTCAAATTCGGCGGGAAGTCGGTAATTCTGGGGATAGGAGGCTTTACTCATCAAGGTAGCGTTTGGTCAGGGGAGCGTAGGTGTCAATGCGGCGATCACGGAAAAACGGCCAGATACGGCGGAAATCTTCCACCGCTGAAAGATCACACGGCACGATCAAAATCTCTTCAGCGCTCACGGAGGCCTTTGCAACGACTTCTCCATACGGATTTGCCACGAAACTCTGGCCCCAGAACTCGCTTTGCTGCTCCGTGCCCACACGATTGACCGCCGCCACGAAACAGCCGTTCGCTACGGCATGACCGCGCTGCACGGTCTCCCAGGCGCAGTGCTGGGCGGCACCGAGTTCGGCCTTTTCACTCGGCAACCAGCCAATCGCCGTCGGGTAGAACAAAATCTCCGCGCCCATCAGCGCCGTGAGCCGGGCGGCCTCCGGGTACCACTGGTCCCAGCAGATCAGCACGCCGATCCGGCCAAATTTCGTGTCCCACACGCGGTAACCGAGGTCTCCCGGCGTGAAATAAAACTTCTCCTCGAAGCCCGGGTCCTGCGGGATGTGCATCTTGCGGTACTTGCCCAGCACCGTGCCGTCCGCGTCGATCACCGCCGCCGTGTTGTGGTACAAGCCCGGCCCACGCTTCTCAAACAACGGCACGATGATCACCACGCCGAGTTCCTTCGCCAGCGGGGCCAAAGCCTCAGTCGTTGGGCCAGGAACGGCCTCGGCGAGGTCAAAAAGTGCCGTGTCCTGCGTGATGCAAAAGTACGGTGTGTTAAAAAGCTCCTGCAGGCACACGATTTGAGCGCCGCGAGACGCCGCCTCACGGATGAGGCGCACATGCTCGCGCAGGCTTTCGTCTTTGCTGGAAAAGGCCCGGCTTTGCACCAGACCGAGGGTGACCTTCGACATAGGGCGCGGAGTGTTGAGCGCTTGGCGGGGAATGCAAGAAAAGCTATGAACACAAAAAAGCCCGGTAGCTCTCGCCACCGGGCTTGGAGGATTCAAAAGCAGTTCAATCGCGATCCACCGAGAACTTGCCCGCGCCGGTGAAGAGCAGCGTCACATAAGCGATGAGATACACCATCGCCAGTTCGCCATTGCCCGCGCCTACAAGTGCAGACTTGTGGACGATGAAGAAGGCGGTGCCCATCGTGATCGCCAGCATCAGGGCGGCGAAGCGGGTGAACAGGCCCGCGATGAGAAGCGCGGAGCAGACGACCTCGGCGAACACGGCCAGACCCGCATTCACATTCCCTGGCAGGCCAAGGAGGCCGTTCATTTTTTCCGCCGTGGCGGCGAAGCCGAGCATCTTGCCGCGGCCATGCAGCAGCAGCATGGAAAAGCCGATAGCAATGCGCAGGATGAGCAGGCCGCAGTCGGGAGACTTTGGCAGGAAGGACAGTTTCAGGATCTTGAGCATGAGTGGGTTGGGTTCGGGATAAAGCGGGGATTCACCCAAAGCATGGTCATGCCCCGGCCTCGCCGACAAGCCTAAAATCCAAGGAGTGGGAGCTTCCAGCTCCCACGGTGGGGCCAAGATGGCCCCACTCCTCATCCCAGCGCTTCCAGCATCGTCTTCAGCTTCGCCAATTGCGTGGACCAGTCCGCTTCACGCTGCGTGTGATCGTCGAGCACCTTCTGCGGCACTTT
>JBIKYB010000548.1:0-2747 GCA_044355475.1 Prosthecobacter sp.
TGAGATCGACGCGCTCTTCCAGCGCTACTTCAACCTCAACTTCCAAGCCTGTGCTGGCTACCGCCTGACGAACGATCCCGACGCGAAGGATCGCGGCCTCATTGGTTTCAACTATCGCCTGCCGCTGATGGTCTGGGCCAATGTGAGCCTCGACACCGAGGGCGACGCGCGTCTCACGCTCGCGAAGCGCTTCCAAATCACGCCGCGCCTCGGCGTGTGGGGTGAGGTCTTTTACGACACGGGCACCGAGTGGGAGTGGACGGCTGGTGCCGACTACACACTCACGCGTCACACCTCGCTCACCCTTTCTTATCACAGCGACTTCGGCCTCGGTGCCGGCGTGCTGCTTCGTTTTTGATGGCCTGCGCCATCACATCCCAAACCCAAACAAACACCATGAAAACGAAACTCATCACACTCATCACCACTGCGCTGCTTGGCGTCGTGTTGGCTTCCTGCTCCACCACTGGCGGCGCGAAACCCTATCCGTATGACGTGTGCATCGTCAGCGGCAACAAGCTCGGCAGCATGGGCACACCCATCTCCAAGGTCCATCAGGGCCAACAGGTGAAATTCTGCTGTAGCCCCTGCGTGGAGGACTTCGACGCGAACCCCGCGAAGTTCATGGCGAAGCTGCCCCATTAATCATCCCAAGAATTCGACGAGTAGTGCGAACGCCTTGTTCCGTGGCACTGCGCCTCATGCTATCTCATCAAGGCAGCTAGGCACCGCTGTTTGGCCCCCTTGATGAATCATGGGCTGCAAGCCCCTCTGCGTGGATTACCCAAACAGCGCCGCCACAGCTTTCCCGCCATCCGTGATCGGCACGGGACGAGTGCCGTCCATGAGTTCCTTGCTTGGATCAATGCCCATAGCGGCGTGAATCGTGGCGTGGAAATCGACGAGAGGGACGGGATTTTCGACGGGCTGCTTGGAAAGCTCGTCGGTGACGCCGTAGGCACCGCAATGCTTCAGGCCGCCGCCGGCGAGAACCATGGAGAAGGTGGTGCCCTGATGGCCGCGTCCACCGCGACCGTCGAATTCCGGCGGGCGACCGAATTCGGTGCCGACGACGATGAGGGTCTTGTCGAGGAGCTTCTGCGTTTTCAAATCGCGAATCAACGCGGCCAGTGCGGTGTCGAGCTCCTGGATAAGTAGATGTTGATTGGCGCTGCCTTCATTGTGGATGTCCCACCCGGTGCCGTTCATGAAGTTGAGGTTGTGAGACACCTCAATGAAACGCACGCCAGCCTGCACGAGACGACGTGCGAGCAGGCAACGCTGGCCGAACTCGCCGCCGTAGTCGTTGCGCAGGTCGGCAGACTCTTGTTTGAGATTGAAATGCTTCATGAACTGCGGTCCTGAGAGCTTCAGGGCTTGTGCTTGAGCCGTCTGGTAGTCGGCGATGGCCGAATCCTTTGGCGAGCGCTCCATCAGCGGCTGCAGCAGCTTGGCACGCGTGCTGGCGCGGCTTTCATCGACAAAATCAGGGCGGGTGAAGCCAGATGGGCCGGTGTTGGTGTCGGTGAGATAAACGTAGCCCGATTTCGCACCGAGGAAGCCGGGGCCACGGCTCACATTGGGATAGCCGATCAAAATGTAAGGCGGTACATCGCCGCTCGCCGCGCCACGTTCGTGTGCGATGATCGAGCCAATGCTTGGATAGACCACATTGCCGGAGATCATGCGTCCGGTATGCACGATGTTGGTCGCAAAGGCATGCTCGTCGATGACTTTGTGGTTCACGGTGCGCATGACTGTCACATGCTCCATCACCTTCGAAGTGCGGCTCAGATGCTCCGTCAACTGCACGCCGGGAACCGAGGTGTCGATGGCCTTGTACATGGAGCCTGCGATCTTCTGCTTGCTCTTGTTGTCGCCGAGCTTCTTTGGATCAAACGTGTCAATTTGAGCCATGCCGCCACCGAGCCAGATGAAGATGCAATGCTCAGCCTTGCCCTTTGGCGTGTGGACGGGTGTGTTGTTCGCAAACAGGGGTGCGGTGCCGAAAGCGGCGGCGGAGGTAAGGAAGGAACGGCGTTTCATGAAGAGGGAGTATCAAGTTTCAGGTTCAAAGTTTCAAGCAATGGCAGCTACGGGCTGAAAGCCCACTCCGGAGCGTTCAGCATGGCCCAGAGGACGTCTTCCATGCGGGTGCGCCATTGGGCGTCGAGTTTTTCAGTGGGTGGTTCGCCTTGGCGGGCGGCGGCTTCCTGGGCCATGCGGACGGTGGTGGCTTCGGCGTCGAGGTGGTTGGACCAACTGACGTATTTTTCACGCGAACGAGTGGGCTTGGAGCTTGGAGCCTGGGGCTTGGAATGACGGGTGTCGTAGCCGGCGCTGAGGTGCTGGGTGTAGAGTTCGCGTTCCTGGGCGGTGGGTTTGCGGGTGAGGAGCTTCAAAAACAGGGTGTCGATGAGTTCATCCACGGACTGAGCTTTCAAGGCGATGTCGGTGATACCGTGATCATCACTCATGCGTGTGAGCCAGACGCCAAGCGTGCCGTTGCTGAGGATGGCGGGCTGGAGGACGTTCGGATCGGCATCGCGTTTGCTGATGGGATCCTGCCGTGCGCCGCGCCAGCCGAAGGCGCTGAGCACGTCGGTGACGGCCTGGATTCTTGGCAGGGCGAGGCTGGGGCGGTCGCGCTCGTTGCTGGTGCTGGTGAGCATCCAACTGCGATGCGGTTTGCCCATGTGAATGGCGTTTTTGAGGTCGCGGGTGTTGTCGATGTCGAGGCAGACTTC
>JBIKYB010000178.1:0-10196 GCA_044355475.1 Prosthecobacter sp.
GGCAAACTCAATCTGCCCAAGGGCAAACTCAATCTGCCCAAGGGCAAACTCAATCTGCCCAAGGGCAAACTCAATCTGCCCAAGGGCAAACTCAATCTGCCCAAGGGCGAACTCAATCTGCCCAAGGGCGAACTCAATCTGCCCAAGGGCAAACTCAATCTGCCCACGAACAAAGGCACCGGACACGCTGCCAGAGCATGATTTTCAGAGGTCTGACCGCCTCTCACGACCTCTGGGCCGGGTCGAAGGTCGTTCCAACCTTTCGCGGAGGACGCACTCATGGCCCTGTGGTCCAGCGGCGTGATGTGGACCTCCGGCACCGGAAGCACTCCCTTTGTCTTCCCAACCGACGCTGCCCGGAGGCATCACCAGCGTGCTGCCCAGAGCGCTGAACCGCGCTTTCCTGCTGGTGCAGGAGATGAAGGCCAAGCCCTCCTACGCGCTACCCATCGGTCTGTACATGGGCATCGTAGGCTGCGAAGCGCCGGCGCTCCCGCCCAGAGACGCCGTACCGCCACGCATCAAGGTCAGCGTGATCCAAGGTGCGAACTCCGAGAGCGCCCGGATGAAGTTCTTCAAAGACGGCCACACAGGCATTCATGCCGAGGTGAGCGTGAACGGCGGTGCCTAGCTGCTGCTGACTACCAGCGACGAAAGCCCCATGCTCGACGAGCGCCCGCTGCCAATGCCCAAGCCCGCAGGCCTCACGGGGGACCATTTGCCGCTGGTGAAACGAGCGGGGTATTGAAGTCATCCCACCAGACCCAGGGCGTGGCCGATGGTCTGGATGAAGTGATAAAAGAGCCAGGTGTAGAACGCCCAGGCGATGAGGAGCATGCCGAGGATGATGGCAAAGAGCAGTAAAATGCCGAGGTAGAAGCGCAGTGTGCTGCGCTTCACGCCGTCCTTGTTACCAGCCTGCCAAGAGGTGAGCAGGCGCAGATTGCGTGTGTTGGATTTGAAGAACATGGACGCCGCCGCGCCGAAGCCAGGAACGAGACCGATGAGGAAATTGATGCCCATGTTCAGCGCCATGCGCAGAAACACCGGGATCGAGATGCCGCTGCGCAGGGCATCCAAAAGAATGATCACGCCCGCGCCGGAGGCCACGGTGTCTCCGACGCCGGGAATCAGCGCGAGAATCGGATCGAGGCCGATTTTGAAATTCGTGCCGGGAACGCGCAGCAACTCGTCGAGGTATTTCGCGAGGATGCGGGCGGTGGCACGCTCCGTGGGGTCTTTGCTCGCGGCCAGTCTGGCGGCGATGGGATTGATCTGCGGCAGCACCACCTCGTCCACTTTGAGTTCTGGAGTCGGAAGAGGCATGGTGGGCTAGTTGACTGGATGCTGGAATCTAGATGCTAGGATCGAGTATCCAGCATCTAGCTCTTGCTGGGCAGATCGACGAGCATCTGAGCGTTGCTGGGGTAGCGCTCCAGCAGCGAGATGACGCGCTGGATGGCCTCGATCGGCTTGTGACCGGCGAGACCTCGGCGCAGCATGTGAATTTTGTCGAGTTGGAAGGCCTGCAGCAGCAGCTCCTCGCGACGTGTGCCAGATTTGAAGATGTTCACGGCTGGGAACACGAACTGCTCGGCGATGCGGCGGTCGAGCACGAGCTCCATGTTGCCGGTGCCTTTGAACTCCTGGAAGATGAGGTCGTCCATGCGGCTGCCGGTCTCGATGAGGGCTGTGCCGAGGATGGTGAGGGAGCCTGCGGTGCGCGTGTTGCGCGCGGCGGCGAACAAGCGACGTGGAACCTCCAAGGCACCGACGCCGACACCGCCGCTCATGGTGGCGCCGCTTTTGGCGGTGTTGTTGAAGGCACGGGCCATGCGCGTGATGGAGTCCATGAGCATGAAGACATGCTCTCCGCACTCCACGAGACGCTTGGCGCGCTCGATGGCGAAGGCGGCGATGCGCGTGTGGCTCTTCACATCCTGGTCGTTGTTGCTGGCGAAGATTTCGGCCTGCGGCAGGATGCGTTTGAACTCGGTGACTTCTTCCGGGCGCTCATCGACGAGCAAGATCATGAGGTGCACGCCGGGATGATTTTCCACAACGGCCTCGGCAATGTGCTGGAGCATCGTGGTCTTGCCCGCGCGCGGCGGTGCGACGATGAGACCACGCTGACCGCGTCCGACGGGAGCCATCATGTCGATGACACGCGTGGTGAGGCGGTCTTTGACGGTCTCAAGCTGATAACGCTTGTTCGGGTTCACCGCCTTGAGTTCCTCGAACAATGGCAGATCGCGCATGACGAAGGGATTGCGGCCGTTGACCTCGCTGACCTCAGTGATCTGCGGACCGCGCTGGCCCTTGCACTGCACGCCGACAACCTGCATGCCCTCGCGCAGACCGTATTTGCGGATGAACTCGGGCGCGATGAAGGCGTCCAGCGGATGCTGGGCATAATTGCGGTCCCGCTGGCGCAGGAAGCCGTAGCCTTTGGGGGACATTTCGAGAATGCCATTGGCTGGTTCGGGCGGTCCGAGCGGCTTTTCTGGCTCTGGTTCACGCTCTTGAGTGAACTGGGGGCGCGGCTCCTGGCTACGTGGGCCTTCGCCACCACGCTCAGGACGCTCACCGCCACGTTCACCACGGCGTTGCGCATTGCGCTCGGCCCGGCGCTGCTTCCAGCGCTCAAACTTCATTTTGCGGCGCTCCTTGGCCGTCATCGGACGCAACTGGCCGTTCGCATCCATGATCATGTTGCGCGGCGTGTTGGAATCGCCCTCGGCCGAGGCTTCTGAAGCCTCCGATCCTTCAGCATCCCCTTCCCCGTCTGTTTCGACTCCCGGTGCGGCCTCGGTGGCCACAGATGGCGCAGCAGGCTGGGCGGTTTCGACAACGACGGGAGCTGCGACTTCGACGATCTCAGGAACAGCGGCTACAGGAGCCGCTTCCACAGGCTTTTCAGCTTCAACCGGAGCAGCGGCATCCATCAAGGGCAGTTCTGCCTCAGGCTCGACCGCTTTCTTTTTGGCGGTTTTGCGGGCTGCTTTGACCGGAGCGGCCTTCTTGGCAGCCACTTTGGTCGCTGCGGCTTTCTTGGCGGCCACTTTTTTGGCCGGGGCTTTGCGCTTGGGCTTCGTTTCAGCGGCTTCAGCAGCCTCGGCGGTGAGTTCTTCGGGCATAGGGAAATAAAAAGGGGTTAGCCGAGCTGCTCGGCGATAGCGTCGTCGATCTCGAAGTTGGCGTGGACGTTTTGGGAGTCGTCGTAGTCGTCGAGGATGTCGTAGAGGCGGATGAGTGACTTCGCGGTATCCACGTCGTTGATGGTGACAGTGGTCTGCGGCTGGTAGATGAGTTTTTGGCTGCGCGAAGTGAGGTTGTTCTCACGCAGCGCATTGGCGACCTGAAAGAGCTTGTCGGTTGCCGTGTAAACGACCCAGTCGTCGCCCTCGTCCTGGATGTCATCAGCTCCAGCCTCCAGAGCCACCTCCATGAGTTGATCCTCGCTGGCGACGCTTTTGTCGAGCCGGATCTCTCCCCGGCGCTGGAACATGTAGGCCACGCTGCCGGAGTCGGCGAAGGTGCCGTTGTTTTTGGAAAGCAGGACGCGGATGTCGTTGGCGCTGCGGTTGCGGTTGTCGGTGACGATTTCGATCATCATCGCGACGCCGCCAGGACCATAGGCCTCGTAAAGAATTTCTTCCAGCGCCGCTCCCGCGATCTCGCCGGTGCCTTTTTTGATGGCGCGGTCAATGTTGTCATTGGGGACATTCGCGGCACGGGCGGCCAGGATGGCACTGCGCAGACGGGCGTTCATGTCGGGGCTGCCACCGCCTGACTTGGCCGCGAGCGTGATTTCCTTCGCCAGCTTGCTGAAGGCATTGCCGCGCTTGGCATCCGTGATGGCTTTGCCACGCTTGATCTTGGACCATTTATTGTGGCCTGCCATGTTTGGGAACGATGTCGGTTAAGAATAACGCATGCGGAGAGGCCGTGACGGCGGCCATCCGTGCGTGGTTTGTTGGGAAATGTCAGGGGGAATGAAAAAAGCGGCATCGCCGCGGTGTGCTCCGGGAGGAATGACGGCCACGCAGCGAGTGCGGGGTCACGTTTCATCAGCACGAGGGCTGGGGAAACATCGGCAGGCCTGCCGGGAACATCACCAAGTGTTCACCAAGTTGAGAGAACCTGGAACGGTGACAAGTGTGCGGGCGGCACGGCGATCTGGCAAGAGGTTTTTCTCGGAGGGATTCAAGATTGATCCAAGGGGAGCGTATTCGGGTGGTGATTCCTCGTCTCATCTCATGGATCTGCCTGATCGCGGTGGCGCAGGCAGAATCCGCGCCGCCTGCGGAGCCGCTGTGGTCGCTCCATCCTTTTGGGTTGCAGACACAGCCGTCAGTAAAGAACAAGGCATGGCCGCGCTCCCGAGTGGACTACTTCATCCTCTCGCGACTGGAAAAGGAAAACCTCATGCCGAATGGTGACGCTGAGTCGCTGACGCTGCTGCGACGGGCGTATTTTGATCTCATCGGCCTGCCGCCGCCGCTGGAGGTGCAGGAAGACTTCACGCAGGACCAATTTCCCGCCGTGGTGGATGCGCTGCTGGCATCGCCAGAGTTTGGCGCGCGCTGGGGAAGGCATTGGCTCGATGTGGCGCGCTACGCCGAGACGAGCGGCAACACACGCAACATGGCTTATGTGCTGGCGTGGCGTTTCCGGAACTATGTCGTGCGCGCCTTCAATCGCGACACACCGTTTGATGAGTTCATCCGCGAGCAGGTCGCCGGTGATCTGTTGCTGCCGGCGAGTGATCCAGCGCGGCGTGATGACCAACTGCTGGCCACCGGCTTTCTCAATGTGGGCACCAAGTCCCTCGGAGAGCAGGACAAGGACCTCTACGACATGAACGTGGCCGATGATCAGATCGACGCGACCTGCCATGCCTTTCTCGCTCTCAGTGCGAACTGCGCACGCTGCCATGATCACAAATTCGATCCCATTCCGACGCAGGACTACCACGCGCTCGCGGGCATCTTCCGCAGCACACAGAACCTTTCCGGCGTGCAGACCAACAATGTCACGAAGGAAGCCGATGCGATGCCTCTGGGCCCTGATGGCATGCAGCGGCTCGCCGAGGTGAAACAGCACGAGAAAGACCTCGCCGACATGCAGAAAGACTATGTCGAGGTGGCGAAGAAGCGGAACACGATGCGTGAGGAACTCGTCAAAGCGGGTTTTGACCCTGCCCGGAAGCCCGTGACGATGCCCAAGGAGATGGCGGAGAAGATGAGCACGCTGGGAACCCTCGAGCAGGATGTGAGCGCCTGGCAGAAGAAACTCGCCGAGAAGCAGAAGGCCGCGCCTCTGCCGCCGCCGCTCGGCATGTCGGTGAAGGAGGCCGAAACGCCCATCGACTGCCCTGTGTATGACAAGGGCGAGATCAAAAAGCCGCTCGCACCGGTGAAGCGCGGTGCTTTGTCAGCCATCCCGGTGAAACTCGCCGCCATTGGCCCGAAGGAGAGCGGACGCCGCCAGCTAGCCGAATGGATTGCGAGCCCGCAGAATCCGCTCACCGCGCGAGTGATTGTGAACCGCGTGTGGCAGCATGTGTTCGGCCGTGGATTGGTCGAAACGCCCGATGATTTCGGCCGCATGGGCAGTAAGCCGAGTCACCCGGAACTTCTCGACGACCTCGCCGCTCGTTTTGTACGCGATGGATGGTCGATCAAGGCCTTGATTCGCGAACTGATGCTCTCACGCACCTATCACCTCAGTTCTGCCTCACGCTCCGACGATCCGACGAATGTGCTGCTGGCGCGCGCGAACAAAAAGCGCCTCGAAGCAGAGCCGCTGCGCGATGCCATGCTCCTTATCGGCGGCTCGCTGAACCTCGCGCCACGCGAGGGCTCGCCCGTCGCTAACAAAGCGAAGGACATCACACCCCAAGGACGCGAAGTGGGCCGGAAGCACTTTCTCAATGATCTGACAGACGACACGACGCATCGTAGCATCTACCTGCCCATCGTGCGCGGAGCGCAAATGCCGATGATGCAGTGTTTCAACGCCGCCGATCCCGGCCAAGTCATCGGCAGCCGCAGCGCGAGCATCACTCCCGCGCAAGCGCTGCTCCTCATGAACAGCGATCTGGTTATGCTGCAGGCCGAAAACTTTGCCAGACGACTCCCTGGAGCCACCGATGACGAAAAACTCATCAACGCCTGGAAAATGGCTTTTTGCCGCGAGCCACGAGCAGGCGAGATCAACTCCATGCGCGATTTTTTGCGCGTCAAAGGCGATTGGGCGCGGCTTTGCCATGCCTTGATGCAAAGCGGGGAGTTTCAAACCGTAGATTGATGCCGATGCACCCGTCGTTCACCCGCCGTCATCTGCTCAGCGCCTCCAGCGCTGGATTTGGCATGCTGGCTTTGCAGGGTTTGTTTGGCGCACAAAGTCCGCTGGCGACGAGGCGGACGCATTTTCCGGCGAAAGCGAAGCGGGTGATTTTTTTGTTCATGCAAGGCGGGCCGTCGCAGGTGGACACGTTTGATTTCAAACCGGCGCTGTCGAAGCAGCATGGCAAGCCGGTGGTGAAGGACAGCCCGACGGTGTTTTATCAGTCGCCATGGGCCTTCAAGCCGCGCGGGCAGAGCGGGATGCTCGTTTCAGATCTCCTGCCAAACATCGCGCGGCATGCAGACGACCTGTGTGTGATCAATTCGATGCACACAGACCACAATGCGCATCCACAGGCCATTTTACAGATGAACACGGGCAGTTTCGCTTTCACGAGACCGAGCGTGGGCGCGTGGTGCGTGTATGGCCTGGGCACGGATAATCAGAATCTGCCGGGCTTCATCACGATCAATCCCGAGTTCAGCGGCGGCGGGCCTTTGAAGCATGGAAACGCTTTTTTGCCCGCCGCATGCGGCGGCACGCCGATCGGGCATGGCGGCGGCGGGAGCGCCACAGCACCTGAAAAACCGCTGAAAGGCATCGAACTGCCATTCATGAAGAATGCGCGGCTGAAGACGGAGGAGCAGCGAAGGCAGCTCGATCTCGTGCAGACACTGAATCGCCAAAAACTGGCCGCCGATGGCTCCAACGAGGCTTTGGAGGGACTCATCACCTCCGCCGAGCTCGCCTTCAACATGCAGCGCGAAATGCCGGACGTGATGGACGTGACCAAGGAGAGCGCGGCGACGCAGGAGATGTATGGCATCGGTGACGGGAAGCCCACAGACCAAATCGGCCGCGCCTGTTTGATGGCGCGGCGTTTCTGTGAAGCTGGCGTGCGCTTCGTGCAGGTGAATCACTCGTTCTGGGATGATCACTCCGACATTTTCAAAGGTCATCCGCAGCATGCGCTGGAGACAGATCAACCGGTGGGCGCTTTGCTTGCCGATTTGAAACAGCGCGGCCTGCTGGAGGACACGCTTGTCCTCTGGGGCGGCGAGTTTGGTCGTCCGCCGCTGCTGAACAAGAACAACGGCCGCGACCACAACAACGTGGGCTTCACCATGTGGATGGCGGGTGGCGGTGTGAAGCCGGGCATCCGCTACGGCAGCACCGACGAGACAGGAGCAAGGGCGGAACAGGACAAATTACACCTGCACGACTTGCATGCGACGATGCTGCATCTGCTGGGATTGAATCACGAACAACTCACCTACCGCTATGCGGGTCGCGACTTCCGCCTCACGGATGTGTATGGTGATGTGAAGCGAGGATTGATCGCTTAACGCACCATCTTTTTGCTTTTTTTGGGAGCCGGCTTCTCAGACTCGACGGGCTTTTCCTCGATTTTCTCGTCCAGCTTCAGTACTTTCGGCGGTGTGGGCGCGGGGCCGTCCCAGAGGAAGTGTTCCAGACGAATCTTGGTGGCCCGCTCACGCGCCTCCTGCTCGCGATCCCCACGACGCTGTGCGACCTGCTCAGCAAGGCGTGCGGCAGCCTCCCACTGGTGCGCCGCCTCCAGCAGGTCGATGCCAAAGAAGCCGGTCTTAGCAAACCACACATAGTCTGCCGGGCTGGCGGGAGGCGTGATGTCCGCCGCGCGCAGCACATTGTAGCAGGCCTCCAGCGCCTCGGTGTCACGCTTGGCGTCATGACGCGCCGTGGCTAGGGTGAAACCAGCGCGAGCCTTCCAAAAGAAGGGCAGAGAACTTTCCTCGAGAAACTCATCGAGCAGGGTGATGGCGGCATCAAGACGAGTCGGCTCGGTCTTGCCGAGTAGCAGTAGCACCTCGGCTTTTTCGCAGATCGTCATGCGCATTTGCTCCGCATCGAGATTTTTCAAGGCCAGCAGCTTGTCCAACGCGGCGAGCGCCTCGTTCAAGCGGCCCTGGGCGCGCTCAGACAGCGCCTGCTGCCTGCGTGCGGCCACGGCGAGCGGTCCACCTTTCTGCGCTAGCTCCTCCCAGGTGGCAAGTGCCCGCACACGGCCCTCAGCACTCATGACAGAGGAAGCGGACATGGCGGCAAAATAAAGTGCGGTATCGGCATTCGCCGTATCAGGGTACTCGCGAGCGATGATTTCAAACTCCGTGCGCGCACTGGCGAAATCCTCAAGCCGGTAGTGTGCTCCTGCGATTTTCATCCGCACCTCCGGCACAAACGTGCTCTTCGGCCAAGCTTTGAGAAAGGCGGCCCCTTGAACAAGCAACTCCTTGAGATCCCCCTCAGCATCATGCAGCCACAGTCTTGTGAGATCAATGCGTTGCATCTGCGACTGGCTGAGCGCGGCCGCCGCCATGGTGGCATCCAACGTGATCCGCGCGTCCTGGACGCGTGGTGGCACGGCCATGAGCAGCCATTCCGCCAGCGCGACAGAGGCATCCGCGAAGCGGGGATGCCCAGGATGAGCACGAATAAAGGCGCGAAGCGCCAGTTCTGCCTCTGGCTGGCGTTTCGCGGCGGCAAACAGCGCTTTTTCCAGCTCCAGCGTGGCGGCGCTGTCATCCGCGCCCTGCCCTGCCCCGGCGGCCGAGGTCACCACCTCAAGCTGGCCGAGAAGACTCTGATACAAGGTGAAATCCCCCGCGAGCACTGCCGCGACTGCCGAGTTGAACAACGCGCGGCGGCGGTCTGTGAGCGTGGTGGCGATGTTGGCAGCGTTTTGAAACAAGCGCAGCGCCTGACGATGATCCCCACGCCGGAAGAACATGCCGCCTGCGGTGAAATCCACCGTGGCAGAGGCACCGCCTGACAACTGCCGCCAAGCCTCAGCCAGCGCGAGCACGCGTTCGTCAGCGCCCTGCGCCGCGTGCAGTTCCATCGCCAGACGCATCGCATCCGCACGGCGCGGGTGGTCCTGCGGCATTTGCAGCAAGGCTTCCAGGAGGCTGACGGCTTCAATGTCACGTTTTTCTGCGACGAGCCATTTAGCGACGATGAAAAGCGCATGCCCGCGCAGTTCCGACGTGGCTTTGATCAGCGCCAGTGAAGGCTGCGGTTGCTGCTGCGGGGTGTTGCCGCTGGAAATCCAGCGCAGCACGGCCTCAGGCATCTCTCTTGGCTCCTGAAGGCGCAGATGCGCCTGATCCAGCAGGTCAAACGCCTCGGTCCACAGGTCCGTCGTCACCGTCGTGTCGAGAAACTTCACCAACTGCTCATGCGCCTCGGCGAACTGCCGCTGTTGCAGCAAAATGTCAGCTTGAAGAAGAATGACCGCATGCTGCACACGTTCCCCGCCTGCGGCGGAGGCATGCACGGTTTGCAGCAGTTGCTGCGCCGCAACACTCTGCCCCTGCTGAAGTATCGCACGGGCGCGGAGATACTTCGCAGAGGCATCCTGCGAGGCATCAGCCAGCGCGGCACCTGGTTTGCCATCGCTCAAGTCTAGTTCGGTTTGCAGCCGTGATGCCTGCTGGCGCAGCGGCTCATCGACGGCGGCCAGCAGCGGCGCGATCTCGTCGCGAGCAGCGGCGTTTTCACCCAGCGCGGCGAAAATCTGCGCCAGCAGTAAACGCGTGCGCGGCTGGCGTGGTGCTTGATCATCCTCTGTGATCACCTTGCGCGCTGAAGCCACCTCCCCTTTCAAAGCGAGTGCTTGTGCCCGCCAAAAAACCTCATCATCGAGCTCATGCGCCTCTGCCAGCGCCAGCACACGGTCAGCCTGCTCCTCACGCGCCCAAGCTTCGGCGGCAAAGGTGGCCAGCCGACGCGTATCCGCACGCGTCCAGCCTTTCTGATTCAGCAGCCTTTCCGCCTTCACCGCAGCCACACCCGGAAGACCGTCG
>JBIKYB010000179.1:0-10188 GCA_044355475.1 Prosthecobacter sp.
CAGCATCCAGCTTGGAGAGCGTAGGCTGCTTTTAAAAAATAAAATACTATAAATCAGCTGGTGCTCTGAAGTCTTGTTTGGGTTACCCCATTATTCAGCGTTATTGACTCACTGTGTTCGTGAAGGCGATATACGCGGGGAGCACGGATGCGGACCCAGCGAAGTGGCGGGTGACTGATTTGAAATCAATGCTTTGGAGTTTCCGCATGGTGTAAAGTTGGTGCGTGTTTCGGAAAAATCACTGCGGCCACAAGCGCCGCGAGTCGCTAAACGTTCTCCATCGTGATCTGATCGGGACCGAATCGAAACACACGCCACCCAGACAGTCCTGCTGCGAGGTATTTCTCCAGGTCAGCGTTGAACCCGGCAGCACGGTTGTGGCAGCCGTTCACCCAGATGCCGCCCTCGATCTCGATCAACACGCGGCCGGGTAAATAAGCGAAGTCTGCCCTACACTTGCGTTTTTCATGGAAACGGAACTCGCGCTGCAGCGGCGGTCCTTCGGCGGCTTCCCACAGCATCTGGAAGCGTTCTTTGAGGCGAGAGGGGGATTGTGGGGCACGATAGCGCAGGCGGGGCATGGCCTGCGTGGGGAGTCAACTGCACCACACCAGCAGTGTAGCGCGTAGCAAGGTTATTGCTTCACCCTTACCGTCCCCCCGCTGAGATCGCCTTCCTGCACTCCGTCGATCCATACTTGTAGCGCCTTGATGCGATCCTTGGTCAGTTCGGTGAGATACATGGTTTCGAGCATGGACTGTATGCTCCCGTAATAACCCGGTTCCCGGTCGGGGTATTTCATCTTCAGTTGTGCGTCGCGGAAAGTGATCCAGCAGCGCTGCGCTGACTTGAAGCTTGCGATGAACACCGGATCGTCCGCGTAGTCCTTGAGGATCTTTTGGTACAGAGAATTGAGCTTTTTGTCCGCAGCTTTAAAACTGGCGGCTGCATCCTCGTTCATGTCCCGCTGGGTCTGGGCGCTCGCTTCGCTCCATGGCAGGCAGATCAAAATCAGCGCAATCATCGACAATATGAGTTTCGTCATAGGCCTTCTAAATCGGTCGAATCAACCGCTGTGTCCACTGATGTTTGTCGCTGCTGGAACACCTGGGCGGTTCCAAACCGCCCTTCCTTGGGATAGCCAAGAATCAAGCCATTCTTCTGCCCCCCCATTCCGCTGTCTATCCGGCCTTGGAATTCAAGGGAGCGGCAGAACGGAGTGAAGGGACCATTGGCAGGAGAAAGATCCTCTTTTTGCCACCCATGTTTTTGCCAGTCCAAACGGCTGAGTCGGTCAGGAAGAGGGAAGGGGACGAGGGCGTCGACGCTCCTTGCTGCACTGAGGGGAAATTAAGTGGCTTGGCTTGGCTTTGATTCGCTGCGCTCACCCTGCGGGCAGCCTGTGGCTGTTTATCTCCGCTCCGGTTCCAGAGCCGAGTGTCCCTTGATTCAATTCGATGCGCCCGATGTTCTTCGGCAGTCGGGAGACTTCGATCTCGGCTTTGGAAAGCCGAGCTAAGAGTGGGGCTGTCAGCCCTGGTGCTCCAGATATTTGAGCACGGCCTCGTTGCGGGAACGGACGTGGAGCTTGGAATAAACGGCTTTGATGTAAACGCGCACAGTCTCGTAGCTGATGCCGAGGTCAAAGCCGACATCTTTCGGCACCATGCCCTGCGCCAGACGTTCGAGGATCTGGCTTTCGCGAGGCGTGAGGTCGGGAAGTTCCTTCTTTTGAGGTGTGACGGGTTCCCGGAAGGATTTGATCAGCAACCGGGCGATGTCTGGACTGAGCGGTGAGCCGCTTTCACTGGCCTGACGGATGCCTGCGGCGATCTCGTTCGGTTTGGCGGTCTTGAGCAGGTAGCCATTGGCACCCGCACGCAGGGCGGCAAAAACCTTGTCCGGGTCATCGTGAATCGTGAGCACGACAAAAGCAGTGTCAAGCATGCGTGGCGAGAGCTGGCGGATCATCTCCATGCCGGAGACTTTCGGCAGTTCGAGATCAACGACGATGACGTGCGGCTTGCTGTCGAGGATCGGCTTCACCGCCTCCTCGGCCGTCTCCCAGGCTCCGACGAATTCAAAGCCATTGGCAGGCTTCTGGATGAGCTTTTTCATGAAGAGCCGCAACGTCGGGTCATCCTCCACAACGGCAACGCGGAGGGTCTTGAGGGCAGGAGTTGCGCTGACAGGCTCGGACATGCTGGAAACTAACGACATGGGAAATCACTTCGACAAGAAGTTTCTTGCCTCTTGGTTTGCCGAAGATGCGTCAAGTGCGGGTTGATTCATTTTGTGGCTTTGCGCGCGCGCGGCAGTGGTGGGACGCTCGATCTCGGCTCTGGAACCAGGGCGGAGCGGAGATAGACAGCCGCAGGCTGCCCGAAGGGTAAGCAAAGCGAATCAAAGCCGTGCTACTTCAGGCGTGTCATCTGCTCCCGCAAGGCTGGAGCGGCAGCTTCGAAGGATTGTTTCAACTGGGCGATGAGGGCTGGCTGATTGTCGCGGAGGTTGTTTTCCGCGAGCTGTTCGAGCTCACGGCAGAGGGAGTAAAGGTAGGTGAGGCCGAAGAGCGAGCTGCTGCCTTTTAAAGAGTGGGCGGTGCGGCGCAGGGCGGACTGATCTTCTCCGACAACCAGCTTTTCGAGATCGAGGATGCGCTCGGGCGTGTCTTTGAGCCAGTTTTCGATGAGTTCGAGGGTGTCTTCCACGCTGAGCTCATCCGCGAGCTGCTGGATGGCATCATGGGCGGTGGATTCGTCATCGGGGGACCATGGCGGAGCTTCGGCGTCCTCTTTCGTTTCGGCGAGGACGCTGATGCGATTCAGCGCCTCGGTGAGTGGCTTGGCACGCAGCGGTTTGGAGACGTAATCGTCCATGCCCGCCTCCAGACAGCGCTCGCGCTCGCCTGACATGACATTGGCGGTCATGGCGATGATGCGGCAGCGCGGACGCTGCCAAGTGGTGCTGGATTCGATCTCGCGAATGGCACGCGTGGCTTCGTAACCGTCCATGCGCGGCATGTGGCAGTCCATGAGCACGCCATCGTAAACACCAGTTGCAAAACGATCGACGGCTTCTTCGCCATCGCAGGCGACTTCAGCGGGATAACCATGTTTTTCGAGCATCATCATGGCCATGCGGGCGTTCACTTCGTTGTCCTCGACGACGAGGAGGCGCGGCTTGCTGCGGCTTGCTTGCTCTGCTGCGGCAGGCTCATCGCTGGCGGCGCTTTCTTCGTTCAAAGGCATCTCCTCCGCGAGGGGAACACGCATCGGCAGACGCAGCCAGAAGCGCGATCCGACCTGGCGCTGGCTTTCCACGCCGATCTCTCCACCCATGAGTTCGACGAGGCGCTTGCTGATGGCGAGACCGAGCCCAGTGCCGCCAAAGCGACGCGTGCTGGAGCTGTCCACCTGCGTGAAGGCCTGGAAGAGCTGCGCCTGCTGTTCGGGCGTCATGCCGATGCCGGTGTCTGTGACGCTCATCTCGATGTTCACCGGGCCATCCGGCGCGGATTCGAGGCGCTTTACGTCGATGCGGATGTGGCCGTCGTCAGTGAACTTGATGCCATTGCCGACGAGGTTCATCAAAATCTGCCGCAGGCGTCCTGGATCACCAATGAGCGACGAAGGTACATCGGGCGCGATGTTGACGATGAGTTCGATTTCACGCGCAGCGGCCTTGTGATGCAGGAGATCGACGACACCACGGATGACGGAGTCGAGACGGAAGGTTTCATCGACGAGATCGAGCTTCCGGGCCTCGATCTTGGAGAAGTCGAGGATGTCCTCAATGATGGTCATGAGCGCATCACCGCTCTGGCGCACGGCATCGACCATTTCGCGTTGTTTGGGCTGCAAATCGGTGTCTAGCAGCAGGGAGGACATGCCGATGATGCCATTCATCGGCGTGCGAATCTCATGACTCATCGTGGCGAGGAAGTCACTCTTGGCCCGGCTGGCACCTTCGGCGGTTTCCTTGGCCTGGAGGAGCTCCTCAGCCGCTCGCTTCTGCTCCGTGATGTCGGAGCCAACACCAAGGTAGCCGGTGATTTGACCGCGCTCGTTGCACAAAGCGGTGACGGAGAGTCGCACGGGGAAATGCGTGCCATCTTTGCGGACGTAGGTCCATTCACGCTCGTCGATTTCGCCGATGGTGGCCTTTGCCACGAAGGTCTCGAATCCAGGCTGAATTTCATGTCCCAGCTCGATGGAGAGTTCACGGGAGCGAGCGATGATCTCCTCCGGCAGATGAATGATGGCGGGGGTTTGCTTGCCGATCATCTCCTCGGCTGTGTAGCCCAGCTTTTGCTCAGCAGCGCGGTTGAAGGTGGCGATGATGCCATCTGGCGTGGATGAGATGATGGTATGATTGGCGCTTTCGAGGATGGCTTTTTGCAGGGCGTTCGTCTGCCAGAGCAGATTCTCCGTGGACTTGCGTTCGATGAACTGGCCCATCTGATTGCCGATGCCGCCGAGCGCTTGCAGCAGCGCCTCATCAGGATCGGCGATCTCGGCGCTGAACAGCTCGAAGACGCCGATGGTCTCTCCGCGTGCGACGATGGGAAACGCGATCGCCCCATGCAGCTCACATGCCGCAGCGGCGGTGGCGCGGGCAAAAGTCTCCGGCTGGGAGGCGAAGTCTCGGAGCCATTGGCTTTGGCCTGTTTGCCAAACCAGACCTGGCAGTCCGGAACCCAAAGTGAAGGTGAGTTCGCGGCTGAGTTTGACGAATTCCGTGAGATCACGCTCGGGATGATGCCACAGCTCTGCGAGGCGAAGTTCTTTGAGGTTGGTGTCGAGCATCCACATGCCACCTGCGGTCCAGCCGAGCTTGATGCAGATCATCTGAATGATCTTCGCCGCCGCCAAACTCATGCCGTCTGCCTCAGCGAGGATGCGGCTGGCGGAGAACTGGAGTGCGCGGCGCTGCTCATCATACCGGCGGACGGTGATGTCGCTTTCGATGGCCATGAAGTTCACCACCTCACCCGAGTCATTGAGGATGGGCTGCACCTCCAGGGCCGTCCAGTACTTGTGGCCAGAGCGGTGGTAGTTCAGTATCTCGGTGCGGAAGCTCTTCTTTTCCCGCAGGCACTTGCGCATGTAGGCGACGGTGATGGGATCAGTGTCAGCTCCCTGGAGAACAGACCCCGGCGTGCGCCCCATGACTTCGTCCGCCTGCCAGCCAGTCATCCGGGTGAATCCCTCATTCACCCATTCAATGCGGCCCTGGGCATCCGTGACCACGACGGCATTGTCCGTGCGCGCGGCCACGAGTGCGAGCTTGCGCGAATGCGCCTCCTGCTCACGAAGCTGGGTGCGCTGTTCGGTGAGGCGTTTGTTGAGCTTTTGCAGGTCGGCGGCGGCCATGCGCTGCGTTTGCAGCACCTGGAGGAGGTCGATCGTCTGATCATGGACGGCAAAGTCACTCATTGTGAGGCCGCAGGCATCCACCTCGTCTGGTTCCGTGAACCAGGGCGAGCCGAGCATGACGCCACGCGGTGGAGCATCCAGCATGATCAATTGGCCGCGCAGCACGCGATGGTTCAGGCGATCCTCCAGCAGGAAAAGCCGCTCATTGTGGGCGGATGCGAGGGCATGACTGAACTCGCTCGCATGACGCTTTGAGATGAAGACATTTTGCAAGCGCGCTCCGGGAATGGCTTGCGGGCAGAATTTTGGCAGCGATGGGCCGACCTCCAGAATCACATCCTGATCATCCCACACGAAGTAGAACGGGAACGCGCGGAGAAACTCCCGCGTGGGTAGGCTGCTGATGACGCGCGAGCTGTCGTCCTGGAGATTCATGCGGCTGCGGCAGTCCAGGAAACCTCAAACACATCGTGATCCGCTCCTTCCGCCTTTGTAGCGATCACTTTGGCCGTGGCCGGGGTGGAATAAAGCTTCCCAAGGCCCTGAACCAGGCCCACGACGAAATCCGTGAGTCCTGAGCGATGGGTGAAGTAGTGCAGATGCATCGAGCTTTCGCCGATGTCCGAGCACTCGAAGCGCGGCGGCTGGAGCTTGGGATAGATCATTTGCACGCGTGTGTGGAAGTTCGGCAGATTGATGAGGAACTCCTTCAGCGAGGCACCACCGGCGCGCATCATCGAGCCATAGCTGTCTGAGGCCGTCTTCAGCACCCAATGCTCGCCGAAAGCCACCAAGATGTCACTCGCCGAAGCGCCCAGCACCGCAGAAGCCGCGCTGACGAGGTCATACGTCATGTCATCCGGGTAGGCTTCATTGCTCACAAAGACATCCACCTCCACGCCCGCCTTCTTTTTGATCAGCTCCCATTTATCCTCCCCGAAATGAGTGACGACGAGTTCTTCGATGGCTTTGTTGACGAGTCCGTACATGGGTGTGGGAGGGGATGTGGAGAGTAAATTTGAACCAGAATCAAACCTCCGCACTGGGTTTTCTCCGTCATCCCCCGCAAATGTGGGGGGATGAGTCGAGTTGCTGGATTCTTGGCATCATCCAGCCAGAAGTCTCGCATCACACCACGCGTCCCATCCCACCTGTTTCTAACCCTTCAGCGTCATCAGATAGGCGAGCAAATCGGCGACTTGCTGGTCCTGCAAGGCATCGAGGAGACCTTCGGGCATGAGGGAGCGGCGGATGAATTGGGTGCTGCGGATGTCGGCTTTGGGTACGCGGCGGTCGGGGAGGCCGGCTTGGCGGATGACAACGGCGTCTTTGTCTTCGCTGACGAAGAAGGCGTCGACGAGGTCGCCGTTTTTCATTTCAACGCGGTAGATGCGGTAGCCGGGCTCCATGGCGGCATTGGGCGTGAGGATGTTGCGCAAGACGGCCTCCAGGCCCATCGCGCCCGCACCGGAGAGGTTCGGGCCGATTTGACCGCCGACGTTGCCTATTTGATGGCAGGCCATGCAGAGGGCGCTAAGGGCTTTTCCGTTCGCCGCATTGCCTTTGGGGGCCAAGGCGGTGAATTTGGCGAATTTGGTGTCGAGGGCCTTCGCGGCTTCTTCGGTGAGCAGAGGTGGGGTGTCGATGGTTTTGGCGATGCGGGCGCCTTTGTTTGGTTGGAGTCCAGCCTTCAGGCGATCTGGGGAGAGTGGGAGAAGCGGGGCGTTTCCAGCATCGGCTAAAGCCTTCACTCCAACGGACCTGTCGAAAGTTGCACGGATCTCGTTGGCGCTCCGCGCCACCTTCCAAACCCGGAACTCCATCATGGCTCCCTCGGTGCCCTTTTTTGGGCCGCTCCAGGCGATCTGGCAGTTTTCCCACTTCGCGGGCGCGGGCTTGGTGCCGGTGGCGTCGAGTTCGCCGTTTTGGTAGATGCGGATGAGGCCTTGGGCATCGCGGGTGACGGCGAGGTGGGTCCAGAGGTCGGGTGTTATGGGTTTGTTGGCCACGCAGACATCGCGCAGCTCGGGGCCGGCATAGACGCGGAATTTTCCGCCGAAGAAGTTCATGTCCACGCCGCCCTTCACGCCGAGCAGGCTGTCTTCGTTGCTGATGCCGGGCGCGAGCCGCACCCAGGCCTCGACGGTGAAGGGGCCGTCGAGCGTGATCTTGGAATCGACCCACGCGGTGTCCTGGCCGTCGAGCAGCAAGATCTCGCGGAAGATGCCGCCGAGTTGCTGCTGGAGTTGGGTGATGGCGGGGTCATCGCCGAGCACGGTGGCGAGTCGCTCGACGGTAGGGCCGTCCAGATCGGTGGACGGTAAGCGGTGGTCGGTGAGGGCGGTGGTGATGGTTTTCGCTCCGGCTTGGGTGCTGGAGAGTGCGTTCAGGGCGCTGCGGCGCTGCGCGGGCTGAAGTGAAGGATATAGCGCGAGGAGCTTCGTGGCGGCTTCCGGCGAGCGTGAGGCGGCGAGGGCTTCGAGCGCGGCATCGCGTGTGAGAGCATCGGGATCGGATTTCGCGAGGGAGGCAAAGAGTTCGGCTTCACCGCTGCGGAGATCGCGGAGGGTGGTGAGGATTTGTGGAGTGGCGACGAGTCGTCGCCCTTCCGGATCATTTTGGGCGACGGATCGTCGCCGCTCCATAAGTGCGACGAGATCGCTCTCCAAACTCGCGAGCTGAAAACCGCTGATCAGTTGCAAAGCCTGCGCGGGCGAGTTTTGCAGCATCTGCTTCGCCGTTTCCGTCAGCAACGGCGCGATTTGCTTCGCATCGAGCTTCGTGCGTTGCGCCAGCAGCTTCTCGGCGACGGCGGCGCGGGATTTTTCGTTCGTGAGGAGTGCTTGGAGAGCCTCGCCGACACCGGCTTCGGCGGGGAACTGGGCGAGGCGGAGGAGTTCCTCGTCATTCGGGGCGCGGTCGAGCTGCGGGAGCAGTTTCGCGACGCGGGAGGCGCTGGCCTTCGGCTCCAACGCGAGCGAGGCAAGCACGCGGGCCTCGACGGGTAGTTTCGCAGCGGCGTCGGAGTCGAGGAACTTCGCGACGACATCGGGATGACGCTCCAGGAACATGCGGACGAGGAATCGCTCGAACTCGCGGTCATAGGCCTCGCGCACGGGGATTTGCTTGTTGCCGCGGGAGGAGGCGATGGTGGGGCCGTTGGGGAGGCTGGGTTTGGCGAAGGCGAGGAGAGAAGAGAGCAGGTTGTTGTAAGCATTCGCGTCGTTCTTACCAAAATCATGTCGATGTAGTGGACCGGTAATGATCTTGTGAAGTGACTGTATTGTTTCTCTTCGAACCTCTGGATTCGTGTCCTCCAAGATTGGATTGGCGAGCTTCATTAAAGTAACCGGAAGTCTTCCAACAGCGAGATCTGCAGTATAGTAGCCAAGAAACCGGGCAGCCTGTCGCCGAAGCGAGTCACTGGATGAATCGAGCATCGCAGAAATGTCATTCACTGTCAGTCCGTGACGCATTTCCAATGCCCAAAACGCCTGTATATGAGCGGCTAGGTTCTTCTCATCGAATACCTTTTTGAGATGTTCTAAATCCGTTTCTTCTCTTCGATCCACCAACGTCTGCCAGGCTAGATGCGCCTGCGCCACCGGCTCTGTTCCCAATCTCGCGATCAGTTCCTCGGTGCTCATCTTCGTGAAGTCGCGGATGGTCATCAAAGACGAGTAGCCTGTCGTCGGCGAAGTTGTTTTCTCGCTAGTTGGCGAGAGAGCCTTCAGATCGACCACTCCGCCACTGAGAGACACTTTTCCCTTCGCCTTCACACGCCAAATGCGTCCCCTTGTCTTGTCACGATCCGGATGCGCCCGTGGCACTTCGTTGTGGGAGATGATCTTGTTGTACCAATCGACGATGTAGATGCAGCCGTCGGGGCCGTTGGTGAGGGCGACGGGGCGGAAGAAGGGATCGTCGCAGGTGATGAGGTCGGGGAGCTGGGCGAGCTTCCAATACGCGCCGTCGCGGTGCATGGCGATGGTTTGAATCTTCGAGGTGATGGGATTGGCGACGGCCATCACATGGGCGGGCTTGGGTATTGTAGTCCCGGCTTTAGCCGGTTCTGATGCCCCTAAGCCGGCTAAAGCCGGGACTACAGAACTCTGAGCCACTTTCTCAGGCGAGAGCGAACCACTCTCGATCAACGCCAGGCCACTCAATCCCGTGCCGCCCATGCGGAACTCGGCCTGAGGCGGGAAATCGGGCTGGTAGCTCTTCTTCAATGCCTCCATGCCGCCGGGGTAGTAGGCGTATTCGTGGAAGGGCATGACGGGGTAGCCGTAGTCGTTCGCCTCCTGGATGAAGGTCTCGCCTTCGCCGGTGATGACGAGGCCCCAGATGTTGTTCGGGCCGGTGCTGATGACCTCGAACTCGCTGCCATCCGGCCTCATACGGGCCATGCTGCACTTCGGCCAATCGACGACGACATCGCTGCCGGGTTTGTGGACTTTGCTGTTGTTGAAAAGGCCCTGCGCCATCCAGATCCAGCCGCCGGGTGCCCGCGTGAACTGATGCGGAAACAAATGCGAGTCCTGCACGCCGAAGCCGGTGAGGACGACGTCAAAGGTGTCCGCCTTGCCGTCGCCGTTGGTATCTTTGTAGAGCTTCAAATCGTGGCCGTGCTGGACGTAGCAGGTATCGCCCGCGCCCCAAGGCATGATGCCGAGCGGGATGGCGAGGCCGTCGGCGAAGACGGTGGGGTTCGTGAGTCCACCCGCGGGAATCTTCGCGTTCAAAGACTCCCGCGGATAGACGAGCACCTTGTCCTTGCCCTTGCCCGCATACACCGCCTCGGCGGCGG
>JBIKYB010000550.1:0-2736 GCA_044355475.1 Prosthecobacter sp.
AAGCATCTCCGGCGCTCTCGACAAGGAAGACGCCGCGCAAATCACCCTGCGCATGCCCGACGGCAAAACCCAAAGCATCCCCCGCGCTCAAATCGCCACCGCCACCCCGCCCATCAGCGTCATGCCGCCCATGCTCGGCATCCTCACAAAGCCGCAGATCCGTGATGTCGTCGCCTACCTCGCGAGTTTGAAGGCTAAGACGAGCAAGAAGAAGTGATTTCATTGAGGAGAACACCGCCAATGATCAGTTCCGTTCTAAAATCAGCAGTTGCCTGCCTCATTGTGCTAACAGCAGGCTGCCGATCTGTTCATAGGCACTCGACATCTGGGTGTATTCCCTGGACAAAAAAGAGTGTCGTTGGACTGGAACTCAAATCGACGGAACCAAACGACGACTTTTGGTGCAGCTTCAACGAAGATGGAGGCTTTCCCTTCTCTGCTGGTCGGCTCTTCCCCCTTGCGGAATGGAGCATCAAATCCGGCGTTCTCCATGCGGCCAGCTACGAGTGGACCCTTCTTGAGCGGACATCTTCGAGCATCAAAGTCAAAAACCAATACGACGAAGTCTCCTCATTCCAGATCATTCAAGACGCAGTTGCCCTCAGGTAATGGCATGACTTCAGGCAGTAGAATGATTTGAGACTCACATCGCCCCTGGCGGCGATTCTTTGTCCACCAGCGTGAGCGTCGCCGTTGGAACCGTGCCGGTGCCTTTGCCCAAACGTCCGCTGTAGAGATCAATCGTGCGCTTGGCGATGATGTCGATCACCGCAGGCTGGAGCGTGCGGGCGGCGACGTTGGAGACAGCCATGCTGGCCCACATGACGGGAGATTTGAATCGCAGCACCTGCCAGACGGGCAGCAGGCGTTTGTACCACTTGTTTGCAGTCTGCATTTTCTCGTGCGTGGCGATCTTGTGAGTCATCTCCCAGGTCTTGAGCGCCGTGCTGGCGCTGACATCCACGAGCCGACCGATGGAGCGCGTTTGCAGAAAATCCGCCACATCCATCGCCGCGAGATGCACGGCTCGCGAGAACTGGCTCAGCCCCGGCGCGAGCAGCGCCTCCTGTTTGCCCGGATGGTAGATCGCCGCGATCTCACGCACGAGTTTCGGCACCTCGTCCACCAGCGGCGGCAGCCACTCGGGATTGAGGTTTTTTTGCCAGCGCAGGCGGTTTTTGCAGTTTTCCACCGCCTTCTGAGCCAACTCGTCCGCCACACCGCAGTCGGGAAACACATAGCTGGACACCGCATGGCGGGCGGCACGCAGATCTGCGGCAAAACGCAGCGCCTTCCACAGCACAATCGTCGCCGCGCCGACGAGGACACCGGCGAGGAAGACCATGATGTGGCTCCAGGGCATGCCCGCACGGGAGAGCACAGCGCGTGAGGTGTCAAGATGCCGAAAGTGACGGGAGAGGCGGCTTGCAGCGCGGTAATGACACGCCATAGATGCGCCCCTCACTATGTCCTCCATCTTCGAACTCTTTTCTGTCCAAGGCAAAACCGCTGTCGTCATCGGCGGCACGGGCGAACTCTGCGGTGCCATCGCTGAAGGCTATGCCTCCGCCGGCGCGGAAGTCGTGCTCGTCGGTCGTGATCAGACGAAGGCGGACAAACGTCTCGAAACCATCCAGGCCGCCGGTGGCCAAGCATATTTCGTCTCCGCCGATGCCAGCCGCAAAGCCGACCTGCAAATCCTGCTCGACCAGGTGCTGGAGCGCTCCGGCGGCTGCCACATCCTCGTCAACGGCGCAGGCGTGAACTCCGCGACGCCGTTCCTCGACATCGCTGAGGATGAATACGACCGGATCATGAACATCAACACCAAGGGCGTGTTTCTGGCCTGCCAGGTATTTGGAAAATACTTCGTCGAAAACAAAGTCCCCGCCTCCATCATCAATCTCGGCTCAATGTCCGGCCTGCTGCCGCTTAGCCGCGTGTTCACCTACTCCATGAGCAAAGGAGCCGTTCACAATCTCAGCAAGAACCTTGCCCGCGAGTGGGCACCGCTGGGCATCCGCGTGAACACGCTCGTCCCCGGCTTCTTCCCCGCCGAGCAGAACAAAAAAGTGCTCACACCTGACCGCGTCGCCAAAATCATGGGCCACACACCGATGAACCGCTTTGGCGAAGCCAAGGAACTCATCGCCGCCGCCCTGCTCCTCGCCGCAGACGGCGGCTCCTTTGTTACCGGCCACGAGATGGTCGTGGACGGCGGCTATTCCTCAATGACAATCTAAAGCCCGTTGAAAAACCTCCGGGAGCGCCAGCCTGGCGGGTATCCTGACGGTCTTCATCTGCTTCCGCTGCACTCCAGAGCTTGCGGTGTTTCTATGCAGGGCTGCGGCGAGATTTCGTGGCAGAGCCTGAGTGAGTTAATGCCCCAGTCTGAAGCCTCCACGGCTTCGTGCATTTGAGCCTCATTCCTCCTTCCGGTTTCGTCATTTTCAACCTTCCACCATGCTGAGGAAGATGTCCTCCAGGCGCTGGCCGCGCTGCTCGTGCTGCGCACGCAGTTCCGCCAAGGTGCCGAGGGCGATGAGCTTGCCGTGATGGATGATGCCGATGCGGTCGGCGAGTTCTTCGGCGATGTTGAGCAGGTGAGTGCTCATAAGCACGGTGGTGCCGCGCTGGCTGCGCTCCTTGATCTCGCGCTTCACGGTGCGGGCGTGGATGGGGTCCAGGCCGACCATCGGCTCGTCGATGACGAAGACCTTCGGATCATGCAGCAAC
>JBIKYB010000180.1:0-10160 GCA_044355475.1 Prosthecobacter sp.
TTGTGTTGCTGGTTGGTGCCCGACGGCGCTTTGGCGCACTGATGCTGACGAGCTGCTGGATCAATCCCTCCACCTGCTGGTTGGCCGGGGCGGAGATGCGGGTCTTGATGTGCTCAGAGAGCATTTTTTTCGCCTCCTCCAGCTTACCTTCCTTGATGTTGGCACGGCTGATCCAGAGGATGGCCTTGAGGGAGAGATCGTCGTTGTCCTTGTGTGTGTTGTAGTACTTCTGCCACATCTCCGACAGCTCCTTCCACTTGTTGGAGCCGACGTAGAGGTCGGTGACGTTGTCCATGGCGTAGTTGAGCACGTCGTCGCTCTTCGCCTTGTCCACGGCGGCGGCGAAATGCACCATTGCGTTCTCATAATCAGCCTTCTGGTTGTAAATATCCCCCGTCAGTGCGTGAACCTGACCGATGTTCTGGTCATTTGGTGCGTCTTTGATGATCCCCTGCAACTCCTCGAAGGCAGATTCTTTGTCCCCGCCTTGGAAGTTGATGAAGGCGATGCGGTAACGCGCATCGACCACAAACTGACCCTTGGGGTTCTCCTTGATGTAGCTCTTGAAAGCCTTCATCACGCTCTTGTAGTCGTTCTGATAGAAATACGTCAGCGCAACGCGGTAGAGAGCGTCATCTTTGTAAACTGTCTCCGGGAACTCCTGCACCAGCAGCTCGTAGGCCGTGCGGGCGTCATCGAAACGCTGCTGCTCAAACAACACGCTGCCGCGCAGGAAGCGCAGGCGCTCCTTGTCCGCCTTGGGGAAGGTCTCTGCTTTTGCAAAGGCCTTTTCCGCGTCGGCCAGCTTGCCGTTTTGATAGGCCAGCATGCCGTAGAGTTCGGATACCTGGCCGATCTGCTCGCTCTCCGGGAAATTGTCGATAAACCTCTCGCACAGCTCACGCGCCTGCGGGATGCGCTTCAGTGCTGCATTCACCATGATCAGGCCGTACATGCACTTGTCGCGCTGCGGGAAATCTTTGAACTCATTGACGATGACCTCAAAGGCCAGAGTGGACTGCCAGAGGCGCGAGGAATCCCCCGCCGTGCCGTCCTCCTTCGGCGCTCCCATTTCATAATAGCAGCGACCCAAGCGGTAATAGAGAGACGCGTCGTAATCCGTACGCTTCTCGATCTCTGCCATGATCTCTTGGTTCGCCTTCAGCTTCGTCTCCAACTCGTCCTTGCGTGCGCCCTTGGCGGTCTTGAGCTGGACCTCCATCTTGGCAATCTGCTCCTGTTGAATGCGGGAGATCTCGCTCTTCTTTCGCACGAGCTGATAGGCACCCAGCGCATCCTTGAAAGCCTTCTTGTCCATCATCTCATCCCCCAGTTTCAGGTAGATGTTGTTCATTTGGGCGATGTTGTCGCCGCCGGAGGCAAAATTACGCACTTTCTCCATCAAAGCGCCAGCCTCTTCGAGCTTGCCAGTGCTGACGTAGAGGTTCGCCGCCATCATCGCGGACTGAATGGACTCGGCGCTGCGAATACCGTCCGCCAGCACAGAGGAAAGGATGGCCAGAGCCTCATCTTTCTTATCCTGCTTCGACAAAGCGTCCGCGATGATCAAACCCGCCTCCGCCTTCTTGTCAGGCGAACTCGTCACGACCTCTTTCAGCACGGTGATCCCCTTCTCCTCCTGCTTGCTGGCGATGTAAGAGCGCCCCAGAGCCATGCGCACATCAATGATTGCCCCGCCTGTCGGGAACTTGGCCATGAAAGCTTCCAGGGTCTCGATCGCCTTCGGGTAGTCGTTTAAATTGTAGTAGCAGGCCCCCTCAATGAACATGATGTCCTCGAAGTCCTTGCCGTTCACCAGCTTCTTGGCCTCGGCGATCTTCGCCAGCGTCTCCTGATACTTGGCCTCGGCAAACAAGCCGCTCGCCACTTTCAAGATCGCATCAAATTCCTGCTGGACATTCAAGGTAGCAGGCGCGGCTGGTGGTGCTCCTGGAGCGGGAGGAGCTGGCGGAGGGGCTTGGGAAAAAGCCTCGGTGCTGAGGGCAATGGCCAAGGCGGCGCTGAAAATCGGTCTCATGGTTGGCAGGTAGCGGGCGACTTCAGAACAGGATACGAAAAAAGCACCCAGCGGTGCAAGCATGGACTGGGGCGCTGCATCGCAATTTTTTTTGCCTGAGGGTTGGGCGGCGTCGACGACTGACATTTTTTCGGAAAAGGAGAGCGAGATTAGCAGGATGAATTTTTTTGTCACGGCAGAAAAATCAAAAGGACAAAATCCACCCTTTCACCCTTTCACCCTTTCACCCTTCACCACTCCCCATTCGACATTCCTCATTCGTCATTCGACATTCGGCATCCCCCCTCCTTTCCATGCCCCCCCCTGTTCTCGAAGTCACCGACCTCACCTTCCGCCGCGGCCGTCCCATCCTCAAAGGCATCTCTTGGCGTGTCGATCCCGGCCAGCACTGGTGCATCCTCGGCCCGAACGGCTGCGGCAAGACCTCCCTCATCAACCTCATCACCGGCTATGACAGCGCCACTGGCGGCACCCTGCGCATCGGCGACAGCGTCTTCGGCGACGACGACTGGCGCGAAGTCCGCCGCCGCGTCGGCCTCGTCACCAACACCCTCACCACCTACCTCGAAAGCAGCGAGCCTGTGCTTGATGTCATCGCCAGCGGTCGTGAGGCCAAATTGAACCTCATTGAGTTGCCCACGCCCGCCGTGCTCCGTGAGGCCGCGCGTCTTTTAAAGCAAGTCGGCTGCAACTACCTCCGCGAAGCGTTCTGGGGGCCGCTCTCCCAGGGCGAGAAGCAAAAGGTCCTCATCTGCCGAGCCCTCATGGCCAAATTCGAGGTTCTCATCCTCGACGAACCCTGCGCCGGGCTCGACCCCGTCGCCCGCGAGCATTACCTCCAGTGGATGCAGTCGCTAGCGGCGAGACCGAAGTCCCCTTCCCTCGTGATGGTCACCCACCACGTCGAAGAAATCCTTCCCAGCATCACCCACTGCCTACTGCTCAAAGACGGCCAAGTCCATGCCTCCGGCCCGAAGCACGACCTCCTTACCAGCGCCAACCTCAGCCACCTTTACGGTTCCCCCGTCAAGCTCACCCGCCACGGCGAGCGCTACTCTCTACGCCTCGCCTGAAAACCAAGCAGCGTGGAGGTCCTTCATTTTTTCGCAGCTTTCATCAATGGCGACCTCAAAACCCGCCCCAAAGAGGACTGAGATTTCATATCTTCATTGATGAATCAGCCAATGGATCTCACGCATAGCCCGAGTCAGAAAAGTAATTTGCGGGGTTTCTTAGGCAGCAGACCGCCGAAGGCAATCTGTGGAAAATCAGAAAACTCAACAACGCGAGGTATAACCATCACTTCTTCAGCCAGAACTCGAAGAAACGGTAGATCTGTTCGTTGGACTCCTCGTTGGGAGAATGATCCGGGCGGTTGGTCATGACGACGCGGTCTTTGACGCCGAGAAGCTGGTTCACGGCGATGCTGTGGTTGAGCGCAGCCCAGCGTTTGGGCGGGTCTTCCGCGCCGCCGGACACGAGGAAGGGACGCGGGGCCATGAGGGCGTGGAGTTCCTGCAAGTTGTGTCCTTTCTCGACGAGGGTCTTGTAAGCGCCGGTGCGCGGGCTGTCTTCGCGCACGAGGCCGGGCTTGCGGGTGATCGCCGGATCGAGGCCGAGATACCACGGTTCCTGGTAGTTGATGCTGCCACGTGACTCATCAAAGACGATGCCGGGATCACTCCACACGGCGCAGGCATATTTTTCGAACAAGCAGGACCCAAACAGCGACCACTTGCCGCCATACGAGTGCCCAACAATGCCGATGCGCTTCGAATCCACGTCCGGCAACGAGGCGAGCGCCTGCCACATGTTCGCGCTGATGTAACCGAGGTAAGAAAGCGGCTGACATTTCGCTTTGGCGCTCAAAACAGGCAGCCGTGCATCGCCCCCAGGTGAGCCAATGCTGAGCGTGACGAAGCCGCGCCGGGCGAGCTGCCAAGCGAAGTCTCGCAGCGGCTTATCACTCAGGCCGGCGCTGGTTTCGGGATCATAGTAGGGCACAAAGACGGCCGGATGCGGCGCAGACCCGGAAGGCAGCAGCAGGTAGCCATCACCCATTTGACCGGGGGCGATTTCGAGACGGATTTTTTGCTGAGAGATGCCTTCGGTACGCGCTTTCGTCTCCAGCACCTCGATCTTCGGCTTTTCGATCACCGGCGGCCACGCGCCCATGATCGCGTGCCAGTCCGCGAGGATTTCAGAGCGTCGCTTGCTCCACTCATCGGCGGTTTTGACGGGTGTGCCGTCATTGAAGACGAGCGGTGACTTGCCAGGAGAGAACTTGCCGACGAATTCGACTGGCACCTGGGTGAAGGGCAGTTCGGCGGCAGCGTGCTGGGTCAATGCAACGCTGAGTACTAAAAGATGGCGAAAATTCATGAGGTCGGTTCCTCATCAACGCTGCTTCGAGGGAGTTCCCTTCTGCCGAAGATGCTCGCGCAGAACTCGGATGACCTCTTTGACGACTTCGGGCTTTTCCACGCAGCCGTGCCAGTGGGGGACGATCTTTTCAGAGGCGGCGCTGTCGAGGTGGGAACTCCAGTAAGGCACGACGGCGTCGGAGCTTGCTGGGCTGTTGTTTTTGCCCCGGTCCCCGATGATGGAATGATGCTCCACAGGAATGGGCACGGCGTTGAGCCCCCGGTAGTAGGGATGTTTTTCGGAGAGCATGCCGAGGCTGAGGAAGCTGTAGATACCCCAGTCACGAATCTCGGGTGAGAGGGCGTCGGTGTTGCCTGAGAGCAGCTCCTGGGACATGAGCAGCATGTCCAACGGCAAGCGGATGAGCGAGGAGAGACGACGGACAATGTTTTTGCTGGCGATGTTGCTGCCGCGGTGCGGAGTGGTGATGAAGATGAGGCGTTTCACCTCAGGCTGCGGCTTGAAGAGGAGGTTCCGGGTCAGGCGCTCTTTGACGGAGTCGGACACTCGCAGCGTCCCCGGAGGATCACTGAGCAGGGCGTTCCAGAGCTTGTCGCCAGGGTCGATGGTCTGCATGCGGCTGACCAGACCGCCCATGCTGTGGCCGACGAGCACCATGTTCTTTGGCCCGGGATCGTTGTGGTCAGGGTCGTAGTATTTCAACATCTGGCGCAGCGAGTCGCGCAGCATGGCGGAGGACTGCGGGATGCTGAGGGCGGTGGGATAAAGGAAGTACCAGGGCTGGTAGGCGGCGCGCAGCTCGGGATCGGCGCTGATGGCATTGACGACGTTCAGCCAGATATGCGGATCGGACATGAGGCCATGCACAAAGACCACCGGAATGCGCTTCGGATCGTACACATCCATGCGGTAGAGCTGGCAGTCCGCCAAGGCGCGCTCGGGGTAAAGCAGACCTAGCAAGGCGAACAGGTTGAGGGACTTTTTGGAGAGGGCGAGTTGTTTGGAGGCGGTGAAGTTCGCGGCGAGCAGGCGCTCGTCGTCACGCACCTTCACGGTGTCCACATTGAGGGTGTTGTGAAGGTGCAGGCGGCAGCGGCGCGGCGCGCTGCCATCCTCAGGCGCATCACTGATCTCCATGACGGCGGTGAGGGTGAGATTGCCGCCGTTGGGAGGCAGAAAGGGTTGCTCTTTGCGTGCGTCACTGGTTCGGCGGATGTGGCCGACGACGGGCACGCCGACTCCTGGGCGCCAGGCCTGGGTGTCGGTGTCTCGCTGCTTCACCCGATGCGGCAGGATGAGCTGGTCGATCTGCGGCGGCGGCACTTCATGATGCTGATTGGCCGCCGGGTCGAACTCGATGAGAAAAGACTGCTTTTTCGCGGCAAAGACGGTGCCGGTCTGCCAGTAGCGTGGACTCTGCTGCTTGTCCCACTCACGCAGGAAATCCGCGAGTGCCCTGTCGTAGCGATCCTGCGCCTTGCGCCGCTCGCTGATCTTGCCGTGCCGCATACCATCCCAGCCAGTGGCCATGTTTTCGAGCAAGGCGGCCATGTGGCGCTTTTCACGCTCGGTAAGGCGTGTCTCTTCACGCGAGACCTGTGTTCGCAGCACCGAGGTGCAGGACACGAGGCTGCCGCAGACAACGAGTGCGAGGACGAGTGCCCGCCTCATTTCTTCTCCACAAGGGGGGTGAGCTTGATGTTACGGATGGCAGAGGTGGTGTTGAAGGTGGTGAGGGAGAGCGGCAGGTAGCTTTCGATGGGGCCGGTGCGCACGGCGATTTTCTTACCTGTGATGTCTTCGTCGATGACCTGCTTTTCACCGACCCAAGCGCTCAAATTCTCCGGGGTGACGCGGAGCTTGATGGCATACCATTTGTCATCATCGTAGCGCTGGTAGCTGGAGGTGTTGTTCTCGGAGGCGTCGAGACCGTCGATGGAAGAGATGCCCGTGACGCTTCCGCCCCAACCACCGCAGACGAAGGTGGCGCAGGTCTTCAGATCACCGACGGGAAAGGTCAAACCAACGAAGAAATCGACGCCTTGCAGTCGCTTGGCCTCCAAAGTGATCTCGTAATTGGTCAGCGGCAGTGAGGCGGCTTTCTTATAAACCGCGCCGCTGACGTTTTCCCCCTGGTTGATGATCATGACGCCGCCTTCAAGGTCCACGACGCCGCTCCCACCGACGTCCACGGTTTCCCAGTCTTCGAGGGATTTGCCGTTGAAGAGAATGAACTCCTTGGGGGCTTCGGTCTTCGGCTCGTCAGCGACGAGCGAGGCTCCAAACAGCAGCAGTGCGGGCAAAAGCAGGCGTTTCATGGTGAGTGCCGCGCATCCTCCATGGTGCGTGCAGAAGGTCAAGCGCGGTCAACGAAAGCCGCGCCACGTTTCCTGACTCGTGGCATCAAAACTTCGAGCGGTCTGGAAGCCTGATGGATGGCCACAGATTCAGGGAAACCGCAGATTGACTGAGTTCCCGTCTGTGGCTTTCCTGAATCTGCGGCAAAAACAAACTCGGAACTGACTCACGAACCATCGGGTTCTTCAGTTTGTTTTAGACGTCAATTCTAGCCATGTTTTACTGCGCGGAGGATTTCCGGCCGAAGAAACGCCGACAGGCGAGCGCCAAGCCGGTCCAGACGAGCAAAATCGCCGCCAAAGTGCAAAGCGCGGCCACCGTCTGGCCGACGAGACCGAATAACTCGCCGGTGTGCAGAAAACGCGCAAACATGCGCAGGCGGCGACCGAGATTCTGCTGCTGAAAATCATCCGGGCTGGGCAGGACTTTGCCCTGGGTGAGGTCGAGGTTGAGCATGGTGCGCAGATGCACCTGCCCGCGCCCGCCCCGGTCCACCATGAGCGGAAAGGGCTCCTCCGGCTTCATCGGCATGCGGAGACTGAGAAGTTGCCAGTCAGGAATTTGCAGGCGCACCTCGGCCAGCAACGCAGAAAGGCCGTCAAGCGAAGGCGGTGCCGGACGTGCGCTTTCACGAGGGCCGCCGCCCGCCGCCGGTGATGCGCGTGGCGGGGGCGGGGGACTGCCGGCGAGGGTGAAGAGCAGGTTGTTTGCCCAGCCATAGGACATGATGAGGCCAGTGAGGATGATGAGGAGCTGCGGGAAGGCGCTCCAGAAACCGATGACGTTGTGCCAGTTCCAATCGCGGGCACGACCTTTGAGCTGGCGGTTGAAAAGCAGCGCGGCTTTGAGATTCGACCGCCGGTAATGATGCGGAAACCACAAGTAAAGGCCAGAGACAAGCAGCAGACCAAAGATCAGGCAGCCAGCGCCCGTGATGGCCTTCCCCACCTCACGCGGCAGTCCAGAGCCGGTCAGAAAGCGATGCCAGTCCGTCGCGGCGTGGAAAAAGTCATGCCAAGCATGGTTTCCCTCCCGCAAAAGCACCCCAGTGTAAGGATTCACGAAAAAAACACCCTCGCGTCCCATGGTCAGAGTCACCGGCGCGACGGGATCGGCCTTCCAAGTGATGCCAGTGGGGTTCAAATCCGGCCTCGACTCGCGCACCCGGGCCACCAGAGTCTCAATGTCGAGGTGCTTGGCTTCCGGTAGCGGTGGCGTGACGCGCAGATTCCGATTGGCCCATTCCATGAGCTGGGACTCATACGCGATGAGCAGACCCGTGACCGCCATGGAGAGGATGACAACCCCGGCGAGCATGCCTGCGATGAGATGGAGCCAGAAGATGAGACGGTGGATTATGGGACGCATGGAAGAAGGCGAACGTGCACACGATTTCCGGCTCAAAGCAATCTCTCGTTGTTCCCGTGCAGCAACCATGCTGTTTTCAGCCCACCTGCCACATGTCCCCCGAACTACGCACCATCATCATCATGGGAGTCTCTGGCTCCGGCAAATCCGTCGTTGGCAGCCTGCTTGCAACGCAGCTCGATGCCGTCTTCGAGGACGGCGACGATTTCCATCCGCCTTCGAACAAAGCCAAGATGTCCACCGGCACGCCGCTGACCGATGATGACCGCTGGCCCTGGTATGCCGTGCTGCGGCAGCGCATCGAGGACATGCGCCATCTCACGCCGGTTTACATCCTCGCCTGCTCCGCGCTCAAACCGATCTACCGTGAGAAACTCCGTGCCCACGATGCAGATGCGGCGCTGCGATTTGTCCTACTCGATGGCAGCCGAGATCTCATCAGCAGCCGCATGGCCGCTCGACAGGGGCATTTCATGCCGCTGAGCCTGCTGGAAAGTCAGCTCGCAACCCTGGAAGCGACGCCTGATTTGGTCCGCGTGTCGATTGATCAAACTCCCGAGCAGATCGTCGCCGACATCCGGCAAAAACTCGCCGCAGCCTGAGCCAGCGCCGCCTTGCATAACTCAAGCGCCCCGTTTATCACCCACGCCACCATGTCCGACCTCAAACTCCTCATCACCGGCTGCAAAGGCCGCATGGGCCAGGCCATCCTCCGTGCCGCCGAAGCTCAAAACGTCACCGTCGCCTCCACCATCGACGTCGGCGACGCCCTGTCCCCTGCCCTTGCCCAGGCCGATACCGTGATCGACTTCACCTCTCACCATTTCTGCGATGAACTGCTTGGCGAATGCCTCAAGCAGAACAAAAGCATGGTCATCGGCACCACCGGCCACACAAACGAGCAGCTCGCCGCTATCCGTGAAGCTGCGAAAACACTGCCCATCGTCTTCGCCTCCAACTACAGCGTCGGTGTGAACACGCTCTTCTGGCTGACCCGCAAGGCCACCGAGCTGCTGGGGCCGGATTTCGACCTTGAAGTCATCGAAATGCACCACCGCATGAAAAAAGACTCCCCCAGCGGCACTGCCCGCACCTTGGTGGAAATCCTCGCCGATGTGCGCGGCCTCGAGTACGACAAGGACTGCCGTCACGGCCGCTTCGGCGACGTGGGAGCACGCACGCCGAAGGAAATCGGCGTCCACGCCATTCGTGGTGGCGATGTCGTCGGCGATCACACCGTCGTCTTCGCCAATGTCGGCGAGCGTGTCGAACTCACGCACAAAGCCAGCAGCCGCGACACCTTCGCCAACGGCTCCGTCCGCGCCGCGAGATGGCTCGTCGGCAAACCAGCGGGGCTTTATGACATGCAGGATGTGCTGGGACTGAAGGGATGAGTTTACCGTTATTGACGATGGCTGGCTGTTGTTGACAGTAGTTTCTGTGGCTGTTGTTAACAGTCGTTTCCATTTCACAGCAAACCATGCCCCTCGGCTTCCTCTGCACTCCACCAAAAACACGTGGTCTCGTTGTCGTCGTATGGCTGTTGATCCTGCTGGCTCCGGTGTTGAATTTTCTTCATTTCAACACGCGAGCCATGCGGGGTGACTACCCACCTGATGGTGACAGCATCGGCATTCCAATTCTCACACACGCGCTTTTTTTCTACCTGTTCGAACTCGGTACTCTTCGGGGTTTGAAGTCCTATCGCGGAGGCTTATCGCTCTTCTGTTTCAGCAGGCGGAAGATAGGCTCAGCCTTGCTGTCCACCATCGCCACGATCTTTCCCTTCGGCTTCTGGTGTCTGGCGATGATCGTAGATGGAATCTCAGCCGGATTGTATGGCACTGCTATCTTCTTTGCCCTGCGGGCTTACGCCTTCTTGCTGCTACGCGTCGGATTGATGCAGGCCTACAACATCAACCGTTAACGCAAACAACCGTAATCCATCGCAAACCATGCATTTTGGCATCGCACTCGGCTCCAACCTCGGTGATCGCGGGGAAAACATCCG
>JBIKYB010000551.1:0-2729 GCA_044355475.1 Prosthecobacter sp.
AGCATTCGCAATGTGCCGTCGTATCGACAAGCGAAGGGCGTGAAGGCCGGTGGAGCGACCGGAGATGTCGCATGGGGTGGAAATTGGTTCTTTCTCGTCGCTGATCACGGACTCGATCTCACGCTGAAAAACGTCCCGCAGCTCACGCAGGCCAGTTTGGCGATGCGCGAGGCTGTGCGAGCCACTGGATATCCGGAAGTCGATCACGTCGAGCTTTTTGGCCCGCCGCAGAATACCGCGAATCACAGCCGGAACTTCGTTTTGTGTCCCGGCGGAGAGTATGACCGCTCTCCCTGCGGCACCGGCACGAGTGCGAAGCTCGCGTGTCTGGCTGCGGACGGAAAACTCGCTCCCGGCGAGGTTTGGCGTCAGGAAAGCATCCTCGGCAGTGTGTTTGAAGGCAGCTATGAAGCCGGTGAACGCGGCATCATCCCGACGATCACCGGAGAGGCCTTCATCACGGCCGAGACGACATTGATCCTCGATCCGGCAGACCCATTTCAATTCGGCATCGCATGAAATCGCTTCTTTTCCTCACTTTGAGCCTTTCGGCCTTCGCCGCCGACTTTGAGGCCGCGCTCAGCTTTCCCAAACGCACGGAGAACAAGGTCTTTCGCGACCGCGTGCAGGCGAACTGGCTGCCGGATGGCAAGACGTTTTGGTATCGCGTGCAGACGGCACCGGGGAAGTCGGAGTTTGTTTTGATTGATGCCACGAAGGGCAGCCGCAAGACCGCCGCGACGCTCAAGGCGCTGGGTTTGCCGGAGAAAGAGGCCGCGAAGACCTCCACGATGAAAATCGAGCTGCGACGCACGCGGCGCACGGGTGAATCCTCGGGGCTGAAGTTCATCAACCAGCTCAGCGAGGACGTGGAGCTCTACTGGATCAACCAGGAAGGCGGTCACGTGCGCTACGGCGGCGTTCGCGCAGGCTCAGAACGCGAGCAGCATACCTTTGACGGCCATGTCTGGCTCATCACCAGCCGCACGGGCGAGCATCTCGCGGTCGTTGAGGGCGCGTCCCAACTCCAAACCTTCATCATCGACGGCAAAGGCATCTCCAAGGCCAAAAAGGAGACGCCGAAGAAGCCCGAGCGCGGTTTCCGTTCGCCGGATGGCTCGTGTGTGGTCTTTACGGAGGCGGACAAGGTGGAGCGACGGAAGGTGACGATCGTCGAATCGACCCCGAACGACAGCGTGCAGCCGAAGCTGAAGGTCATCGACTACATCAAGCCCGGCGATCCGCTCCCGAAGCCGCAGTGGGTCATCGAAAAGAACGATGGAACGAAGGTCCGCGTGGCGCGTGATCTTTACGAGAATCCATTCACTGAAAGTGGCGAACTGGACGCGGTGTGGGCGCCGGACAGCAGCGAGTTTTACTTCAACTATAACCAGCGCGGCCATCAGCTCTACCGCGTGCTCGCGGTCAATGCGAAGACCGCCACCGTGCGCGTGGTGGTGGAAGAGACCTCGAAAACCTTCATCCACTACTCCGGCAAAAGCTGGCGTCACTGGCTGCACAGCAACGGCGAACTCATCTGGATGAGCGAACGCGACGGCTGGTGCCACCTGTGGCTCTACGATGTGCAAACCGGCAAACCGAAGCATCAAATCACCAAGGGCGCGTGGCCCGTGCGCGAAGTTTTGCAGGTGGATGAGGCGAAGAAGGAGATTTGGTTTCTCGCGAGCGGTTTGCGGGCAAAGGAAGACCCCTATCATGAGCATCTCTGCCGTGTGAACTTCGACAGCAGCGGCTTCAAACAGCTCACGGAAGGCGATGGCAACCACCGCGTCGAGTTTTCGCCGAATCGCGACTTTTTTATCGACACTTGGTCCCGTGCCGATCTGCCGCCGGTGATGGAACTGCGCCGCAGCCGCGATGGCGGGCTGGTGTGCGAATTGGAGAAGGCGGAGGTCTCCGCGCTGCTCGCCACGGGCTGGACGATGCCAGAGCGCTTCGTGGCAAAGGGTCGCGATGGCAAAACAGACATCCACGGTGTGATCGTGAAGCCCTCGAACTTCGATCCGGCGAAGAAGTATCCCATCGTCGAGAACATCTATGCCGGTCCGCACGGCTCGTTTGCGCCGAAGGAGTTCAGCCGGTTGATGGGCCATCATGTGATCGCTGAGCTCGGCTTCATCGTCGTGCAAATGGACGGCATGGGCACGAATCATCGCGGCAAGGCCTTCCACGACGTGTGCTGGAAGAACATCAAAGACGCCGGTTTTCCGGATCGGAAGCTTTGGATCAAAGAAGCCGCGAAAACACGCCCGTGGATGGATTTGAGCCGCGTGGGCATCTACGGCGGCAGCGCTGGTGGACAGAATGCCATGCGAGCGCTGCTCGATCATCACGACTTCTACCAAGTGGCCGTCGCCGATTGCGGCTGTCATGACAACCGAATGGACAAGATCTGGTGGAATGAGCAGTGGATGGGCTGGCCGGTGGATGAGTCGTATGTGAAAAGCTCGAACAAAGAAGACGCCCACAAGCTGCAAGGCCACCTCCTACTCATCGTCGGCGAACTCGACACGAACGTCGATCCCGCGAGCACGACGCAAGTCGTCGCTGCGCTGCAAAAGGCCGGGAAGACCTTCGACTTCATGCCCATCGCCGGCGCCGGCCATGGCGCGGCGGAGACGCCGTATGGCTCGCGTTTGCGCATGGAGTTCCTCGTGCGGCATTTGAAGCCGTGACGACTACTTCACCTTGATCGGGAAGTTTCCAGT
>JBIKYB010000552.1:0-2722 GCA_044355475.1 Prosthecobacter sp.
GAATGCCCTGCCCACCGTCGCCGCCATCCAGGCCTTGAGGGATGCCAAAGGTGAAGTGCAGTGTGCCGCCACTCACCGTCAGCGTCACCTCCGCCGGTTCCCCCGGCGTCAGCGTGTTCACACCGTCCACCGTGGCACTGCCGATGGATTGAATCGCGTCGATGAGGTCTTTGAGGCCGTTGAGCTGGCCGCGCATCTGCGCCGAGGAGTTCGGTGAGTTGTTCGCGGGAAGAGTGGGATCGAAGGGCATGAGCGGAGGAGGTTTGCAATGGTTGACGGTGGATGACGGTTGTTGGCTGTGGTTTGAAGAAACAACGGTCAACGGCGCAGAGCGCCCTCAACGATTGCCAACCACCGCAAACAGCGACTGCGGCGCTAAGTCACCGTCACCTGGGCCTCGGGGCTCGGGGCGGCGTCGCCGCCGTCGTTGCTGGCGATGACGCGCACCTTGACGACCTGCGCGGCAGTGAAGTTTTTGAGGATCACCTCCAGGTCCTTGGCGCTGGCCTTGTTCTGCCACTCGGTGTCCAAGCCGATGATCCAGGTCTCGATGCGGTAGCGGGTGGCCCGCGTGGCATAGGGGTAGCTGATCTCGATGCGCCCGTTGCCCAGCGCGGCGGCGGTCAGGCTCGTCACCGGTTCCGGGGCGCTCGGGTGCGCCGGGATGTTCAGGCCAAAGGCCTCCCAGCGCGGATCATCATCGGCGATGAGGCTCTCCAGCTCATTGATCAGGCCACGCACGCGTCTGCGCAGGGCATCCACGGCGGCTGTGCGGGCGGTGAAGGCGCTGGTCTGGGACACTTCCGCATCCCCCACGTTCTGCCGTTTTTCTGAGAGGGTGAGCTGCGCGGCGTCACACAGCGCGGCGGTGGCTCCCATCTCCGCGCTTTCATTCGCGGGCACGGCGGTGAAGTAGGCCTTCAGCGCCGCCAGCAGGGCAAAGCGCTCGTCCTGTGTCCGTGGGATGGCGGTGCTGCCAGAGGGGAAGCCGGTAGGTTCCCACGCACTGCTCCAGCGCTGGCCGAGCTTTTGGCCCAGGCGCAGCTTGCAGTTCGTCAGCACCACCAGCCCGGCGTCGTCGGCCACTTGGACCTCGTCATAAGCCGTGCTCACCGCATGCTTCTTGATGCCCAGATCCAAATCTGCCGCCACCAGCGCGGAGATCGCGGCGCGGATGGCCGCTTCTTTGTGCTGGAGGATGCCCATGCTCACTTCGTGGGTGTGGCAACCGTCTGCCATACGGTCGGCGAGGGCGCGGAGGATGTCGGTATTGTCGGGTGTTGGGTTGGAGGCCATGGTGCGTGGGTGGGTGCGTCGTTTCTTGGGTGGTGCAGTGGGGAAAAGGGGCGGGCTGGGCTCATCCCAGAATCCGCTGTCCCAGGTGCCGGAGTCCCAGTCAGGCATGGTGGGGGAGGTGTGGAGACTTGGAGTGCAGGAGCCGAGGCGACTGGCGGGAGCCAAGACAGGCAACGCGAAGCGTTGGGCCTAGCCCGAGACGAGCGTGTGGCGCGAGCGAGCCAAATGAAGGAAAAGGGGAGCGCGGGCACCCCTGCCCGCTTGGCAAGCCATGGGGGAGTGATTGAAAATCAGCTCTCTGCGTGGCCTTTGCCTCGCTCCGGCACGCCGCCCGAAGATTTCGGTTGGTCGGAGTCCAGGTGCCGAGTGCCGCCCGAAGATTTCGGCTGGCAGGAGTCCAGGTGCCGAGTGCCGCCCGAAGATTTCGGCTGGCGGGTGCCCAAGTGCCGGGTGCTGCCCGAAGATTCCGGCTGGTAGGAGTCCAGGTGCCGGGTGCTGCCCGAAGATTCCGGCTGGCAGTTGTCCTAGTGCCGAGTGCCGCCCGAAGATTTCGGCTGGCAGGTGCCCAAGTGCCGGAGGCTGCCCGAAGATTTCGGCTGGTAGGAGTCCAAGTGCCGGGTGCCGCCCGAAGATTTCGGCGGGTGTGGGGGAGACTCAGGGACGTGGGCCGAAGATTTCGGCTGGCGCGGTTGAATGCCGCGGCTCCCATACGCAGGGGCATCCTTGCTCCCGGCAGCATGCTCCACCCCAGGAGCGGGAGTGGCCTCACTCCCGGCACTCTTGGGCATGGCAGCGCGTGTTTCATCGCCGCTGATTCCACCCGAAACCGGCCCAAAAAACGAGCCAACTCGGCTATAAATCGTCCGGGTCGTCCCGCGCCTCCAAAGCAGCCTCATGCACGATGAGGTCGTAGTCCAGATCCATGGCCACAGCCACCCGCTCGTAGGTGTCTCCCTTGGAGCTGGACTGGCGGGTTTCCAGTCGGTGCAGGGCCACCGTGGTGATCCCCGCCGCCTTCGCCACCACCTCCAGTGTCAGCCCCAGTCTCTCACGGTGCCGCCTGAGCACTGGCCCTACATGACTTGTGGTGGGCATCATTTCCTTACGAGGGGAAAGAGTCGCTTTCATGCCGCCCATTTCAGCACATCGTCCCGGCCCTTGGAAAGTAAACTTCACTATAAAAAATGACTTTTCGCATCCGCCCGCCTCCCCAAATAGCGGGAAATAAATCAAATAGACCCCGCGTGAAAGGCTTGCCCCCTTCTGGCCCCTTCGCTAGCCTCGAAAAATCATGAACCGGATTTACCAGGGCAGAGTCACGCAGGTGCAGCAGCGGCAGGCGAAGCCTGCGGAAGAAGTGGGTGGCTCGCCCAAGGCACGAAAGGGCACGGAAACGGAGTGGGTGAAGATCGAGAACGGGGAAACC
>JBIKYB010000553.1:0-2719 GCA_044355475.1 Prosthecobacter sp.
GCCTGCGCACAGCCCGCTTCAAATACGCGCGTTACTTTGACCACAGCCACGAGTTCCTCCACGACCTGCAAAACGACCCCGATGAGCTGAAGAACCTCGCCACCGATCCTGCCCACGCCGCCACGCGCACGAAGCTCCGCGCACGAACTGACGCCCTCGTCAGTCAATACGGCGGCGCACTGCCACCGCTGAAGGGTGGCTTCCAAAAATCTGTCGATGCCCATCCCGTCTCCGCCGCTGCCGCAGGAGCACCCAAGCCCGGTCCAGACGGCTTCGTCAGCCTTTTCAATGGCCGCAACCTCAACGGCTGGTCCGGCGACTCGCAGTTCTGGTCCATCGAGGACGGTGCCCTCACTGGCAAGACCGATGGCTCGCTGAAAATGAACCGCTTCATCACCTGGGAAGGCTCCACCGTGCGAAACTTCGACCTCCGCGTGAAGGTCAAAGTCACCCCCGGCGGTAACAGCGGCCTCCAGTATCGCGGCGCGATGCGTCACGACATAGGCCTCGACATCGTCAGTGGTTATCAATGTGACATCGTCGCCGCCAATCCCGACTACAACGGCATGCTCTACGAAGAGCGTGGCCGCCGCATTCTCTCACACACCGGCGAGCGCGTCATCATCGCCCCCGATGCCCAGCCCTGGATCATCGGTAAAATGGAAGTGAAGACCTTCGCGCCTGACGAATGGCATGACTACCGCGTGCTCGTGCGTGGCAATCATCACCAGCACTGGATTGATGAGCACATGACTGCCGACCTGATCGACTTCGACGAAAAAGGCCGCAGCCTCGATGGCGTGCTCGGCATGCAAGTACACGTCGGCCCGGCGATGAAGATTCAGTTCAAAGACATCCGCATCCAGTTCCTACCCGACGACCTCCCGCTGCTCAAGCCTGCCGATCATCCCATCCCCGCAGGCTCTCTCGGCGTGAAACCCCAGGCCAAGCTCCCCAAGGACTGGCAACCACCGGTTTATCGCTAAAAACAGCCAGATCTGTTTCTTCATTCTGCTGTCCTTATTCATTCCTCCACTGATGAAACACCTTCTCAAAGTTTTCCTATTCTGTCTAGGCTCTGCCGTCCTCTCCGCCGCAACTCCAAACGTCGTCATCATCTTCGCGGACGATCTCGGTTACGGTGATCTCAGCTGCTACGGCTCACCGGTCATTCGCACGCCAAATCTCGACCGCATGGCGGCGGAGGGGCTGCGCTTCACGGACTTTTACTCCGCATCCGAAGTTTGCACGCCGAGCCGCGCGGCCTTGCTCACGGGCAGGCTCCCCATACGCAGCGGCATGTGTGGAAACCGCCGGGTGCTCTTTCCCAACTCCGAGGGCGGCCTGCCACCAGCGGAAATCACCCTCGCCGAGGCCTTGAAGGACAAAGGCTACGTCACCATGCACATCGGCAAGTGGCATCTCGGCATCCACGCCGGCTCACGCCCTTTGGACCAAGGTTTCGATCACAGCTTCGGACTGCCCTACTCGAACGACATGGATGGCCGCCCGGATCTGGCGAAAGGCAGCACCGGCTCGCCGAATCCGCCGCATGACGGTTGGAACGTGGCCCTGCTGCGCGATGGCAAAGTCATTGAGCAGCCAGCGGATCAGCCCACGCTGACAAAGCGCTACACCGAGGAGGCGGTGAAGTTCATCCGCGAGAAAAAGAGCGCCCCCTTCTTCCTCTACATGCCGCATACCTTCCCTCATGTGCCCATGTTTGCCTCACCCGACTTCAAAGGCAAAAGCCGCGCCGGGATCTTTGGCGATGCCGTCGAGGAACTCGACTGGAGCGTCGGCCATCTGATGCAAACACTGCGCCAGGAAGGCCTCGCGGAGAACACGCTAGTCTTTTTCACCAGTGACAACGGCCCCTGGCTCATCATGGGCGATCAAGGCGGCAGCGCTGGACTGCTGAAAGACGGCAAAGGCAGCACCTGGGAGGGCGGCATGAGAGTGCCCGGCATCGCGTGGATGCCCGGCCGCATCAAGCCCGGCGTCACCACCCAGCTCGCCAGCACGATGGACCTACTGCCCACCGCGCTCGCCCTCGCCAAAGCACCCACGCCAAAAGATGTCACGCTCGACGGCACCGATCTCGCGCCGCTGCTTTTTGAATCCAAGCCTCTGCCAGCACGCCCCTACTTCTACTACCGTGGCGATCAGCTCTTCGCCTGCCGAGTGGGCGAGTGGAAGGCTCACTTCAAGACTCAAACCGGCTACGGCCAACCCAAGGCCGAAGCTCACGAGCCTCCCCTGCTCTTCCACCTCGGTCGTGATCCCTCCGAAAAGCGCAACATCGCCGCTGAGCACGCCGACGTGCTTGCGCAGATCCAGGAGGCGGTGAAACAGCACCAAGCCGGTGTTGTGCCAGGGGAGCCGCAGTTGAAGTAAATTCGCTCCACCTCCCGAGTCAAAAGACGAAAGAACCAGATCAGTGGCCCGTGCCGCCCGCTTTCACCGTCACCAGGACATAAACAGCGTACACCGCCAGCAGCACAAAGCCGCGCCACCGACCCAGCGTTCCGCCATGTCCAGGGAGAATCAGCAACACTGTGAGGACTCCGAAGCCCAGGCTGGGCAGGATCTCCGGCACTTTCACCGCATACGGCTGGATCAGCGCAGCCACCGAAGCGATGAATAAGGCATTGAAAATATTGCTGCCGAGGATGTTCCCGAGGCCCACATCATGATGACCGCGCATGCGGGAAATGAG
>JBIKYB010000181.1:0-10124 GCA_044355475.1 Prosthecobacter sp.
CGCCACCCATTGGTCCACGTTTGCATAGGTCGGCACAAACGCGCCAAAAGAACCAATCTCAAAGGAGTAGCTCCCGTCCAGCGGCTGTCCGTGGCTATCCACCAGCAGCGGCGGACCTGCCGGAAACGGACTGCCCCAGAAGATCGTGCCCGCACCAGCGGTACCGCACATCCAGGCAAGCGCCAAACTCAAGGCGAGAAGCGGTTTGAGAGTAGAGTTTGTTTTCATGAGGCAGGTGTTTTGAGGGGGAAATCGTGTCTTTGACCCAGCAGGACGGCCCCAGCCGATACCTTCAAAGTCACATCAATGCTTAAATAAAATATATCTATTGTAATTATAATAACAAGAAGACTCCAAAACAAGCTGGTTTTGCGAAATATTAGTCGCCTCCTAAATATCCAGTTACCCACAGAGTCACCTCTCACGCGCTCTTGCCGCCAATTCGTCATTCCTCATTCGGAATTCGTCATTTCCACCGCCCCTTCCCACCCCAGCAGCGCCCTTTTTCGCTCCCATCCCCACCGATACTGCCCCATCACCCCGGTTTCCCGGATCACTCGATGACAGGGGATCAAAAACGCCAGCGGATTGCTCCCCACCGCCGTTCCCACCGCCCGCGCAGCGCCCGGCTGCCCAATCGCCGCCGCCAAGTTCCCATAACTGACCACCGCCCCCGGCGGCACCTTCAACAGCGCACGCCAGACCCGGAGTTGAAACGGCGTCCCACGCACCAGCGCCTTCAAATCCGCCCGCTGCCCCATTTGAAACACCTGCGCGGCCATTTCCCGCGCCACCGCATCATCCCAGCGCACTTTCGCCCTCGGCCACGCCCGCTCAATCCCCCCGCGCTCCTCATTTTCGACAAAACCCAGGTGGCACACCCCGCGTGGCCCATTCCCGAGGCAGCACAACCCGAACGGTGTCTCCGCAAAACCCGCGTCAATCGTCCACCCTCCCCCGCCCGCCTTGATCTCCCCCGGCGTCGCCGCCTCCAGCCTCACGCACAAGTCGTGAAGCCGTCCCGGCGATGACAAACCCGCGTCCAAAGCCGCATCCAGCACACTCGCCCCTTGCCGCAGCCGCTCCCGAGCGCGTTCCGCCGTCAGGCATTGCAGGAAATCCTTCGGCGTCACCCCCGCCCAGCGCGAGAAAAGGCGATGAAAATGATGCGCGCTCAAGCCTGCCACCGCCGCCAGCTCATCCAAGCCCGGCTGCTCCAGGTGATGCGCGTCCAGATAGCGGATCACCTCCGCCACACGTTCATAATCATTCATGACCCGAATGTGACGCGCAGAAGTCATCCAGCCACCCGGTTCTTGCGGTGATCACACCGTCTCAAAGAACAGCGTGAACTCATGCCGGTTGTAAGTCAGATGCGTCTGCGCGAACAAGCGAAGCCCCGCCGCCTTCGACATCGACACGATCAGCCGGAACAGCTCGCACGGCTCCTCCACATTCTCGATGCGTGGCACTTTGAGCGTGAAGACCACCAGCCCGCCTTTCTTCAACGAACGAGAAAGCCGGATCACCTGCTCAATCGATTCCTCCGGCGGGCCGTTCATGTCGCACAGCATCGCATCAAAGGTTGTTCCGCCTCGTGGTTGAAACGCCGCCACGTCTTCGAGCACAAACTTCAACCCCGGCCGACCATCCAGCCGCTTGTCCAGCGGCGCACGATCAATCGCCGTCACCCGCTGGCCGCGTGCGAGCAGTTCGGAGGTCATCCCGCCCGGACAAGCTCCCAGTTCGAGCCAATGACTGCCTTCCTTCAGCGGCGGGCGATACAGCAGCAGATAATGCAGCGCCTCGGCGATCTTCGCGCCCGCACGGCTGATCGTGTCCGGCGCATCTTGGTCGATGTACTTGCTGCCACCCGCATACAGGCCGTTCGAGGCACGCGGACTCTGCATGCCGCAGAACAAACCTTCCTTCCCCACGAGGCAAAACAACGTCTCCGCCGTCGCATCCTGCTCCTCCACCGTGTTTGCAGCCAGTTTCGGGAACAATTGCAGCACGCGACCACGCAGATTCGACGCGAGTCCCTTGTAATATTTGTCCGGCGACGTCGGCTGTAGCGTGCCAATGAAAATACCCTGCGGTTGGCGCTCTCCAAACTTCTTCAGCAGCGTTTGAGCCGCCTTCTCGATGAAGCCGTCCATCTTCTGCGCATTGCACGGCCAGGTGTGGTCCATCGGCAGGTTCCACCGCGCAAACTTCGCCGCCTCCGACTGCTGAATCGCCTCCGGCGTCGCTGTCTTGATCAAATAATAGTCCTGCCCCAGCCGCGTGCTCGAAACCGCCCCAAACTGCGGCAACACCTCCGGCGCGATCCCCTCAAAAATCTCCGGGATGCGCACCAGCCAGGGCTTCAAGTTGGTGGATTCGTTCTTGGCAGCGTTCGTCATGTGTCCATGCACTCGCCTCGACGCGCGATCAGCGCAAGCAGGTGCCATTAATCCTTGGCGAATCCCATTCCCTTTCTACCCTCCGCGCCCCGCATGTCCGTCAAGCTCCGCCTCAACACCGCCACCGTCACCAACGTCGTCCTCGCCAAGGTCGGCAACCCTCAGCGCGAAGAGCCGCTGCAAACCTCCCGTGAGGTCTTCAAAGTCGCCGAAGCCGACCAGGAAAACCTCACCGCGCTGTTCATCAAGCCTTTCAAAGCCTGCATCGCCCACCGCTTCACGCATCACACCTCGCTGGGCCAGCATGAGGTGAACAACTGCGCCAAAGCCATCTTTGCCGACGAGGACAACCTCCTCGCCAAAGGCGTCGAAATCGCCCAGCGGCTCTACGCCAAGTCGAACCACCCCAACATCAAAGCCGGCGACCTCTGCATCGCCATGCTCAAGGAAGTTCACATCGAGGGCGAGCTGGTGAATGGCCTCTGCATTTTAAAAAGCGACAGCGTCGTGCCCTTCCTCACCATCACGCCGCGAAATGGCGACCTCCAGCTCAGCACCGAGCACGGCATCAATCCCGACAAGATCGACAAAGGCTGCCTCATCCTCGATCACTGGGCCGAAAAAGGCTACTACGTCCTCACCTTCGACCGCAGCGGCAGCGACTCCCGCTTCTGGGTGCGCGAATTCCTAGGCGTCGAGGCCGTGCCCGACGCCGCATTCCTCACCAACGCCTATGCGAAGATGGCCGTCTCCTTCCTCGAAGAGCAAAAGGCCACCGATGACGACACGCCGCCGTGGGAAACCGCGAACGCCGCCAAAGACGCGCTCGATTACTTCGAAGACCGCGAAAAATTTGAGCTGCAGGAGTTTGAGCGTGATGTGCTCAAAGATCCCGACACCATCGCCCAATTCGGCGAGCACCGCGCCCGCATCGAGGAAGAACAGGGCCAGCCCTTGGAAACCAGCTTCGACATTTCCAAGAAAGACCTCACCAAGGCCAAAAAGCGCATCGCCGCCGTCCTCCGCCTCGACACCGGCGTCGAAATCCATATCAAGCCCGGCAGCAGCGAATCCGATCCGCAGATCGAACGCGGCTACGACGACAAGAAGGGCATGAAGTTCGTGAAGGTATATTACAACAAAGACGTCAGCGCGAGTTAACGAACTGTCGAGCTCTGAGCCATGAAGCCGCTTCCCAACAACGATCCCTTCGCCAGCCTCAATCTGCCGAACCTCCCACCCGGTCCGCCGGAAAAAGGCGATCCTGGTTCTCCGCAGCGCCTCTGGAAAATGGGCCGCGTCACGCTCCAGCGTGAAACCGCGCATCGAGGCGGCAAGACAGTCATCGTCATCAAGGATTTCGCCACGCACCTGCCCGTGTCCGTCATCGAGACCATCGCCAAACGCGTGCGTGCCGCCTGTGGCTGTGGCGGCACCGTGCGGGACAAGCGCATCGAGATCCAAGGCGATCAACCCGCCAAAATTCGTGCGGTGCTCGAAGCCGAAGGCTTTGAAGTTCGCGGGGTGAAATAAAAGTCTCCCCTTGAGGCGCTCGCCGCTTCCGCTATTCCATGACCATGCGTTTCGTACGTGTGCGCTGGATTTTTGCCCTTCTTAGCTTGCTGGTCAGCATCTGGCTTATGACTGCGGCATTCAAGATCAATGGTTTTGGGGCGTTGGGGCATATCATCTTCAGCATGACTGGCTTTATCATGGCGGTTCTGCTGATCGCACCTGAAACAGTCTTCCGTATTGCCGAGTGGATCAGCCGCCCGTTCGCGGAATTGTTCTTTCCAAGCGAGGAATACAAGAAGCCCCCGCTGTCCTACAAGATGGCCCGCCGCTATGCCAGCACGCGGCGTTTCGAGGAGGCCGCCGCCGAATACGAAAAGATCATCCACTACCATCCGCAGGAGCATGATGCTTATGTGGAACTGCTGGAGGTCGCGAAGAAGCTCAAAGACGACAAGCTCCACGGCAAGTGCGCCCAGATGCTACGGAAACGTTTTCATGAAGAGGTGCCGCCCATGCCAGAGACAGACACCGGCCCTTGAGGCCCTCGAAGCCGGAGTGCGGCTCATTCGGAAACGTGTGGACGGCATGCGCTCCCCAAATGATGCCACATGACGATGGCGGGAGCGGGACGGAAAACAAGTTGCCAGCCCCTTTGCGGCTGCTAACGCTCAAATCATCCAACTATGATCGTCGCCCCTAAAATCCGTGGATTCATCTGCACCACCGCGCATCCCACCGGTTGTGCCAAACACATCGCAGACCAGATCGCCGTCGTCAAAGGACGCGGCCCCATCGCCAACGGGCCGAAGAAGGTGCTCGTGATCGGCTCCTCCACCGGCTACGGTCTGTCTTCGCGCATCGCGGCGGCGTTTGGCTCGGGTGCGGCCACCATCGGCGTGTTCTTTGAAAAACCCGCCGAGGCCGACCGCTGTGGCACCACGGGCTGGTACAACTCCGCTGCCTTCGAAAACGAAGCCAAGGCCGCCGGTTTGTATGCGCGCTCCTTCAATGGCGACGCATTCTCTGACGCGATGAAGGCCGAGGTGATCGAAGCAATCAAACAGGATCTCGGACAGGTCGATTGCATCATCTACAGCCTCGCTTCACCTCGCCGCACGCATCCGAAGACCGGTGAGGTCTTCAAGTCGGTGCTCAAGCCCATCGGCAGCGCTTCCTACACGAACAAGAACCTCAACACCGGCAATGGTGTGGTCAATGAGGTGACCATCGAGCCTGCCAACGACGACGAGATTGCCCAAACCATCGCCGTCATGGGCGGTGAAGACTGGGAGATGTGGATTGATGCGCTGCTCGCCGCCGGAGTGGTCGCCGAAGGCACGCAAACCGTGGCCTATAGCTACATCGGACCGGAAGTGACCTGGCCGATCTACAAGAACGGAACCATCGGCCGCGCCAAGGAAGACCTGGAACGCGTGCAGCGCGTGCTCGACACCAAACTGGCCGCCATCAAGGGCAAGGCCTGGGTTTCCGTGAACAAGGCGCTCGTCACGCAGGCCAGTTCCGCGATTCCTGTGGTGCCGCTGTACATCTCGCTGCTTTACAAGGTCATGAAGGCCGAGGGCACGCATGAAGACTGCATGGAGCAGATGGACCGCCTCTTCCGCGAGCGTCTCTACAACGGCAATCCGCAGCCTGATGAGGCCGGCCGCATCCGCGTTGATGACTGGGAGATGGCTCCCGCCGTGCAGGAACTCGTCGGCAAACGCTGGGCCGAGGTGAACACCGAAAACTTTGCCGAACTCGGCGACTTCGAAGGCTACCAGGCCAGCTTCCTCCGTCTCTTCGGCTTCGGTCTCGAAGGCGTGGATTACGAGGCGGATGTCGATGTGAACGTCCGCGTGCCGTCGCTGGCCTGATGCCTCATGTTTCCATACCTTGCTCTCGCTGACGAAAAGCCGTGGCAACCCGGCCCCTATGAAGGCGTTGAGCTAAAAATTCTGCACCGGCATGAGGCCACGGGCGGTGTCGTGGTGCTGCGGAAGTTTCATGCCGGGATGACCATTTCCGCGCACACACATCCAGCAGCCAATGAATGGGCGTGGATTCTTTCCGGCGAATGGCAGGAAAGCGATGTCACTTACACGTCCGGCACGCTCTTTTTCGCGCCCAAAGGCACACAGCACGGACCGCATGTCGCCAGGACCGAAGTCATCAGCCTGACGATGTTTGACGGCCCGCTGACGGTGGCGTGATCAGTGTGCGCGTTTGCGCGTGAGCATGATCTCGTTGCCCTCGGGATCCACGCACATCGCCAGATGGGGCGGTTCACCATTTTCGGGCTGCGGCTCACGCGTGAGCTGACCGCCTGCGGCGACGATTTCACGCGCGCCTTCGATCACATCCGGCACCTGGAAGCTGAGGCCCGTCCAGGTGCGGCTGCCTTCGCCGCCTCCATGGATGCCGATGATGCCATCGCAGATGGACACCTCGCTGATGATGTCGTTCTGCTTGAGGATCGCGCCACCGAAGACCTGCGCGTAGAAATTCACGGCGCGGTTCATGTCGGCGGCCCAGATGACGTATTTGAGGCGTTCTACTTTCATGTTCGTCGTCAGTGCCGCAGTTCAGAGGACGAGAACAGCGAATTCTGCGCTCAACTCGCGCCGCTGCCGCGAATGACGGCGGGAAGTGTCTGCGCGAGGATCTTCAAATCGAGCCAGAAGGACCAGTTGTCGATGTACTTGAGGTCGAGCGCAACCCACTCCTCGAAGTTCTTGATGCCGTTGCGACCGGTGACCTGCCACAGGCATGTCAGGCCAGGTTTGACGCTCAGACGGCGGCGCTGCGCGTGTTTTTCGATGCGCTGAATTTCATACACCGGCAGAGGCCGCGGGCCGACGAGGCTCATCTCGCCGCGGAGCACGTTGATGAGCTGCGGCAGCTCGTCGATGCTGGTGCGACGCAGCCAGCGACCAAAGGCGAAGATGCGCGGGTCGTTGGTGATCTTGAAAACGGGACCGTCCATCTCGTTGTGTGCTTCGAGCCCGAAGCGCTGAGATTCCGCTCCCATATGCATGGTGCGGAACTTCCACATGATGAACGGCTTGCCGTAGTGCCCGGCGCGTTCCTGCCGGAAAAAGACCGGCCCCTTGGAGCTGAAGCGGATGGCCAGAACCGCCACGAGCCACAGCGGCAGCGAGATAAGCAGCAAAACGAGCGCCCCGACACGATCGACGACGCCTTTGCAAAGCAGTTCCCAGGAGGCCTGCGGCGTGCTGTGAAACACGAGCATCAGACGCCCGCCGAGCACGTCGAAGGTCGGGCGGGCGATGGCGGTCTGGAAGAAATCAGCCGCGATCCATGCCTCGACCCCCTCGGTCTCGCAGGCCTGCACGGCCTCCTCGATCTTGCTGAAATGCACATGCTGCGCGGCAAAGAGCACTCTGCTGATGGAGTGCTCGTGCAACGCGGCCACCAGATCGGTCAGGGGCTGTTGGGTGATGTCGATCTGGCCCAGCACCTCGATCTCCGCCCGTTGCTCGGCGCTCAGATTCGCGACGAAGGCGTTCATGTCCCCCTGCTCACCGGCGATGATGACGCGCTCGCGGCCTTTACCAGAAATCATCTGGCGGCGCAGCCGATCACGCTGCCAAGCCTCACGCAGCAGCAGTGAGAGCGCCCCGAGAGCGACAGAGAAGACGACTACGGCGCGGCTTTCCACCGCCCATTTGAAGAACACCATGCAAAAGGCGATGCCCATGCCAATGACGACCAGTGCCTCCATGAGCTGGCGCAGGGAGTGCGCGAGGTTTTTGTTCGCGATGTTGGAGTAAAATCCACGCGCCTCCAGCACGATGGGGGTGAACGGGGCCACGACCGCAATCACCCAGTAAAAGCTCTCCAGCGGTGGAATCTCGACCGCGTCTGGCATGAAAACCGGCACTAAATCCGCTCGCAGGAAATGCCCAAACCACAGACAGAACGCCAGAAGGGCGCTGTCGAGCAGTTCGGTGAGCTGCAAATTGATTTCTTGCTTTCGGCCAAGCATAGTGGCGAGTAATTAACTAAAATTTGTTCAGAATTGTTAAAATTATAGTCCGCCTAGCCAATGGCTCAACTCGTTTCCACCAAAAACTTACTCATGTCTTCCCGCCCGCTCGCCGTGGGTGCCATCTCTGATGCGGCGGCCCTGGAGTTCTTCACCTCGCTCGATTCAGCGGCGCGGGCGGCGCTTTGTGATGTGGCCGAACTGCGGCTGGACCTGATCCAACTGCCAGCGGCAGAGGTACGGGCCTTGCTGGCTGGCAATGAGCTGCCGCTGCTGCTGACTGCCCGCCATCCGGCCGAGGGGGGCCAGGGGCCGGAAGATCCGGCGGGCCGCGCTGCCTTGATCGAGCCGTTGCTCGATCTCGCCACACTCATCGACCTGGAATTGCGCAGCGCCATGCAGATGCAGGGCACGATTGCCAAGGCGCGTGCTGCCGGGGTGCCGGTCATCGGCTCCTTTCATGATTTCCAGGCCACACCAACCGACGACGTGCTGCTCGGCGCGGTGAATTTCGGCCAGCAGGCCGGTCTCGATGCCGTGAAGCTCGCCACCTACCTGAACACGCCGGAAGACTTGATCCGCCTCATGAAGCTGGCCGGTGGCACGCACCGTCTGCGCTTGTCCGTCATGGGCATGGGGCCGTGGGGCCGCGTGTCGCGGCTAGTACTGGCAAAAAGTGGCAGCCTGCTGAATTACGGCTTCATTGGCACCTCGAATGCGCCCGGCCAGTGGCCAGTGGCCCGCCTGAAAGAACTTCTCTCCGAACTTTAACATGATCCTTTCCTTCCCTCTCCAACACGCTGGCCGCGCACTGGCCGCCAGCCTTCTTTGCACCCTCCTGGCTGGCTGTGACGACCCAAAACGCGAGCAGCAGCTCCAGTGGCGCGAGGAGGAAGCAGAAGCAAAAATCGCCGCCGCTGCGAAGCGCGAGCAAGCCATCACCGCCGAGCGCCAGCGCATGGAGCAGGACAAATCCCAGCTCGCCGCCCGCGAGGCCCTGGTGGAGCATCTCAAAAAGCAACTGGCCGAAGAGCTGGAGAAAACGAAGAAAGTCCGCCGCGAGATCGAGATCAAAAACCTTCGCGGCCCCATCCCGCAGATAAGCGCTGGGCGCTGCATCGTCATCGACGCTGACAGCGAGGACATTTTGTTTGAGAAGAACCCGGACGTGAAAGGTGCCATCGCCAGCACCACGAAAATCATGACCGGCCTGCTCGTCGTCGAGGCGGGAGATCTGGACAAGATCGTCACCATTGAGCTGAGCGACACGCAGTGCGCCCCCGTGCGCATCGGCCTCAAGGTTGGCGAGACTTTCACCCGCCGCCAGCTTCTCACCGCCATGATGGTGAAAAGCTCCAACGACATCGCCCAAGCTCTTGCGCGAGACAATGCAGGCAGCGTAGCCGCGTTTGCCGAAAAGATGAACACACGCGCGAAGGCGCTCGGACTCGAAAGCACCTTCTTCGTCAACCCACACGGCCTACCCTCCACGACGGACAAAGATCCTTACAGCACGGCACGCGATCTCGCCGCCATTGCCAAAGCAGCCGACAAGCAGCCAGAGCTACGCAAGATCGTGAAGCTGCAGAGCTACAAGTTCACCAAGCCCGACGGCAAATCCATCGACCTAGCCAACACCAACCGCGTCCTGCGCACTGCCAGCTACTGCGACGGCATGAAAACCGGCTATACCGATGCCGCCGGCTACTGCCTCGTCGCCACGGGTGAACGCAACGGACGCCGCCGCATCGTCGTGGTGCTCAACGACACCAGCGAAGGCGTGTGGAAGGACGCCCAGTCACTGCTCGACTGGGCGCTGAAGGCCTAAAACGCACTCGTGTGACTTTGCACAAGCCATACGTCGAAAACGACGGCCCTACTGACTTGCTGCTGTCACGTCCTTGAACGGGCTGCCTTCGAGAATCTGCTTTTCCTGCGTCTCCTTGGAGGCATCGGGGTCAGGATTGAGCGTCAGGATGTAGGCCACCACGTCTCGGAGCATCTGATCGTCCTCAATGAAGAAGTTGGTGATCTGCACCATCTTGGCCCCGTTCACGTCGCTTTTGTGAGTGCCGCGTTTGCCGGTTTTGAATTTTTTAAGCTGATCGGCCAGATACCAGCCCTGGCGGCCGAGCAGCGGCGGGCTGCCAAAGGCCATTTCGCCGCTGGCATTGTAGCGGTGGCACTCCATGCAG
>JBIKYB010000554.1:0-2715 GCA_044355475.1 Prosthecobacter sp.
GTGGCTGAGGCGGGTGTCATACCAGTCGGCCATGTAGAAGCCGCCATCGGGGCCGACACCGGCCCAGACGGGGCGGAACCAGCGGTCGGGGGTGGTGATGAGCTGCTCTTCGTCCTTCGTGCGGAAGGTGGAGCCGTCGGGGAGGCGCTCGCTGACATAGACAAGATTGTGCAACGCATTCGGGGCGATGATTTTGCCTTCGTAGGCGCTGCCGAGCAGGCCGCCTTCATAGATGGTGAAGGCTTGGGGGAAGCGTTTGTTATCGCCCTCATGCTTCATGTGCTCGAACCAGCCAAAAGCATACGGATTGGTGAGCGGGCCGTGTTTGCCCCAGCCTTTGATGCCGTAGCTGCCTTGCTCGTAATGCATGCCGCGAGTGGCACCGTTCGTGCCGGAGAAGAGGCGGCCCTTGCTGTCGAAGTCGAGGCTGAAGGTGTTGCCGCCGCCTTCGGCGTAAATTTCGAAGGTCTTCTTTTTCGGATGGTAGCGCCAGATGCACTGGCCTTCCCATTTCACGTTCTTGGTGTTGGCGCTGCTGACGTTGCCGGTCGTCGTGCTGCCGTTGGCTCCGTAAAGCCAGCCGTCCATGCCCCATTGCAGGCTAGTGGCAACGCTGTGCGTGTCTTCGAGACCAAAGCCGCTGAGCTCGACCTCGGGATCGCCATCCGGCTTGGCATCGAAGTCGGCATCGGGATAACTCAGGAGGTAAGGCGGATTCAGCACCCAGATGCGGCCCATGCCATGCAGGGCGGCACTGGCGATGTTCAGGCCGGTGATGACGTCCTCGTGCTTGTCGAAAAAGCCGTCGCCATCGGTGTCTTCGAAGACGGTGATCTTGTCCGCGCCTTTTTCGCCACGCGGCGGCGGGAGCGGCACTTTGTCGAACTTCGCGCGGAGGTGCTGGTCGTAGCTGACGATCTTCAAACCGGCCGGGAACTGGTATTGGCGATACTGCGTGACCCACATGCGGCCTTTCGAGTCCCAGCTCACATAAAGCGGCTGCTCCACCACCGGCTCGCTCGCCATGAGGTCGATGGCGACATCGCTGCGAGTTTTGAAGAGCTTCACGGCGTCCTGTGGCGGCGTGGGCGGTGTGTCGTCCCGCATGACGCCGCGTCCGGGACGGGTCTCCATGATCTTTTTGACGGCCTCGTTGCCGGCAATGTCATCCGCTTTGGGATTGGGGTCAGCGGCGAGGGCGGAGGTGCCGAGCGCGAGGAAAAGAAGGCGCGATTTCATGGTGAGAGAGAACAAACCTGCCCGGCAGGGTGGTTTCTTGCGGCCTTGTCGCTTGTTCCGGTATTTTCGTGCCAGCACCAGACCTGAATCGCGGCTCGAAGCTCACGGCGGTTGCTCCCATCGTCGCGTGTGCCACAGTACTCTGCATATCCACCCATGAGTCATCCGTCCGCTGCCGCCATTGCTGTGCCCCGTGCCACGCCGCCCTCCCCCACGGAGCTTTCGGCGATGATGCCGTTCGGTCGCTACTCAGTTCAGGCGCAGGTGGGCCTGGGCGGCATGGGCACGGTGTATCGCGGCACCCAGCTTAGTCTGGGACGCCCTGTGGCCATCAAAGTGCTGCGTGTGAGCGACGGCTACGACTTCGCCTTTGAGGACCGCTTCCGCCGCGAGGCGCGTGCGATGGCCGCGCTGAATCACCCAAACATCGTCGCCATTTACGATTATGGCCATCTCGGCACGGAGTTCCTCTATTTCGTCATGGAGTATGTCGATGGTACCGACCTCGGCGAGATCATGCGTCTGGGCCGTATGACCACCGAGCTTGCGCTGCAACTGCTGCCGCAAATCTGCGCAGGCCTCGAATACGCGCACTCAAAGGGCATCGTCCATCGTGACATCAAGCCCGCGAACATCATGCTCACGCGGCAGGGCGAGGTGAAGATCGCCGATTTCGGCCTCGCCAAGGATGTGGCGCTCGGTGCATCCCTCGCCACCGAGACGCACATGGTCATGGGCACGCCTGAGTACGCCGCGCCGGAGCAGTTCAACGCACACCGCGAGGTGGACCACCGCGCGGACATCTACGCATTCGGTGTGCTGATGTACCAGATGCTCACTGGAGCGCTGCCTCGCGGCGCGTGGCAGCCGCCGTCCTCGCTGCGTCCCGGCGCTGTGGACCCACGTTTTGACGCCGTCGTCATCCGTGCGCTCATGCCGGACCGGCAGCACCGCTTTCAATCCATCACCGACATGCGCCGCGCCATCGAGGCCGCGCTCGTTCCTGCCGTGGCGCAGACGCCCAGCGCACCGCTGCAAAGCTTCGCACCGCCCAAAGCCGGACGCATCTTGCTGCTGGAGGACGATCTCATGGTCCGCGACCTGATGCGCCGAGCCTTGGAAAAGGCCGCGTTTGACGTCGTCGAAACCGGCGATGGCAAGGACACCCTGCGGCTCTACCAAGAGGCCATGCAGCAGGGGCGGCCATACGACCTCGCCATTCTTGATCTCACTATCCCGGACGGCATGTGCGGGCGTGAGACGATGATGCACCTGCGCCGCATCGACCCGCAGATTCTTACCATCGTCTCGTCTGGCTACCGTGATGATCCGGTGATGAAAGACTGCGTCGCCTACGGCTTCGCCGCCGCACTGCCAAAGCCATATCAGGTCGAAGGATTGCTGCAAATGGTGAACGGCGTGCTCGCCGTGGGCCGCAGACGCGCCGCTTAAAATGACCACATCCTCCACCGATCT
>JBIKYB010000182.1:0-10096 GCA_044355475.1 Prosthecobacter sp.
CTCCCACGGCCCGAAGAGCCGCGTCTGCGTGTGGTTCATCCACACCCAGCGCCCCGGCAGCTTGTGCAGCACATCCGCCCCGGCGGTCTGGACCACCAGCGCTGCGGCACGGGTGTCGCTCATTGGGGCAACGGGAACGGGTTCCTTGCGGTGCTGCGCCAATCGCTTGAGCGCGTCTTCATACCCGCTCCACGTGCCGTTGTGAAAGAGCACGCTCTCCGCCATGCCGCTGAGGCTGGTGGAGGCCTTCGGGGTGACAGGAAACGGATGGCACAGACGGGGATCAATCCCGCCCACGCTGGCCCAGCGGAAGTGAATAATGACTTCGCCGTCCAGCTTCTTGAGCAGGCGCAGGGTTTCACCCGTGTTCAGGTTCTTCTGCCAGCGCACACGGCCGCCTTCGCGCCAGGCCACCCCGGCCCCGTGCGGGTTGGCGTCATGGCAGGCATACAGCACCTCCGGTTTGGGGCGCACGTTCTGGGGGCATACAAGGATCACACACATATCGGTTCAGTTGGGTTCAGGTTCTTTGTTCTTTGTTCTTTGTTCTTTGTTCTTGGTTCTTGGTTCTTGGTTCTTGGTTCTTGGTTCTTGGTTCTTGGTTCTTGGTTCTTGGTTCTTGGTTCTTGGTTCTTGGTTCTTGGTTTGGCCCGGCTATCCGCAGTCTGCGTATAGTTTGGGCAAAGGCTTAAAGGTTTGCATCGGGGTAGCGTTCATCGAACTGCTGGCAGAGCCGCTGCGCGGTCTTGCGGTAGCGGCGAAACTCGGAGTGCAGCTTGCCGAAGAGGCCCAGGGCGACGGGCCGCGCACTGCCGGTCCAGCCGAGGTAGTCCCACAGGAACCTCAATGCGTCCTGCGCGGTGGCGGTGCGCTTCTGCTGCACCTTGTTCTTGCCGAACCCGCCGAGGCAGCGGACCTCGTGCGCGCGGCGGCACAACCCGAGCACGCTGGCAAGGTGATGGAAGACCTTCTCGATCGTCGTGGTGCCCGCGAACACGCGGAACTCAACCACGCCGATGAACCGCCCGTGGGCGTCGCGGCGGAACGCCTTCTTGAAGTTGATCATGCCCCGCCCGCACTGCTCGGCGCACTCGGCTTTGACCCGCTCCTCCTCGCAGGTGATCATCTTGCGCATGGTGCTGCCCGTCTGCTCGTAGAGCGGGTGGCTGTAGTGGTTGAGATGGCGGCCCGTGCCCGTCTGGCCGTAGAGGCTGCGCGCGTGCCAGCGCCCGATGTGGGCCAGCTTGCGGATGAACTCGCTCACCGCCTTGGTGTCCGACGTGCCGATCACCGACTCGATTCCCACGGTGATGTGGCAGCCGCAGGAGGCGTTCACGCTGGCGCCGATGGCGTTCATCCAGCCCACGAAGGCGGCCAGATGCTCCACGCCCGCCTCGCCGTGGAGGATGGGCGAGACAAACTCGCAGGGCACCTGCCCGGCCTCGCAGCGGATGGAACCATCGCGCTCGGCCTTCCAGTGCGCGCCGTTGAAGGAAGGGGCGGCCAGCACGCCGCCGCGAAGGGCGTCGATGCCGCCCTGCACGGGCAGGCCGTTGTGATAGGCACCCACCTGCACACCAGCGGCGGCGGGCAGGCGGGTTTCGAGTTCGATGCCCCACTGGATGGAGGCGGCTTTGGGATCAGCAGTTTTCATGAGGATGGAATGGTGCGGGTGATTGAAGTCCATGCGGACTTCCCCTTGGCCTCGTCACCGTGCCTGCGTGTGTCGCGCCGTTTTGATCACCATTTGGCGAGCCCCTTGTGAGAGGGGGCATCGCTTGCCGTGCCCATGTGTGCCGCGCCCATGAGTGCCCCGTTGTTGGTCGCCATTTGACGAAAGCGCGCAAAGCCGTTGTCCATCCGTTTGTGGCACCCCTTTTGCAGGCAGCACGTCCTGCCATGCCAAGCACATGGCACCGTTGCCGCGTGGATGCGCATGGGTTGCGTTTTACAGGCACGCCGCATGGGATGGGATGAGGATATTCCGACCCCTCACATCCACTTGTTGCGACCATCAACGCGCTTGTTGAGATTGGTCTCAATCCTTCGAGAACCACCGCTCAGCGTCTTGCGAATCCAGTCCACTTTGGACTTATCACGCACGACCCATAGCGGGCATCTCGCCCAAATCTGCACGCCTTCCTGCACCGAGCCGAAGAAGCTGCTGCCCCTGTGCCTGTCCTCCCGCATGATGGCATGGTAAAAGACAACGGTTCTCTCCAAGCGCGTGAAGGGTTCTGGCAACGGGGGCCTGCGCGGACGAATGCACCGCCCGAAGAGTGGCAGGTGCCAGCCGGGCAGTTCAACACGCCAGCGCCAGCCATCCCGCTCCTGCCGGTCTGTGACCGGCCGTGCCTCAACCATCGAGGGCGGATGGATGGGCGGGTGGGCCACGAGCACATGCCACACCCCATGATCAACCAGGCACCATGCAATCCCCTTCTCCCGGTCCGGGCTTTCAAAATAATCGGTGTCTGTGATATGGGAGCCGTCGAAGTCGATTTTCATAAACTGTTCATTTGCACAGTATAATGAAAGCGCCAAAATCAAGGCATGAAACGCAGTCCTCAAGAGCTCCTCGAAATGTCCGCCGCCATTGGTGGAACAACCGTCGCTGCCCAGCAGTGGCTCGATGCAGGCTTTAGCCCGGGCGATGCCAAAGCCTATGTGGATGCGGGTTGCTTTGATGTGGGCCGCACACTCGAACTTAAACGAAACGGCATCAGCCCCCTCGACATCGCCCGCACGGGCCAAGCGTGGGATTATTGCAGCGGCAACGTTGCCCTCTCTGATCTGCTTGGCCGTCGTCAGGCGGTGGATTCTCCCGAGCTTGCTTGGTGAGCCGGCAGTTCTAGTCGATCAAATGATCAAACAACCCCGGCTGGAACGGCTGCAGCGCCGCCTGCTCCGCCTTGAAGAAGTCCGCCTTCGTCTTGCCCCGCTTCTTGCCCTCACGGGTGTGGCAGTCATACGCATACTCCGGGATCGCGACATATTCGCCCGAGGAGCGAAGCTCCTGCGCCAGCGTGTCTGGATCAAGACCCGCGCTCTGGTCATAGACCATGTTCTGCAGGTGATCGGGATCGCGGCTCTTCTTGCTCAGGCACAGCAAGATGACCGCCTTGCTGATGAAGATGCGGCCCTTGGCCTGCTTGGGCGGGATGCCGTCATTGATGACCAGGTAGGAGTCATGCAACGCCTTCACCTCCTGCGTGAGGATGCCCCAGCAGTCCTCCGCGCTGATGGTCAGCAGGCGCTTCCACACATACTTGCCAAAACCGCTGCTCCAGAGCTCCAACGCCCAGTAACCCGCCAGCGCGGCGTCTCCCCGGCGGATGGCTTTCTGCATGGCGGAGGACACCTCGCTGAAGTTGTAATGACGAATCGTGCGCAGTTGCATGGGGTTGGCGGGAAAGAGATCTGGGAGGTCCATGAATGGAGGCCTCGTCACCGTGACTTCGGGAATCCATCCGTTTGCATCACCAAATGATGCCGTGAGGTTTGAGTGGGTCGCAGGGTTTGGAGGGTGCCATGGGGTGCCTACGCAATCTTGACGGCACTCCGCTTTCTGCGTAGTCCTGCTGCATGCCCATGAAACTGCCCAAAGGGGTGACTCCCCGTAAATTCGCCCGTGCTCTTCAGGAGTGGCGTGAGAAAAAGGCGTTCAGCCAGCGCGATGCGGCAGAGTTCCTCGGCATCAGCAAGCGCACGCTGGAGAACTGGGAGCAGGAGCGGGCCACGCCGCGTGGCTATGCCGTGGTGGCACTAATACGACTCATCACGCAGCCTCGCGGTCCCGCAACTGCCACCCATCGTCAGAAGCGATGAGCTCTGAGTTCGTTGCGCAACGAACTCAGCCAAGAATCTTGTCTGCTAAGGGCTTGTGCCGCATTTCTCGGCGGCGGAGCTTGACCACAGGTGGTGCCCATCCCTCTGGCGGATTGATTGCAAACCACGCCTTCGCATCCTGCTCAGTCACCAGTTCACGATAGTGCTTGAAGATGATGTCAGGTGAGTTGCCAGCTTCGAGAGCGACCTTGGCTGCATCTTTAACAACGGCCAGCCGGTAGCTGATGTAGGAGTGACGCAGCGCATTCCGAGGCCACTCCATGCCAAGCTTTTCAGCGAGCTTGGTGAGATCAGGCGCAACCTTGCCAACCAACTTGCCCTCTCGTGGTAACGGCTCAATCCATGCCGTCAGATTATCACTGATTGGCACAATTCGCCGCGACGCCGTCTTGGCCTGATCCGCCCTCAACATGATGATTCGCCGGTCCAGATCTACCGCCTGCCAGTCCAAACGCTTGATCTCAGCCATGCGCAGCCCGGCAAATCCGCCAATGGCCAGAAGCGCCAACTCCTCCGATGAAGCTGCGGCAAGAAGCTTGGTCATCTCCGCGGGTTGGAAGATTTCCGTCTTCGTCTCACCCTCCTTGGCAATGGGCACCAGTTCTGCCGCGGTGGCTTCCGATTGCGGCAAGTAGCCGCGTGACTTGGCGAAAGAGAAGAACACCTTGATGCAGCGGTGCAGAGAATTGCGAGTCACCGGAGTGTGATTGAGGCTGCGAAGCCACCGATCAATGTCACCAGACTTGAGGGTCAAAATCTCGCCAGGAAAGGCGGCTGCAAAGCGCTTCACACTTCCAGATAGTTGGAACCGATAGATGCGGCTGAGATTGTCTTCCGCCTTGGCCTTCACAAACTCATCAATCAGGTCCGGCACTTTCACCCCGAGTTGCACGCCCCGATTCCGTCGCACGAACTCCTGGATGGCTGACATCAGTGGCACGTCACCGAGCAACTCTCGGCAGCGAGCGTATTCCTCCACCGCAGCCACCAGCGGCATTTCGAAGGGAGCCATCAGACGTTCGGCAGCGAGATGGTTTTCTCGCTGCGCAGAAGTCAGATCGTTGCTTGAGGATTTGCCTTCCTGAATCTTGCGGGCCATCAACTGAGCCTCAGCTTTGGCCTTTTCAAGACTGCCGAAGTTTCGCCTCACGCGCCTGCCGTTCATGTGATAAGCCACGGTGTAGCAATCCCACTTGCGGACACGGCCCTTGTAGATCGGCACCACTGCGCTGCCATGCTTGATCTTCATGAAAGGCCGCCCCCGTTTCCGAGCGCCCTCCGAGCTTGTCATAATTGTGTCCTGCATACCGCCGGGTGAGGTGTCAACCTCTGGCGATATGCCCTCTATAACCCCTTGATTATGTGGGCTTTGAGAGTTTTCTTCTTCGAGAAAAGGAGGCTCGGCGGCATAAGATTGGCAATCGAAGCCTTCCGAGCCATGATTCGATTCACAATCGAATCTACGATGAAAACACTGCTCGCCTCGCTCTCGCTTCTTTTCGCCTTCCAAGTCCTCGCTGAGGATCATCCGAGCCTCGCTGCCGTGAAAACGGCCGACAAGGCCCGCGTGGCCGCGATGCAGTCGGGTGATCGTGCCAAGCTGGAGGCCGTTTTCTCGGATGAACTGCGCTATGCGCACTCGAACGGCATCGTGGATACCAAGACCTCGTTCATCGACATCTTGAGCGCCGGGAAAACGAAGTATGTGGGCTACGACTATGAAGAGCAGAACTTCACTTTCCCCGCGCCGGGCATCGCGCTCATGACAGGCCGTGCGCATGTGAAAGCGGAGTCCGAAGGCAAGGCGATGGATGCGGTGTTGAGCTTCCTGGCCGTCTGGCGCGAGGAAAAAGGCCAGTGGCGCTTCCTCGCCTGGCAGTCGTGCAAGCTGCCGCCGGCGGTGAAGTAGCTTCGATTGGCAATCGAAGCGGTTTGGGGAATGATTCGATTAACAATCGAATCTACATGAAGCCGCTTCTCTTTCTCAGTCTCCTCACCACGCTCTGCCACGCGGCGGAGCCACATCTGCCACCGGGCACGAAGGCACTGCCATCGGCGGCGGAGAACGGTCGAGGGCCGCTGGCACTGGTTAATTTGAACCATCATGTGCTGGGGCATGCGCGGGTGTTTGGTGGCAAAGAGCCGGATTTGTTTGTGGCGGGGTATGGCGGGCCGCAGGCGGTGCATTTGTTCAAGTGGGTGGATATGGCGGAGAATGGGGCACCGGTGTTTGCGGAGCCGGTGGTGGTGAAATGTGCCTTCAAGGACAAGGGCTGCGTGTTTCAGCGGGAGAATGGCTCGATCATCGGGCTGTGGATCAGCAAGGAAGAGCTGGTGACGACGGAGTTTGATCGCCAGAAGCTCGAATTTCGTGAGACGAAGCGCGAGAAGCTGCCGAAGGCGGTGAAGTCGCCATCGAGCCTCGGGGTGCTCAGGAATGGCGAGGGCTATGACATCGCGTTTGAGATGTCGAACGGCGGGAAAGGCACGGAAGGCAGCCCGAACACGGAGGAGTGGCGACCGTTCAACTCCTCCGGCATCGCGGTGGGCGAGTTGAGGTATCGTTATCTCATCGGCTGGCCGGCGAAGGGAGAGGTGAGGCAGATTACGAAGACGCGAGACGAGGTGTTTTTCTCGATGCATGGCATCACGGGCATTGATCTGGGTGCGGGGCACGAGCGGGATCTGATTACGGGGTCGCGGCAGGGGAATCTGGTGTTTTATCACAACAAGGCGTCGAGTGGTTTTGATCTGGAAGCGAAGCGGCTCGTCGCAAGTGAGGATGGTAATGCGCTGCGGCACCCGAGCATCAATCCGAGCGTGGCGGCGTATCCGGGCGGTTTGATCGCGTGTGGCGAGGGTTCGCTGTATTTTTATCGCTTCACCGGGAAGTGGGCGAAGACGGGGGCACCGGTGTTTGCGGAGCCGGTGTCGGTTTTGCAGGAGCACGCCGATCTTTATGCGGGCACGCTGCCATCGCCGACGACGGTCGATTGGAATTGCGATGACGTGCTGGACATCCTGGCGGGCAATTCGGAGGGCTTTGTGCTCTTCTTCGAGAACATCGGCAGCAATGATGAGCCGAGGTTTTTGCCTGCGACGCGTGTGCAGGCCGGTGGACGTGAAATTCAGGTGCAGGCGGGTTATTCAGGCAGCTTGCAAGGCTTGCAGGAGGCTCGCTGGGGCTATCTCTCGCCGAATGCGATCGACTGGAATGGCGATGGCATGCTCGACCTCATCACTGGCGACATCACGGGCGACTATCTCATCTATCTGAATCGGGGCACCAAGACAGAGCCGAAGCTCGATGCCGCTCATCCGATTTACTGCGATGGGATCGACCTGCATGGCATGTGGCGATGCCGTCCCGCCGTGGCGAAAATCGGCGAGCGCATGGCGCTGGTCATTGTGGATGGCGATGATCATTTTCACCTCTACTGGCGCATCGACGACTACAACGTGGAGGACGGCGGCAAGCTCAAACTCACGGATGGCAAGCTCATCGGCACCAGCGGCGGCGTGGGTGGCATGAGCGGGCGCTGCAAGCTGGACCTGTTTGATTGGAACCAAGACGGCCACCTCGATTTCGTGATCGGCACGGGGCGTGTTGTTTCGATTCCAGATCGCGAGACGGGCTATCCGATGGCGGCTTTGGGGCAAAATCCTGTCGTAGGTGGTTTGATCGGCAGTCTCGTGGACAAGGCGCTGCCAGTGAAGCTCAAGAAGACCCTCGGCACGCCACTGCTGATGCTGAACAAGGGTGACAACACCTTCGCGAGGCCGCTGGTTTTTCGCGATGAGGACGATCTCGTCATTCAGCCCGGCGGTGCGCATGAAGCCGGAGCCGTCGGCACCATGCTGGGCAAAGACGGACCAAATCTGCTGATCTGCAATGAGGCGGGGCGGATGTTCCTTTTGCCGGGCAAGGAGCTGAAGACGACGCCGTGATTCGATTGCCAATTGAATCTACTTCAGAGCCGTGGCGAAACCGGCCTCGGTGCGTTTGAGTTCGGCTTTCATGACTTCTCGGAGCTTGGCGATGCGTTCCGTGTGTGCAGGATCGCTGATGAGGTTTTTCAGTTCTTCAGGATCGTTTTTGAGGTCGTAGAGCTCTTCACCGGACTTGCCGTCGAGGTAGTGGATGAACTTGAACTTGTCCTGCACGACAGCGGAGTAGAGCGGCACGCCGTGGTTGCTGTCCTGCTCGGTGCCGGTGAGGATGGTTTGCGTGACTTTGGAGCCGTATTCATTGCCCATGTTCTCGTAGTAGCAGGCGTGCGGCCACGGGGAGTCAGGCTTTTCGAAGAGCGGGGTGAGATCGTGACCGTGGACGGGCCAGGGCACCTTCACGCCGGTGAGGGCGAGGAAGGTGGCGACAAGGTCGGGGCCATTGATGGAGGCATCGCAAAACTTCCCGGTGGCGAAGCGCGAGGGCATGCTGACGATGAAGGGCGAGCGGTAGTTTGCATCATAGGGCGCGAGCTTGGTGCGGAAACCGTGCTCGCCCATCGCGAAGCCCTGGTCGGCGGTGTAAATGACCAGCGTGTTGTCATACTGGCCGGTCTCCTTCAGCGCGGCGATGAGCTGGCCGACGCCTTCGTCGATGGCGGGCACGCATTCATTCACCTGGCGCACCCAGTCGTCGAAACGCTGGGCTTTCTTGGCCTTGGCATTTTTACCCGCGACGGGTTGTCCGTCTTCTCCTTTCGTCCAGGCCTGGGTGCCGTTCAGATAGTCAGGCTTGCCTTCGCGTGGCGGGAAGATGTCGGCGGGAATGGGCACTTCCGCGTTCTTGTAGCTGTCTTTATGACGTTTGGCCGGCGTGGAGGGACCGTGGACGCTGCCGTAGCAGAGCCAGAGATACCACGGCTTCGTAGCATCGCGGTTTTTGCCGCGGATGTAGTCGAGCGACCACTGCGTGTAGTTGTCCGCCGGGTAACCTTCGATGGTCTGCTCCTTGCCATTGATGCTGGTGATCTGGGTTTGGTAGTAGGCAGCGGCGTTATCCTGATGCAGCGGACGATTCCAGACGATCTGGTGATCCCAGTCGCGGCCCCAGCCGGAGTCGGTGCCGGTGTGCCACTTGCCGATGTGTGCGGTTTGATAGCCCTCCTGGCGCATCTGCGCGGCGACAAAAGGACACTGCTTCGGATCGTAAGTGCTGCCGGGGTAAACGCCCTCCATGGACATCGACTCAATGCCATGTGGATGACGGCCCGTGAGCATCGTGGCACGCGAGGGCATGCACCAGGAGCCGAGGTAGGCGGCGTGAAAGCGGATGCCGTTCTTTGCCAGAGCATCAAGGTTCGGCGTCTTCACCCACGGCCACGCCTCGGGATAGCAGCCGACGGTTTTGGTCGATTGGTCGTCGGCGTAGATGAAGAGGATGTTCGGGCGCTGCGCTTCTAGCGCCGAGGCTAGAAATGCGAAGATACCGAGCTGGAGAAAAACGAGTGCTTTCATGGCGGGCCGATAACGTCCCAGCACACGACGATGTAGCCACAAATAGCCGCGAATGAGCACGAATGAAGCGTTGCGCCGCAGAGAAGCTCACGCGGCGGAGGCTCATGCGGTGGTTCCTTGCGAAGGCGGCGGCAGCTTGCTCATGGACGGACTTGGCACGCTGGGCGGTGGTTTGGCCACAGGGGGCCGCGCCATGGGTGGTCCGGGCGGTCGAGCGACGGGTTTGGCCACCACGCCGGAAGTTGCTGGTCGGGCGGCGATGATCGACGGTGGCGGTGGTGGTTTGGCTCCTGGCACGGGCGGTGGTTTCACCACGGTGGCAGGTTTGGCCGCAGGATTGACAATGGCGGCGAGCACCGAGGTGGCTGGCGTGGTCTGGGGCGGCTGTTTGGGTGCGTGAATCTTTTGAATCAGCTCCCACAGGCGCAAGCCGCGTGGCAGCGGGTGATTGCGCAAGGCGGCGAGCACGTTGTCCTTTGTGGCGGGTGGTTCGGTGGCAAGCTGGTCGTAGGAGCCTTCGCGCTGCGCGGCGAGCAGGTGGCTGAGCGCGGCGAGCACCGCAGCCTCCGAGGCGAAGACGTGATGAAAGGTGTTTTTCGTCTTGAAGGTGTTCAGCAACTCCATGGTGAGTTGGCCGGAGACGGGTGCCACGGCATGGCGGAGTAGCAGGGTATCGCCTGCGGCGTCCTTCAGACGCTCCAGCACGGCGATGAGGCTGCTGCGCATGGCATCACTGGTGACGATGCGCACCTTGCCTCCGCCCCATTCAAAGCAGCGGTCGGCA
>JBIKYB010000555.1:0-2702 GCA_044355475.1 Prosthecobacter sp.
ATGCCTGTTTGTGAGGCGGGCAAATACAGGTCCAGTTCCGAGCCGCTGTGGATGGCATAAAAATAAGCCTCTTCACCGGTGCGCGACCGCAGGATTTGCTCCACCGCAAAACCTTCCCATGAGGCCCCCAGCTTGGGATGCGTCATCAGTTCGGTTGGGTCGCCGATTCCCAGCAGGGCGTGAAAAATCCCGCTGTCGCGGAAATAGATTTTGGGAGTCTTCACCAGCCTCTTGCCCACGTTGGCATGCCAAGGCAGCAGACGGCGGATCATGAAGGTCTGTTCCAGCGCGTCCAGATAGTGCTTGGCCGTGGTGGGCGACACCCCCATCGAAGCGGCGATCTCATGACCATTCCAAAGCTGGCCGTGGTAGTGCGCGAGCATGGTCCAAAAGCGCCCCATGGCCTGCGGGGCCATCCTGAATCCCAAGGCGGCAAGGTCGCGTTCCAGGAAGGTGCGAATGAAATTTTTCCGCCAGGCCAGGCTGTCGGCCTCGCTCCGGGCGAGAAACGCGCGCGGGAAACCGCCCCGAAGCCACAGTGCCTGCCGGTCTTCCGGCGACAGTTCGTCGAGCCCAAATCCGCCCATCTCGATGATCTCCACCCGGCCCGCCAACGATTCGGAGGCCTGGCGTGACAACTCGGGCGAGGCGCTGCCCAAGATCAGGAAGGTGGCGGGCTGTCCTTGGCGGTCCGCCAGGACCCGCAGCACCGGAAACATTTGCGGAGCCCGTTGAGCCTCGTCGATGACCACCAGCCCGGACAGGGGGGACAAAAGGCTCATGGGATTCGCCAGGGCGAGGGCTGAAGCCGGGTCTTCCAAATCGAAGTAGCCAGCCTCACCGGCTTGCAACAACTGCCGAGCCAGCGTTGTTTTCCCGCATTGGCGGGGCCCGATCAAAGCCACAATGGGGGCGCGGTTCAGGCCTGTGCGGATCTGCTTCAGGTAGGTCGCGCGAGCAATCATACTTGAAATCATCCAATGCCGTTGGACAATTTCAAGTAAATTCCACCCCGAAGGAAGGCAAACGCCTTCGGTGGGTCTCTGGATCGGGATTCCGTCTTTTCAACGGCACCTGTCTGGTTGTCGGCCCAGGCAGTCAAATGTCCGTTGTTTCCGATACGCCGACCGGGATGGATTAGGGGCCTCAACATGTCTCGGAGTCAAGGCGTGTGTCGACCGTTTCACTAGGGCATCAAGTCAGGGCAGGTCCTGCTGCTGGGAATGATTGTCGAGGGCGGCGAAGATTCCCGCGATTTGGTGAAAGAAACCCCTCATTTTTCTATATTTGTAATGACAAGCAAATATAGAAAATGTCATCCAAAGCCACATCCCCACGCAAAGCAGCCTCTCATGTTCAAGATTCGGGTTTCAGCACGCCAAGCCTGGATCGTGCACTCGCGGTGCTGCGCTGCCTTGGCGGGGCTTCGAGCGGGTTGACGCTCTCGGAGATCGCAGAGCGGCTGGGACTGTCGGTGAACTTTGTGTATCGGGTCACTCAGTCGCTGGTGGCGCATGGCTATGTGGTGCGGGATGCGGAGAAGCGCTTCAGCATCGGGGCGCAGATGCTGTCGCTGTGCCAGCCGGTGGTGGATGATGTGCCTCTGGCGGAGGCCGCCCTGCCGGCGATGCGTTGGCTGAGCGAGCAGACGGGCGAGGCGGCGCATCTGGGCATCATCAGCGGCCATGAGGGCATCGTGCTGGAGCGCGTGATCGGGAAGGCGCTGATCAAATTTTACGTGGAGCGTGGCACCCGCTTTCCGCTGCACACGAGCGGCCCGGGGAAGGCAATGCTGGCCTTCATGTCTGAGGCGGAGCGGGATGAAATTATCGCAGGCATGAAGTTTGAGCGTTTCCAGCCGTGGACGATCTCGAATCGCAGGGACTTCCTCAAATGCCTCGACGACGTGCGGAAGAAGGGCTGGGCCGTGGATGCTGGCGAGCACTTGGAGGGACATCACTGCCTCGGCGCTCCCATTCTCGACGCGGAAGGCAACGCCATCGCCAGCCTGTGGATCTCGGGACCTAGCCAGCGGCTGTCAGAGGAGCGACTCGTGAAACTTGCTCCGGTGGTGAAAAAAGCGGGTGCGATGGCCTCGACCGCACTCAACCCTGCCCACGCAAAAGCATGAAATCACTGATTCGTTCGATTTCTGGACTGTTTCTGGCGCTTCCCTTCCTTGCCGGGGCAGCGGAGCCCGATGGCGTGGCGTTCTTTGAATCACGCATCCGGCCTGTGCTGGTGATGCACTGCTACGAATGCAACAGCGCGGAGAAGACCAAGGGCGGCGAGAGTGGTGAATGCGAGTGCGCCTGACAAGAGCCTGCTGTTGCAAGCCATTCGCCATGCGAATGCGGACCTGAAGATGCCGAAAGGAACTGACAAGCTGTCCGATGGGGTGATCGCTGATCTCACACGCTGGAGCCGGTGAAAAAGCCAACGGTGCCGAACGAAGTTGGCAACGTCGCGGCAGTAGGGTGCTGTGTTGAATGGGTGGCTCAATAGGGACATGTGGAAAAAGCTGATAGAAATCATGTGGCGGCCTAGTAACTGGTATGACCTCCTACCTCTAACTTTTTTTTGCTTTCTATGAAACTCATCCGCTTTGGTGCCCCAGATCACGAGAAACCTGGCATTATCCTTGATGATGGCCGCCGCATCGACGTGTCTGCGTTTGGGACTGACTACGATGAAGGCTTCTT
>JBIKYB010000244.1:0-7821 GCA_044355475.1 Prosthecobacter sp.
AGGGATTGATCACAAGAAGAGGGCTTCTTGTGTGACCTTGCCTTTCTGGCGGCTGGTTTGATGCCAGCCGCTGGCATCGTTGAGCACGATCCAGCGACGTTCCTCGGTGCGGTAGAACCAGTCCTTGTCCTGTTGAAAATAAATCTGCGAGCCTTCGCGCTCGAGAATGTTGATGATCTCGTTGCTGTGGGATTCTGTGTCGCTGATGTCGGTGGTGGCCTTTTGGCCCATCTCGCTGTAGATGTGGTTCAAATCGAGTAGCAGCGAAGCGACATCCGGGTCCATCGGCAGAGCGTTGAGGCCGATCTTCTTGGCCTCGTCCATCAGGATCGGGTAGGCGTGCGACGGATACTTCGAATTCAGCGTGGCGGCGATCTCACTGCGTTTTGCCTGATTGCGGATGTGGTGCGAGAGAATTTCCTCGCAAAGCATGAGGGACAATGAGTCCGCGCGATCCACTGCGCCGATCACGAGCGGGTGGATGTATTGGAACATGGCGTGATAAGGATTCATGTCCCGGGTGGCCGTTTCGTTCTTCCTCCACAGGTTGATGACGCGTTTCACCTCATCAAGGCTGACGCTCACGCGGTCGTTGTCACGGTCGATGGGGGACAAGTCGTGCGTCAGCGAGGTGTCCACGGCAGTCAGGTAAGCAATCGGCCCCATCTGGATGTCTTCCGCGCCCAGCGCGATCATCGTGGCTGCGGACGCGCATTCCAGCGGGACAAGGGCGACGAGTTTTTTGCAGTAGCGACGGATGAGATTGACCATGCGCAGCGCGGCGCGTCCGTTGCCGCCATCCGATTTGATGAAGAGGAACAGCTTTTACTGAGCGCCGATGTGTTCGAGCAGTTTGAACAAGGCTGTCACATCGCTATGGCAGACGGACCCGCGTGATCCATTCCAGTAAGTGATCACCTTGCCCCCAAGGCGGGTCTGGATCTTCTGAATCATCGCCTGCGTCTTGTCGAAGAGCACGGGAGGCTGTTTGAACTTGGTGGCAGCGGCTGCCTTCTTGATTTCTTTGTTTGAAGCCATGGCGGTTGGGTGAAGAAGCTCCGCCTTAACAGCTTTTCAAGCGGTGCTGCAAACTCAACATTGATGAACTCAAGGCCTGAACATGAACTCCGTCGTGTTCAGCAGCGCCCAAGCCACATCCTGATCTGCTGCCGCATGTTTTGAGATGGCGGCTTGCTCCTCGTTGGATGGCTTGCGGCCCAGCAGTTCCAGAAACGAATCCTCGGTGTTCATGTTCTTGGCGGCCCGTTTGGCCACTCTTTCGCCATTCATCATGAAAAGGGCCAACTCATGCGAGACGGGTGTCAGGCTCTCATCAGTCCATTCACGCGTTCCTCGGCCAAGCATGCGCAGCGTGTGGCCTGGGGCGGGCACCTGCGGGATTTGGAGGTCAAACTCGCCGGAAACCACCTTCCAGATGACTTCGGATGGCAGGCGGCGGATTTGCGGCGCGGGGGCGAGGTAGCAGCCGTTCCAGTCCGTGTTGTAGTCGATGCCGGAGCGCTGGTAAGCGTTGGTGCTTGCCAGCAAGAGCTGAAACTCACCCAGGCGGCCTCCGCAGCGCAAAAACTCCTCAATGAGCACTTTCAGGCCTTGAGAGAAGTCGGAGGGCGAGTTGACCTCCAGGTCGATCCAGGTGGAAGCACCACGAGGTGAGGCGCTGAAGCAGTCACTGCTGAGATTGAGGCGTGGTTTACGATGAATGCCGTGCCACGACGGCGCGTCGTCCACACCACCGATGGTCTTGTCCACCATCTGGCCCGGCATTCCGAAGAGGCTGTTCCACACACGCAAGGATGCCACGAGAGCGTAGCGTCGGCTGTCTTGCTGCTCCACGATCCATCGTGCTACTTGCGTGAGCTTGTCCTCATCGTCGTTGAGCATAGGTCGCCAGCTTCGATGGATGCGCAGCAGAGCGGGCGGAACAACGTCGCCGGGCTTGCCGTCACGGTAAAGGTAGTCGGATGGAAGGCGCAGCTCGTCTTTGCCGGCAAAACAGGCCGCAAACTCGTGGCATTCCCGCTCGGTGTGATCGTTGAACGGATGATCGTGGCACATGGCGCAGTAAAGATCCTCGCCGAGCACGGTGTAGGCGGTTTCCACGCTGGTGCGCATGGCGTTTCCCTGATCCCGCTGGAGCATGTGACCGCCGCCGATCATGTAGGTGATGATTTCAGCATACGGCTTGTCTTTCGCCGCCGCTTCACGCAGCCAACTGATGGTTGCATCGCCATCCTTCACGCGAAAAGCCTCCGCGAGCATGCGGAAGCGAACGTCAGCAGCCCCCGGCTCCCGCACGAGAGCTTCCGTGAGCCGGGTGCGCTTTTCGGGTGAGGAGTCAGAGAGAAAAGCGCGTGCTTCATCTGGTCGCGGCAGTCTTCCGGCAAGATCAATGCAAGCACGGCGCAGGAAAGTGGAGTCATCGGCCCATCCTGGCAGCGTGGGAAGGACTGGGGAGTTGTTCTTCCATTTCTCGCGCTGTTCTTTGATTAACTCGTAGTCATGTATGAGCGCTGTGTCCAGACGAGCGGCGGCTTGCTGAAGCGGGGACGTAGCTGTCACAGCAGCGGGGGCTGGCTTGGTTGAATCTTTGCAGGCCGCCGACAATGAAACCCAAGCCATTAAAACGATGAAGCGCGTGTGCATGCCCTGCTGAACGTGCAACGCGGAGAGGAATTAGAGGGATCTGGAATGGCACTGAATTAAGCCCTGTTTGGGATCAAATTCGCGGACGTTTCTCGTCCTAAAGCCGCCTTAATTCAGTGCCATTCGAGGGATCTGCTTTTCATGAAGGCTACAGCAATCCGCCGGCCTTGATGTCGAGATACTTGTTCGCCAAGGCCACGGGCAGCATTTGCGCGGACTCGTCCACGGTGAGGACGCGTTGGGCGCGGAGGGATTCGAGCAGGCGGCGGCGCTCGCCGAAGTAGTGGGTGAGTGCACCATATTGCAGCGCGTCGTGCAGGTGGTCGATGGGCGCGTCGGCGCGTTGTTCGAGCTCCTGCTCGCGCAGGGTGGCGGTGAGCACGAGATGGCGGCGCTGCATGGCGCTGACAGCGGAGGCCAGTGTCGCGCCGTCCTCGCTGCGCAGGTTGGTGAGCAGGATCACGAGCGCTCGGCGACGTTGCAGCGTCATCACGCGCTCGGCGGCCTCAATGAAGTCGCTCGGCTCGGCGCTGGCCTCGTAGTTGTAGAGATGATTGAGCAGCTTCGGCATGCTGTGCGCGCCTTTGACGGGCGGCAGCCAGCGCTGCACGCCGCCGAAGCCTGCCACGCCGACTTCATCGCCCTGACGCAGCGCGATGAAGGCGATAAGCAGCATCGCGTTCAAGCAGTGGTCGAACTGACTGAGGCCGCCGTCGAGCGCACGCATGCGGCGGCCGCAATCGGGCACGAGGAGGATGGTTTGATTGCGTGTCTCCTCAAAATCGCGGCTGACGAGCGTCGAGCGGCGCGAGGTGGCCTTCCAGTCGATGCGGGAGAGCACGTCACCGTCCTGATAGTCGCGCAATTGATGGAAATCGAGCGACGCGCCCATGCGACGACGTTTGATGATGCCCATGGTCTCAACTCGGTTCGCCATCGCCAGCATGGCGAAGCGAACGACGGGTTCGTAGTTCGGATAAGCCTTCGTCTGGCTCTTGCCCGCGATGAAATGCAGGTTGCGCCACAGTCCGAGCATGGAATCGGCGAGCACATGTGCCGGACTGAAGGCGTGCTGTCCGCGCCGCACGAAGCGCGCCTGATAGCTGATGGCGGCAAACTCGCCCGCAGGCACGTTCACACGATGCGGCAGACCTTCGGCTTCTGCGGCGGTCGGGATGCCGTCGAACACCTCAAGCTGGAGCGCGCGTCTGGCGGCATTCGTGACGGTCAAAGTCACCGGCGAGGCCACACCGAGAGCAAAACGACCCGGAAGCGAGCGCTGGCCGGTGATCCGGCCTCGACGCGGCAGCGTGAGCGCGTCCACGATCATCACCAGCAGCAACAAGCCGCCGCCGATTTGCCACAGGATGACAAACTGCGCCCAAACACAGGCCATCACCGCGAGGACGAGCCAGGCGGTGAGCAGTTTGAGCACTAGAGCGGTCGGGCGCATGAAAATCAGACGCGAGGGGCTTCGATGGTCTTGAGCAGGGACGTGAGCATGTCGTCCACGGTTTGGCCGCTGATGGCGATTTCAGGCGCGAGCTGCACACGATGGCGCAGCACTGGGAGCACGGCGCGTTTGACATCGGCAGGGGTGATGTAGCGGCGGCCTTCGAGCAACGCGTAGGATTTGGCGATGCGAACGAGGCTGATCGCGCCACGTGTGCCCGCGCCGAGGGAGATGGCGCTGTGCTGGCGTGTGGCGCGGACGATGTTCACGGCGTAATCGACGACCTGATCGACCGCATGGACGGCGGCGGCTTCTTCCTGAGCCGCGATGATGTCCTGCGGCGTGCAAACTTGCTGAACGGTGCTGGCGGAGAGTCCGCCACCGGAGGCGCGGGATGAAACAGCCTTCACCACCCAGGTTTCGTTCACCACATCGGGGTAGTCGATGAGCACCTTGAGCAGGAAGCGGTCGAGTTGGGCCTCGGGCAGCGGGTAGGTGCCCTCATGCTCGATGGGATTCTGCGTGGCGAAGGTCATGAAAGGCGGCGCGAGTGTGTGGCTCTCGCCATCAATCGTGACCTGCGCCTCCTGCATCACTTCGAGCAGCGAGGACTGCGTTTTGGCCGGGGCGCGGTTGATTTCATCCGCCAGCAGCAGATTGGCGAAGACCGGGCCGCGGCGCACGCGGAAGGTGCTGCTGCTCATGTCGAACAAAGTGTGGCCGCAGACGTCGGAGGGCATCAAATCGGGCGTGAACTGGATGCGCCGGAAGCTGCCGCCAAAGGTGCGCGAGAGGGCGAGCACGAGATGTGTTTTGCCGAGGCCGGGCTTGCCCTCTAACAGCACATGGCCGCCAGCGAGTAATGCGGCGAGCACCTGATGCAGCACTTCTTCCTGGCCCACGAAGACCTGACCGACGGCGGCGTGGATGCTTTGAAAAGTCGTCGTGCTTTGCGGCAACGATGGCGGCGCATAGGCGCTGGGCGTTTCAGTGGGGATCGGGTTCATGAGGTGTGTTGATTTGGTGAGTTAAAGTGCGCGACGGATGGCCTGGAGGTCGCGCATGAGGGTGACGAGGTTGTGGGCGCTGTCGGGCGGAGCCACGTCGAAGGCGGCGGTGACGCGCTCGGCGGGCAGATGAGTGCGGCGGGCGATTTCTGCGGCAAGCACATCGCTCATCTGGCGGCTGCTGTTGTGCAGGGATGGGTGGCGCTCACGCACGCGCTCCCAGACGGCGTCACGAGCGGCGGTCACGAGCAGCGGCCCACGGCGCATGCGCCAGAAGAATTCTCCCAGCGCGCCGATGTGGCTGGCAAAGTGGCGGGTTGAGTCGAGTTCGACCTCCGCAAGCGGACCGAAGCGCGGCATCTGCCACCAGAGCCAGAAAATGAGGCACACGGCCAACACCACGAGCGCCATCCAGCCGTGTTGCCAGAGCAAGGCGAGGAAACTGCCGGAGGAACTGGCCACAAAGAGGACTTCCTTGGTTCCATGCTCGCCGATGAGCGCGGAGAGCCAGCGTGCGTGATCGCGCTCGCCGATCCAGTGGTTACGGAAGGGGCGTGCGTGCGCCAGCAGCGTCACGCGACCCATGCCATGCTGCAAATGCAGCGCCAGGGCCGCGTCTTTGGGCCCGGCGGCAAATTCGCCCGACTTCAAGGAACGATCCAGCATCAACTGCTGATGACCGCCGAGGCTGAGACGGTAGTTTTGGCCGTTCCACTTCACTTCCTGCGCTGATTCGAGCCAGGACTCGTCTTCCTCATCCTCCTTGGATTTCTTCTTCTTTTTTTCGTCCTTCTTCGTGGGGGGGGCGGTTTTTTTCGCCCCGTCTTTGGCAACCCCATCAAGGACTTCTTTAACCATGCCTTCAATCTCCTCCAACGGCACGCGCTTCTGAGCGCTGACCCCGAGTTGAGTCAGGATCGGGTCTTTTTCCTCCTCCTTGAGCATGGCGGAGATGAAGGAGCCGAACTGCGTTTGGAAGTCGTTGTACGCGCGGGTGCCGCCGAGGCAGTAGATGAGATGGCCGCCGCTGTAAGTCCAGCGCAGCAATTGTTTGGCGCGGCCTTCTGGTAGGCCGTTTTCACCTGAGATAAGGATGACGCTGTCATGCGAGGGCATTTTGGTGAGCGACTTCGCGCCGCGTGCCTGGTGCCCGAGATCGTTCAGCAGACGTTCGGCGGCGAGGAAGGGGTTCACGCGTGCCTTGCCGCGATAGCCGGTGGTTTTTTCCACGTCCTCCCAGCGGCCTTTGCAGCCGCAGAGCAGAAGCACCGTGCCAAGCGCGAAGAGGCTGCGAAGCATGAGCGTTTTCATTCCGCGCCTCCTTTCTCCACAAACGGCCATTGGTTACACAGCGTGTTCATCTCGGTGTTTGAAACGGGCATGACGGCATAGGCCACCTGCACCCATGCGCCGGTGAGATGTTTGAAGTAAGCGGCCTCGGTTTTTTCACCGGCGGCGATGACGTGGGTGAGGCAGTCTTCCTCGGTGTCGCTGTCAGAGATCGGCACACGGCGGCGGGTGACGAGCCAAGAGAGGGAACCGCGATAGAGCAGGCTGAGCGCTTCCTTGGCGTCTCCAGCGGCCCAGGCGGCACGTGCGGCAGCCACGATGTCGTCTGGAAGGCTCTCGCGGGTGATGTTCATGCCCATGATGACCTTCGGTGCTGCCACGGCCTTCTTGCCGACACCGCGTGAGATGAAGACATGGCGGTTTTTCACGAGATACACGACCAGCCACGTCACCAAGCCGATGAGAGTACCCCAGAACAGGATTTCACCGATAACACCGATGATTTCGAGATGCGGTTTCTTCTTTTCGTCTTCCTTCTCGTCTTCAAACTCAGGCACCCACTCCTTGGTCTTGACCTTGTGAATCTCGAAGTCGGGATGTTTGAGCACCTTTTCGATGGTTTGAGCGGCTTTGTCTCCTGGCGCGGCCTGCACGGGCATGCTCAGGAAGGTGAAGCTGATTAGCAGCAGCATTGCAGCGGCGGTCAGGCGTGATGCCATGCGGCGGAAGGCCAGTTCCACGTCCCAACCTTCGATGCGCGTGCGGCAGTTCAAATAAAGCGCGAAGCCTGCTCCAACATAAAACGGCTCGATTAACGTGACGATGATCATGTGGCAGACCGCGCCCCACCATAGGAAGGCATCGGGAATGGTGTTCTCGAAATCAAAGGCCTGAAACATGCCCTGCCAGTCGGGCGTTGCGGATTCCGGCAGCAAACCATAAGTGCCCCACATCAGGCCGAGCCAGCAGAGCAGCTCGATCTTCGAGAACGCATAGGACATGGAGAAGCCGGAACCGCCGCCGTCCATTGCGAGTGTCTTGATGCGGCGCTTCACCGCTGCTCCACGCAAGCCCTCCAGCATCTGTGCTGGCAATGCGAAGCTACGGATGAAGGAAAACCGCCGCCACAGCAGCGCGGGCAGAAAATTCGTGAGCCACAGACGCGGCCAGGCCTTCCAGGTCTCGACAAAACCGGGCCGCACACCGAAGGCGGCGCGGCTCAGGAAAAACAGCGGCACGCGGTCGTAGAGCGGCTTCAGCCACCAGACGACGAGCGGAATCCAAACGGGCGCGTCACGCAGCAGCAGGCAGATGATCGCCCAAAGCGGAAACACGGTGCAGGCCCACAAGGCCATCAATCGGCCGAAATCACGCCGCACCATCGCGCAGCCGAGATCGACGGCTTCC
>JBIKYB010000556.1:0-2701 GCA_044355475.1 Prosthecobacter sp.
CGCCATCCAGCTCGATGAACTGGCCTTGCAGGCCCAGCACGCCTTTCTCGCCACGCCAAAGACGCGGAGCTGGATCGCCGTTGGCGGCCAGACGGCCTCGATTCGTGCGCTGAAGATCAGCGGTAAGCCTTGAACCTATGAAACGCCTCCTCTTTGCCTTCCTCGCTCTCAGCGCTGCTTTGCATGCCGCGAAGCCGAATTTCTTGATCATCTTGGCCGATGATCATGGCTATGGCGATGTGTCGGCTTATCACGAGTCGGATGTGCGGACGCCGAACATTGACCGAATCGGCAAGGAAGGCCTGCTTTTCACGGCGATGCGTGCGAACTGCACGGTGTGCTCGCCTTCGCGTGCGGCGCTGCTCACGGGGCGTTACGCGGATCGTGTTGGAGTGCCGGGCGTGATCCGCACAAAGCCGGAGGACTCGTGGGGCTACTTCAAACCGGGTGTGCCGACGATTGCGGATGAACTCAAAAAGATGGGCTATCACACCGGCATCATCGGGAAGTGGCATCTCGGGCTTGAGTCGCCGAACACGCCGAATGAGCGCGGTTTTGACCACTTTCATGGCTTCCTCGGCGACATGATGGACAGCTACACGACGCATCTGCGCCATGGGAACAACTACATGCGGCTCAATGCCGAAGTCATCGATCCGAAGGGCCACGCGACGGATCTTTTCACCGACTGGGCGGGCGATTACCTGCGTGAGCGGGCGAAGTCGAAGGACAAGCCGTTCTTCCTTTATCTGGCCTACAATGCACCGCATTTCCCCATCGAACCTCCAGCGGAATGGCTGGCGAAGGTGAAAACGCGCGCGCCGCAGCTTGATGCGAAGCGGGCGATGAATGTGGCTTTTGTGGAGCATCTGGATGATCGCATCGGCAGAGTGTTCGCGGTGCTCAAAGAGGTCGGTTTGGAAGATAACACGGTGGTCGTTTTCAGCGCGGACAACGGCGGCTCCTTGCCCCACGGCCAGAACAATGATCCCTGGCGTGGTGGGAAGCAGGATCACTATGATGGCGGTCTCCGTGTGCCTTTCATGATGCGCTGGCCTGCGCAAATCAAGCCTGGTAGCCGCAGCGATTACCAGGGGCTGAACTTTGATCTGTTTCCGACTTTCCTCGAACTCGCCGGAGCGACGCCTTCGCCTGAGCTGGATGCGGTGAGCCTCGTGCCAATCCTGAAAGGCGGAGCGATCACCACGCCGCGTGATCTATACTTTGTCCGGCGTGAAGGTGGTAAAACCTACGGTGGGAAAAACTACGAAGCGCTCATTCGTGGTGACTGGAAGCTGATGCAAAATGATCCCTTCAGCCCGGTGGAGCTCTACAACCTGAAGAACGATCCGCAGGAGAATACAAACGTCGCCACCAAGGCACCGAAGATCTTCAACGAGATGGCCGATGGTTTGCGAAAGCATATCCAGCGTGGTGGCAGCACCCCATGGCAGAAGCCGTGATGCTTTGGACACATGCTTGAGGCAACAGGCCGCCTTTGCGCACGACGAGGTATGTGCAAAGAGAACTTGCTCAAATTCATTGAGCGGTGAAGCAGGCGCAAAGAACGCGATGACCTTCGACCCCGATCACCTTCCTCACCTCCATGGCGGCCCTTTGGGCCGTATGCGATTCAAATCGGTGCCGGAGGATTTCGTCGTCGAGGAAGTGCTCGGCTTTGAACCCTCTGGGGTGGGCGAGCACTGCCTCGTGTGGGCGGAAAAGCGTGATCTCGACAGCAACACCGCCGCTGCACGCTTCGCAGATGCACTCGGCTTGCGGCATCGTTTGGTAAGTCACTGCGGCTTAAAGGATCGCCACGCCGTCACGCGGCAGTGGTTCAGCCTGCACATGCCGGGGCAGCCCTCACCAGAAGCGGCGGCACTCGAATCCGAAGGCCTGCGCGTGCTGCGCATCACGCGAAACACGCGCAAACTGCGCCGTGGCATTCATCTCGGCAATCGCTTCACCATTCGCCTGCGTGAGCCCGACTTCGACGCCACGCTCGCCGCCGAGCGCTGGCAGCGCATCGTCGAGCGCGGTGCTCCGAACTATTTTGGAACGCAGCGTTTTGGCAACGAAGGCCGCAATGTCGAAAAAGCGCTGGCCATGTTTCGCGGTGACTTCAGTCCTGATCGCCTGTTGCGCGGCATTTTGCTCTCGGCAGCACGCAGTCACCTGTTCAATGCCGTCGTCGCCGCCCGCATGGCCGCTGGCACCTGGGACCGCGCTCTGAGTGGCGAGGTCTATGGCTTCGCCGACAACGGAACGATCCTTTTGCCCGAAAAACATCGCGGCGATGAAGCCGAACGCTTCCAGCAAGGCGTGTGCGAACTCACCGCGCCGCTCTGGGGTGTGGGCGAGCTGCAAAGCGTCAGCGAAGTGCGCGAACACGAAGCCGCCATCGCCGCAGACTACCCCGCACTCACCACCGGTCTCGAAGCAGCCGGTCTGCGTCAGGAGCGCCGCGTTATGCGCCTGCGCCCCGAACAACCCAGCTTCACCACGCTTGAAAACGGCGACCTCGAGCTGACTTTCGCCCTGCCCAAAGGCACCTACGCCACCACGCTGCTCAGCGAGCTGGCCTTGCTGGATGAACGCTGAACACCGGGTCATCAGGCTTTATGATTTCCCGCAGATTCAGAAAACCCGCAGATTGGATTTCAGATTCTGGCAATCTGTGGGTTTTCTGAATCTGCGG
>JBIKYB010000557.1:0-2697 GCA_044355475.1 Prosthecobacter sp.
CCCCACCGTCGTGCGCGAGGCTGTGCGGCCCTTCATTGAGAAACTCCTCGCCGATCATCCGCACATCAGTTGGAGCTACGAGGGCGAGGCACGCTCCGAGCGTGAAAGCCAGGCGGCGCTGCTGCTGTCCTCGCTGCTCGTGCTCTTCGGCCTCTACGGCCTCATGGCCATTCCCTTCAAGAGCTACACGCAGCCCTTCATCGTGCTGCTCGTCATTCCCTTCGGCGTCGTCGGTGCCACGCTGGGCCATGTCTTCCACAGCATGCCGCTCAGCCTCATGAGCCTCTGTGGCATCCTTGCCTGCTCCGGCGTCATTGTGAATGACACCCTCGTCCTCGTGGATCGCATCAACGAACTGCGGGATGAAACCGGCGACACGACCCACGCCGCCACCGAAGGCGGTGCTTCGCGCTTCCGCGCCATCTTCCTGACGCAAATCACGACCTTTGTCGGTTTGATGCCGCTCATCTTCAACTTCGGCCCGCTCGTCGATCACTCGCCGCCCATCATCAAGCAGGCACTCGAATGGATCTTTGGCGACAACCGCAGCGCCCAGGCCACCAGCGCCCAATTCCTCACGCCCATGTCCGTTGCGATGGGTTACGGCAGTCTCTTTGCCACGCTCATCACGCTCTACCTCGTTCCGATGTGCTACCTCGTGCTGGAGGATCTCATGAAGCTCATGCGCCGCCTGTTTGGCCTCCTGCACATCTCTGGAGTCAACGATGACGCCACTCCTGAAGCCGCCTCATGATCGACTGGCTGCGCATTTTCCCCGACAGCGATCATCGCCTCCAGATGCCCCTGCGGCCTGGCGATGCGCCGCGTTTCTGGCAGCACTCGGAAGAGGCCGAACCCGTGCTCGCTGAACGCCGCCGGTGGCTCGCCACTCATCCCGAGCGCCATCTGCTGATGCTTCCCGAAGCCGAAAAGGCCGTGCATGAGGCCGTCAGCTTCATCATGACCTCAATCCACCGCCCCGCTTGCACTCCCGATCAAGCCGCAGCCGCTTTGGAGCCTGACTGGGTCGTGCTTTCCGGCGATGCGGAGCGCTCGCACCCCGTCATCGGCGGCGCGGTCATCTTCCCTTCCAGTTGGGCGCTCGAAGACAAGCTCGGTCGGCCCATGCATGAAGTCCACGCGCCCGTGCCCGGCCTGCAAACCGCCATCGGCGGCCAGATCAGCGCCTTCCTCGGACGTATGACGCCCAACACGCCACGAGAGCGCGACAACTGGGGCCTCAGCGCCGATCCCGCGCTCAATCATCATCCTGCGCTCACGATTCGTCCGCTTGATGCCAGCGCCACCTTGGAAAACACCTGGCTGCGCCACGAACGCCAGTTCCTCGCCCGCCTTCCCATCACCAACGCCATCCTGTTCGGCATCCGCGTCACCAATCACCGCCTCGACGATGTCGCGTCACATCCTGACGTGGCGCAACGCCTCGCCCGCATCCTTGCCAGCATGTCCGATGAATTTGCGAGCTACAAAGGCCTGCAAACCGCCCGCGCACCGCTCGTGGCCGCGCTCACCAGAGCAGGAGCATCATCGCGCACATGATCCCATTGTTCAGCGCGTGCGCTGTCATCGGGGCGATCAAACTTTGCCGCCACATCCGCAGGAATGAAAACGTGGCCGCCAGCGCCATGATCGCCGGCACACCGGCCCAGCCCTGCGGATGAATCACCGCAAACACAAACGCGGCCAGTAGCATGCCCAGCAGCCAGCGCAACCACGCTGAGAGTCCTGGAAACAACAGTCCGCGAAACATCAACTCCTCCGAAACCGGCGCCCACACCACCGCCAGCACGACCGCGCCCAGCTTGGCCCAGCCATTGCCCGCGAACACCTCCACAATCGGGTGCGTCGGGAACTGCCCCGTCATCTTCGTGATCCATGACGCGGCAATCATTCCCAATACCAGCAGCGGCAGCGCCGCCAGCCATCCCAGCACGCCCGCGCCCATTTCCTTGAACAAGCCTTGGCCGCGGTGCAGCCCCAGCGTCTCGCGCCAAAGCGGCTTCTGCATGCCACGCAGCAGCGGCCACAGCATGCCGAGGATCAAAGCCGCCAGCGCAGGGACATAAGCCGCCCAACGCGGCCATGAAACCGGCAACTGGCGCATCAGCCACGGAATCAGCAAAAACAGCAGCAGATATATCGCGAACCCCTCGATCAACACGCCGCCATGCGAAGGGCTGCGACGGGCGAGTGTGAGCAGCAGCTTCCCACCACGCCAGCGCTTGATGCCCCAGACCATGAGCACCAGCCCGCCGACCGCCGCCAGCATGCCTAGCATCATGCCAGCGATCAAAACCATCGCCGTGCCCATGCCTTGCTGCACCACCGCCTGCCGCAGCGGATCTTTGGCCTCCAGCGTCTGCACGCGCGCCAGTTGGGCCATCCAGCCATGCCGTTTGAAAAACAGCTTCCAATCTTCGTCCGCAGCCAGGTTTTGAATGGATGGTAGCCTTCCCAGCATTTCCACATCAGCCTTCATATCCTCGTTTTTCTGCGCTAGGGCGGCCATTTTCGCCTCATCAGGCGGCTGATCCGCCATCCAGCCCTTCAGAATCAAAAGTCGCAGCGCGTCCTCATCCGTGCGCGAGAGCGTTCCCACATCCCGCAGCATCGCATCGTTGAGTTCAGCCGTCGATTGCCCCGCGCTCTGAAGGAAGGCTTTCGTGCCCACGGCAT
>JBIKYB010000559.1:0-2690 GCA_044355475.1 Prosthecobacter sp.
AGGAGGGAGCCTCCGAGATGTCAGGCTTGTCCGTGCCGGGGAGGCGTGGAAGCACGTTCGGGTAGTAGTAGTCACGCGCCTCACCGGGGTGAGTGAAGAAGGAGGCATGGCCGTCCGAGTGGCTGGGCCAGTGACCGCCGTGCATGTGAATGCTGAGCTCTTCTGGCAGCTTGTTGCGGAAGCGCACCACCGCCGGCTGGCCGATATGAAAGCGGAACTGAGGCTGCAGGGACTTGGTGCCGTTGGGGCCGATGGCCTCATAGAGCCACATGGGGGTTTGCAGGCCCATGGATTGAGGCAGACGGGTGACATTGGCCTGTACCGCATCCATCAGATAAAACTGCGTTGGATAGGGCTCTCCATTTTTGTCCAAGTTCCATCCGGTGGGGTAAGTGTTTGGCGGGGTGTGATACTCAGGAGCCACACCGTGGAGAACTTCACCGACCGCCTTGCCTTCGTATTCGGCAGGAATGGTGCCCTCACTCAGAGGAGAGCAGGGCTGAAAGATGGGGCACGGGTCCTGCCAGCGCGGGACGATCGCGCCATCAATGGCCCCAACGAACTGACTGTCGATCTTCAGGACGCTGTTGGCACGCGCGGAGGAGGAGGAGCCGATGCTGAAAACGCTGCCTGTGGCGGCTGCCAGGGTGGTCTTGAGCATCGAACGGCGGTCGATTGGGTTTTCGTTGTTGTTCACTGTTTGTATTGGGTTTTGGGGGGATTCGGGAGATCGGGAAATGGCTTAATGTGGGTTTTTCGGCGTGCTCACTGACGGAACTCCACGACGTCGTAGGGATGGCTCGCCACGACCTCGCTGGTGGTCGCGTCGCGTGCTTGCATCTCAATGTGAGTGGTGTTTGCCACGTCGATGCCGCGCAGCCGTGCGTCGTAGGTTCCTGCGCCGTTCAGTGGATCAATGACGAAGGGGATGTTGAATTCGCGGCTTGTCTGAACTCCGTCTGGAGCGGTGTCGATGAGCACCGCAAACAAGAGAACCCCTTGCGGCTTGTCGATGATGCCACGCCACCGCGCCTCCCCTGCCGCCACGCGGATGACAAAACGATCCGCGCTGATCTGAATGCTGGCTTCGGGATCAACGAGCTCGGTCAGCACTTCCTGAACGAACATGACATGCTCGCCGATCATGTGGCCGATCACGTCGCAGGAACTCTGGCCAGGCGTGGTCTGATTGAAGAACACCTCACGTGGAATGATCGCATCAGCGAGGCCGAGCACATCGGCTCCAAAGCGTGGGTCCTGATTGAACACCACGAGCATATCCCCGATGACGAAGGAATCCGGGCGGGTGGAATCGCCACGGGCGACCGAGCGGATCACGCCGGTGGCGACGTTTTCCGCCAGTTCGATCACGACCTCGATGTCTGGCACGTAGTACTCCTTGCCTTCGGCATCGACATAAATGTGACCCGCAGATTTCAGAGTGCCCCCCGTGGTCATGGGATAGGATCGGGCGGTGGTGCGCAGACCGGCACGGAAGGCATGTCCCGGCGTCATGGAAGTGGTGGCTCCATTGACCGGATGGGAGCGGCCAAGCACCCCGGCGCGGTCAAGAAAGTCCGCAGGTAGCACCGCTGCGTGAGCTTGATAACACTGCTCCACGATGCGGAGGTAATTCTGCTCAATCAGCGTCTGCGCTTGTGGCTCCCTCACAATGCCAGCACTGCTTGCCGGACGCCGCGCCTCGGAAGTCCCGAAGATGGAACGCACCGCACCAAGACGACGAGGTCCCAGACCGCTGGAAACCACATTGAGATCACGATCCCTGCCGATCGCATTGCTGTCGAGGAGGGCGTTGAAGTTGGAGGCACCAATGCCAACTCCATGGCCATCTCCACTAAGTACCGAAGAGCCGTCGATCAATAGTGGTTGCCCATTCACCGTGGCGGGGATGGTGACCGTCCTTCCAGTGACAACGATGCCCTGATTGGCCAGATCGAGATTCCAGATGGGTCCCTCAGTGGCAAATATGGACAGAGGAATCTTCTGTGTGAGAACGCGGCCATCGAGCATGACTGCGGTCTGAGCCGAGGCGTAGGAACCAAGAGACCCCAGAATAACCAAGCAGACTCGAGTCACGTCCAGAATGGAGCGCAGGTATTTAGTATGTGATGTAATGATCATGGGAGTTATTATTTGGGGGGAGAGAAATCTTGGTTTGCTCAGGGTCAGGGGCACAAGGGATGACCAGCCTGAACCCCAGCGGGGTATGATTGTGCTGCCAGCCAGCAAGCGGCCGTGTTGAAAGAGCCCGCTTCCGCCATGAGCTGTTCATAGCGCACGTCATCCTGGAGGCAGTTGGCTTCCATGGCTTGCAGCACGAGGCCCAAGGTCTTCTGACGCAGCGTTGCTGCTGCCTCGCTGTATTGAGTTGGCGTGGGTGGGGCAGCGCGTTGCTGACGCGGAAGACGTGGTGTAATCGGGATACGGTGTGGGGGCGGTGTGGCGGAAGAAAACCCTGGAGCCAGGAGTTGAAGTGTGTTCATGAGCTAATGGGGATTGAGGCGTTGAGTCAGTTTGGAATCAGAAAGCAGGCGCTGAATTTTTATCTGGCGGCTGCTCGGGAGGGCTCACCCGACAGTCGGCCAGAAATGCAGCGGCACAGTTCAGCGCGGCAGCCTGGGAGGTGAACCTTGCAGTGCGTTTGCTCTGCCCGCGGCATTCGGCGTCGT
>JBIKYB010000019.1:0-30586 GCA_044355475.1 Prosthecobacter sp.
CACGGGCGCGTTCTGGCCAATGTTGAGCACGTTCTGCTTGTCATCCGGACGCATGATGACCACTTTTGCGCCCACGTCGGCCACGATCCAGATCGGAGCCTCCATCGTGCCACTAAGGCCGATGTCCTACATCCGCTCTAGGCTGTAGGTGCTTGCGGCGATGACGAGTTGGTCGCCAGGTTGGATTGCCGCGACAGCTTTCACCAGCGATTCACCACTCGGCTCCGTGTGCTTAACCACTCGCTTCGGAGCAGTGCTGGCCCAGTCCGATGCGTAGCGGGTGTCTGCGGCATGTAACGAGGACAGCGGCGCGAGGATGAGGGCAATGAGGGTAAGTGTAAGTTTCATTGTTTGGGTGGAGTGGTGCGGTTATTATCTCAGCCACACATCGCGATGAGCGGTCACGAAGTCGTCGTTGTGGAGATGCGGGTAGGTGCGATAGACGCGGTCAATTTCAGCGAGTTGGCCTGGGATGAGCGTTTCGCGTTCATCGAGGCACCAGATGCCCTCCAAGAGCCCCTGGCGGCGCAGCACTTCGTGCAGACCGGCGATGCAACCTCGGAAGCCGTTAGCAGCATCGACCGCAGCCTGCACGCCCAGCGCTGGGCCAACGAATGGCTTGGTGAGGTCATCATGCTGTACGATTGGGCCAAAGCCGCTGGCATGAAGACCATCTACTTCGGTCGCATCTTCAAACGCGAAACCGGCCAACGCCCCATGGAATGGCTCAACGAACGCCGCCTCTAGCATGCCGCCCGCCTCTTGGAACAAACCGCCCGCTCCATTCAAGACATCGCCGAGGAGTGCGGCTTCACCAGTCCCTTCTACTTCACACGGGTTTTCAAGAAGTGCTTTGGAAAAGCACCGTCAGCCTATCGAAAGCCGATGCGGGACTGAAGCTGTCTGGGGGAGCAGGAGGAGCGAGGTTGTGTTCATGATCGGAGGTGGAACTGATGGAGTCGTTGACTAGAGGTTGGGCTTGGTGCGTGGCTTCACCCGAGTAACCCATGGAAAGGTGCCGCAATCACGCGCGGCATCTCTTGTTCATCCAATCGAGACCCTGGCGGTTGTTGGTTTCTTCTTCGGCGAGGACTTGTGCGGTGGCTTTGCCGCTCACGGTGGGCGGTGGCTGCTTGGGCGGATTTGCCTTCATGAGCTTCATCGCGGCATCGAGATGCGTGGCTTTGCGCTCGGGGAAAGTGGTGAAGTAACCGTCGGTGAGGCACGGGATGCGCAGAGGATCGCGGGTGGCCATTTCGAGATTGATAACGATGCCGGGATTCACCTTACGCAGCGTGGTGATCATGCGCGGCAGGTAGAGCATGCCGGTGCCGAGCGGGACTTCGCTGAGGAGGAAGCCGTCATCGCTGGTCTGCACGGCCATGTCTTTCAAATGTGCGCTGAGGGCGAAGGGCGCGAGGGCTTCGATGACCGCGTGTGGCTCTTCGAGAAGGGCGAGGTTGTTGCCGGTGTCCACCAGCACGCCGATCCACTCGCTGCTGATAACCTTCATCATGCCGACCAGCTCCTCCGTGGTGTGATCCTTGTGATTTTCGATGGCGAGCTTCAGGCGGTGCTTTTTTAAAGTGGGCTCGATGAGCGCCAGCGTTTGCTGCGCTTGCTCGTGGAAGGCACGGAAGGCCTCCAGTGTCGGAAAGGCCTCGTAGCGCCGTCCATTCGTGAAAACGGCACGGGCGACGGAAGCGCCCGCCTCGCGTGTTTGGCGGACTTCGGCCTCAAACGCAGCGAGATCGCTCTCGGTCTTCGGAAGACGCAACTCGCCCTCATAGTAGCCGCCGGTTTGTTCGACGAGATCGCGAATCGTTTTCGGCTCGCAGCCCCGTAGCGGCGACTGCACACCCTCTGCGCCGAGTTCGCTGGCGTAGTGGTAGAAGTCGGCGGCATTGGTCGGCTGGGTGAGTTTCCAGCGCTGATGGCAAGAGAACGTGCAGATGCCTAGCCGGCTTTTTTCCGCACCAGAGGCCGCCAGGAGCGAACGGGCGGCGACCAAAGCGGCTGAAGTCAGAAAATGGCGGCGATTCATGCGAGCACGGCTTTGAGTTCCGCATCCCACGGGGCGCGATAGGGGCGCTGAAGCATGGCGCTGGCGTCTTTGTCACTGGCGATTTCGTTGGCGGCGGTATCCCAGAATACTTTGCGACCGGTGCGGGCGCTGATGTTGGCGAGATGGCAAGTGGTGCTGACCCAGTGGCTGCTGGCGAGGTCGGAGTTCGGTGTTTTGCGGCTCTTGATGCAGTCGAGGAAGTTCTTCGCGTGCTCGACATACATCCCTTTCCAATCGCCAGTCTTGTCTTCGGCTTTCTCGCACCAGAAGTCGCCTTCGGGCTCAGGGACAGGCTGCGGGCCGCCGACGGGATGTCCGCCGATGATGTTCGCATACGAATTGATGGGATCGACCTTCTTGTCGGGCAGGATTTCGTAGCCATCACGGCCCAGCGTCATCGTGCCCTTTGTGCCCATGAAGGTGAGCGCACCCATGCTGCTGCTGCCTGCGCCCGCCGCGCACTCGCGGAACTGCACGACGGTGTTGAACTTCGGATACTCGATGATGGCGTCCTGCGTGTCGGGCACCTCGCCGTTGTCCTTGAGGAAAAGGCGTCCGCCAGTGCTGCTCACGGCCTTCGGTGCGCCGATGTCGAAGATCCAATGCACGATGTCGAGCGAGTGATGGCCGAGATTCGTCATCTGGCCGCCGCTGTAATCCCAGAACCAGCGGAAGTGATACAGTGCGCGGTTCGCGTTGTAGCGGCGCTGCGGTGCGGGCCCCAGCAGCATGTCCCAGTCGAGGTCTGCGGGTGCATCGCCATCCGGCGGGTTGCCGATGCCGGGCATGACGTTGCGGAAGAAATTGCACTGCACGCTCACGATGTCGCCGATGGCACCGCCGCGCAGGAGTTCCTTCGCCTTGTGATAATGCGCGGCGCTGCGTTGCTGCGTGCCGACTTGCACGACGCGATTGGTGCGAGCGGCGACCTTTTGCATCCACTCGCCCTCGCGCACGAAAAGGTGCAGCGGCTTTTCGAGATACACGTCCTTGCCCGCATCGCAGGCCAGCATCATTTGAAGCGCATGCCAGTGGTCGCCGGTGTTCACCACGACGGCATCCACGTCCTTGCGCTCCAGCATCTTGCGGAAGTCAGGAATCTTCGCGCAATCGCCGCCCACCAGATCCACGCAAGCATCCATGCGCGGCTTGAAGCAATCCGACACGGCAACGACCTTGCTCTGATCCTTCAATCCATGAAAGCTGCGTGTGTGAATGCGACCGATCAGCCCGAAGCCGATGATGCCCATACGGACACGCTCATTGGCTCCAGCGACCTGGGCATACGATTTGGCGGACAAGGCGGTGGCGGTGCCCGCGAGGGCTGACTTTTGGATGAAGGAGCGACGGTTCATGATGGTTAGAGGAAACGAATGGTGACTGAAAGTCTGACTTGGGTTTTCATGCGAGGAGGCCCTTCACCACGTGCCCATGCACGTCGGTGAGGCGGAACTGGCGACCTTGGAAGCGGTAGGTCAGCCTCTCGTGGTTGATGCCGAGGCAATGCAGGATGGTCGCTTGCAGGTCGTGAATATGGACGGGGTTTTCGACGACGTTGAAGCCGAAGTCGTCTGTGGCGCCGAAGGTGTGGCCGCCTTTGATGCCGCCGCCGGCCATCCAGATGCTGAACGCTCTGCCGTGGTGATCGCGTCCGTAGTTGTCGTGGTTCGCGCTGCCTTGCGCATAGACGGTGCGGCCAAACTCGCCGCCCCAGACGACGAGCGTGTCGTCGAGCATCCCGCGTTGTTTCAGATCGGTGACGAGCGCGGCGGAAGCCTGATCGATATCGCCCGCGAGGACGGGGATGCGCTTGGTAAGGCGGTCGTGATGATCCCACCCGCGGTGATAGAGCTGTATGAAACGCACGCCGCGCTCGGCGAGCCGGCGGGCGAGCAGGCAATTGCGGGCGAAGGTGCCAGGCTGGCGCGCGGCCTTGCCGTAGAGTTCGTAGGTCGCGTCGGTCTCGCTTTTGAAATCCATCAAATCGGGCACCGAGGTCTGCATGCGAAAGGCCATCTCGTATTGCGCGATGCGTGTCTCGATCTCGGGGTCGCCGGCCTGCTCGAATTGCAGGCGGTTTAATGCCCCCAAGCCGTCGAGCAGCGCACGGCGGCGCTCCGGGGTGATGCCATCGGGATTGGCCAGATAGAGCACGGGATCGCCACTGCCGCGGAGTTGCACGCCCTGGTGTTTGCTCGGCAGAAAGCCGGAACCCCACAACCGCGCGAGCAGTCCCTGGTCGCCGCCGCCTGCGCTCGGCACGGAGTTCAGCACCACGAAGGACGGGAGGTTTTCGTTCTGGCTGCCGAGGCCGTAGTCCACCCACGCACCGATGCTCGGCCGTCCGGGAAGCTGGCTGCCGCTCTGGATGAAAGTGATCGCGGGATCGTGATTGATCGCCTCGGTGTTCATCGAATGAATCACGCAAATGTCGTCGCTGATTTTCTGCGTGTGCGGCAGCAGTTCGCTCATCCATCGTCCGCTCGCGCCGCATTGCGAAAATCGGTAACGCGAGGGCTGGATCGCAAGTCGCGCCTGTCCCGTGACCATGCCGGTGATGCGCTGGCCCTGCCGCACGGAGTCCGGCAGATCCTTGTCGAAGTGCTCCTTCAAGCCCGGCTTGTAGTCGAGCAGGTCGAGGTGCGACGGACCGCCGGATTGAAAGAGAAAGATCACGCGCTTGGCCGTCGGCGCGAAGTGTGGCACGCCCGGCAGCCCGGCCGCTTCAGCTCGCGGGCTGAGCAAATCGCCGAGCGCCATGGCCCCGATGCCGTAGCTGAATTTGGCGAGGAAATCGCGGCGGCTTTCCGCGCCGGAGTATTGGTTGCAGTTCATCATGGCCGGTCAGTTCTTGGTCACGGTTTCGTCGAGATTCAGCAGCAGCCCGCCGAGCGCGGCGTAGGCGGCCTGTCCGGCATCCTGGCTGGTGCCCTTGAGCAAAGCGCTGGCACCTTTGTCATCGGCGGTGAAGTCTTTGCGGAAGCGCTCCAGCATTTTGCGGAGCACCGCGAGTTCCTCCGGGCGCGGAGGCCGGCTCGTGGCGGCGCGGAAGCCGAACGCAAGACGCGCGGCATCGTCGGTTCCGCCTTCCATGAGCATGCGTGCGCCGAGCTGGCGTCCCGCTTCGACCATTGCCGGCTCGTTCATCATCGTCAGCGCCTGCAGCGGTGTGTTCGTGCGGGCGCGGCGGACGGAGCAGAATTCACGGTCCGGCGCGTCGAAGACGTTGAGCACAGGATACGGCACGGTGCGCTTCCAAAACGTGTAGAGGCTGCGCCGATAGAGATCGTCGCCGGTGCTTTCGGTCCAGGTGGTGCCAGGGTAGGCCGCCGCGACGACGATGCCCTTGTAGAGGTCTGCGGGCTGGGTTGGAAAGACGCTCGGCCCGCCCAGCCGCTGCCGCAGCAGGCCGCTTACGGCGAGGGCATGATCGCGGATTTGCTCCGCAGGCAGACGCACGCGTGGGCCGCGGGCGAGCAGGCGATTCTCCGGGTCGCGCTCGTGGAGCGTGGGCGAGATCGTGGAGTCTTGCCGATAGGTCGCGGAGAGGACGAGCGTGCGCAGCAGGGCCTTCACATCCCAGCCGCTGTCGATGAATCCCCGCGCCAGCCAGTCGAGCAATTCGGGATGCACGGGATACTCGCCCTGGAAGCCAAAGTCATCCGACGTCTTGACGATGCCCACGCCGTAAAGCTGCTGCCAGAAGCGGTTCACCGCGACGCGGGCAGTGAGCGGATGCTCCGGCTGCGTGAGCCAGCGGGCGAGGCCGAGACGATTGCGCGGCGCATCTTTTGGCCACGCGCCGAGCAGCGTTTCCGGCACTCCGGGCTGCACGACTTCGCCGGGCGCATCATACATTCCGCGCTTGAGCAGATGCGTTGTGCGCGGCGCCGGCAGCTCTTGCATCACCATCGTCGTCGGCACCTCGCTGGCGAGCAGGCGGCGCTCTTCGCGCAAAAGATCGCGCTCCTCGCACAGTCGCGCATAATCCACCGCAGTGCGCCGCAGGAGCAGCTCGCGCCGCCAGTCTGCGCGATCCTTTTCGCCCTCCCCTTGCGTCACCACACGGGCGAGGCTCGTCTCCACCCATGGTCGGAGGAGGGCCGGCTCCAGCACCCGCGGGTAAAGGCGGAAGCCCGCCAGTTCGCCGCGCAGGCGGTGCGGCTCCGGGGCGGCCTCCTCGCCGATCCGCATTTTGCCACTGAGGGTGACGACCGAGGTGAGGCCGTCATGGAGCACTTCCTTCGCGCATTCCGCACCATCGATGAAGACGCGGATGCCAGACGCTTTCCTCGTGCCGTCGCACATCACCGCGATGTGCTGCCAGCGCCCCGGCAGCACCGTTTCGGAGGTGAAGACCTGCGCGGCGTAGGCCGGCCAGCGCATCGAGTGACGCACTTCGACCCGGCCTTCCGCGGTGAGCAGCACCGCGATGCCTCGACCGTAGCCCCCTGACGATGCGGGCATCTGCATTTCCATCGTGGAGCAGAGCACCGCTTCCCCGCCCGACCATCTCACCCAGGTCGCCAGCGACCATGCTTTGCCCAAATCTCCGAAATCCCTACTCAACACAGCGCCCGCCGTGCCGTCGAAACTCAGCACCGGGCCGAGCACCGCGTCATCCGAGGCCCGCACCGTCGCCGCACCAAGTGACTTCGCTTTTGGGTCGGGGAGATTCACCAGCTCCGTTTTTCCATCCGCAGTCGCACGAGCGCCCAGCAGGAGCCTGGAACCTTGCGGCACACTCGCGGTGGACCCCGCGAGATGCGTCTTCAGCGTCGCGAGCACTACGGCATCGCCGCGCTTTTCGCGGTCGCTCGCGAGCAGCTTCGCGAGGGTGGCCGTCCTGACCGCAGTTGCAGCATCGAGCTGGCGAAAGCGCTCCTGCTGCTCCCGGGTCGGCGCATCCATCAACGGTGAGGCATTAGCCACGCGCCCGTCTTCGCCGAGTTCCGGCACCTGATTGAAGAAAGCGAAGATCTGGTAGTAATCGCGCTGCGTGATCGGGTCGAACTTGTGATCGTGGCAGCGGCAGCATTCCAGCGTCAGCCCGAGCGTGCTCATGCCGAGCGTGCGCATGCGATCCACCACGTATTCCACGCGGTATTCCTCTTCGATGATCCCACCCTCGGAATTGATCACGTGATTGCGCCCGAAACCCGTCGCGATGCGCTGCTCGACGGTCGGCTGCGGGAGCAGGTCGCCGGCAAATTGCTCGGTGAGAAATTGGTCGTAAGGCAGGTTCGAGTTGAAGGCGTCGATCACCCAATCGCGCCACCGCCACATGCTGCGGCCACTGTCGTTGTTGAATCCATGCGTGTCCGCATAGCGCGCCGCATCGAGCCAATCCTGGGCGAGCCGCTCGCCGAAACGTGGCGACGCCAGCAGCCGATCCGCCGCAAGCTCATAGGCTACTTCGCCGCGCGCCGCCACATCGGCCGCAAAGGCGTCGAGTTCCGCCGGACCCGGCGCGAGGCCCGTCAGATCAAAGCTCGCGCGGCGCAGCCACGCCGAGGGCGTCGCTTCCGCCGCCGGAGTCAGCCCTTCGTGTTCGAGTCGGGCGAGGATGAAGCGGTCCAGCTCCGTCCGCGTCCAGCCCGCCTTTGTAACCTCGGGCAACGCGGCCCGCCGCGGCGGAATGAAAGCCCAGTGCCGCTCATACTTTGCCCCCTCGGCGATCCATCGCTTGAGCAACGCAATCTGCTCTGGCGTGACGTGCTTGTTGGCCTTCGGCGGCGGCATCACCTCGTCGCGATCCTGCGAGAGCAGCCGCACGATCATCTCGCTCTCGTCCGGCTTGCCCGGCAAGACGGCTCTGACGCCATCGCGCTCGCGCATCGCTTCCTCCGGCAGATCCAGACGCAATTTCGCCTCACGATGCTTCGGGTCCTGCCCGTGGCAGTAGAAGCAGTTCTCCGAAAGGATGGGCCGGATGTCGCGGTTGAAAGAAATGTCCGCCGAGAATGATCTCTGCGTGAGCGGGACGAGCAGGAAGCAGAGAATGCGGAGCATCAGCGACGTGAATCTGCAGGCGTGGCGGATCGGCAAAAGTAGCGTTGGAGATTGCAGCCTCATGATTGATCGGTGTTGTGCATTCTGCGGGGACACGTTGAAACTTCAGGCGAGGATGCCCTTGACCACATGCCCATGCACATCGGTGAGGCGGTAGTCGCGACCTTGGAAGCGGTAGGTGAGTTTTTCGTGATCGAAGCCGAGCAGGTGCAGGAGCGTGGCGTTCAGGTCGTGCACGTGGACGGGATCGCGCACGACGTTGAAGCCGAGTTCGTCGCTCTCGCCGTGGATGTGGCCTTTCTTGAGGCCCGCACCGGCGAGCCAGTAGCTGTAGCAACGATTGTGATGGTCACGCCCGTCGTTACCGCCTTGCACCATCGGCGTGCGGCCAAACTCGCCGCCCCAGACGACGAGCGTGTCGTCGAGCAGGCCGCGTTGCTTGAGGTCCTTCACCAGCGCGGCGCTGGCTTGGTCGGTTTTCCCGCAGTTCTTCTTGATGTCCCTGGTGAGATTTGCGTGCTGGTCCCAGGCTTCGTTGAAGAGCTGCACGAAACGCACGCCCCGCTCGATGAGACGGCGTGCGAGCAGACAGTTGCGGGCGTAGCTGGCCTCCTTCACGTCCTTGATGCCATACATGTCGAGGATGTGCTTTGGCTCCCCCGAGAGGTCCATCAACTCTGGCGCGCTGGTTTGCAGACGATAGGCCATCTCGTAGCTCGCGATGCGCGCCGCGATCTCAGGATCGCCTGCATCGCCGAGCGCGGCTTGGTTGAGTTCGTTGAGCGCGTCGAGCGAGGAACGCTGCGCCTTGTCGTCGATGCCTTTCGGGTTCGAGAGATACAGCACTGGATCGCCAGCGCTGCGGAAAGGCACGCCGCCATACGAGGTAGGCAGAAAGCCGCAGCCGTAATTGCTCGCGCCGGCGCTGGTGCCTATCGAACTCGTGAGCACGACGTAGCCGGGCAAATCTTCGCCTTCGCTGCCGAGTCCATAGAGAGTCCACGCGCCAAAGCTTGGCCGCCCGAACTGCTGCGAGCCCGTATTCATGAGAATCTGCGCGGGCGCATGATTCACCGCATCGGTCTGCATCGAGCGGATCATGCAGAGTTCATCCGCCAGTTCGGCGGTGTGAGGGAGCACTTCGCTGAAATCCATGCCGCTCTGCCCATGCTTGGCGAACTTGTATTTCGATCCCAGCAAGGCGGAGTTCGGCTTGATGAAGGCGGCGCGATAACCCTTGAGCAGCTCCGGAGGTGGCAGCTTGCCATTGCGTTTGGTCAGCTCCGGCTTCGGGTCGAATAGCTCCAGATGACTCGGCGCTCCCGCCTGAAACATATAGATGACACGCTTCGCTTTCGCCGGGAAGTGAGGGCCTTTGGGCGCTGCGTTTTGCAGCGCGGCGGATGCTTCGCGCGTGAGCAGCGAGTTCATGGCAATGCCGGCAAGGCCGACGCCACAGTCGCGGAGGAACCAGCGCCGCGTGAGTGCCGTGGTCCGTTCGCTGAGATGATGGAGAGGATTCATGTTCGTGGTCATTCGGGTTAGGATTTCGTTAGCGTCTCATCAAGGTTCAGCAGCACGCGGCTGACGATGGTCCAGACGGCGATGTCGTTGGGCGTGGCGTCGGTCGGAAGTTCCTCGGGCTTTGTCAGAGAGGAAAACGCGATCTGTCCGGCCTTGAGTTCACCCTGGCGGAGGCGGGCGCGATTGGCCTCCAGCAGTTTGAGCACGCTCTGGAGTTCGGCGGGCTTGATGCCGCGCGCGGTGCAGAGCTGGTAGGCGTAGTTTGCGCGGGAGGTATCATCGGTGCCACCTTCGCGGAGGATGCGCTGGGCGAGCGCCTGTGCGGCTTCGACGAAGACGGTTTCGTTCAAGCTGGTGAGCGCGGAGAGCGGGGTGTTCGAGCGCGGACGGCGTGCGCAGGCGAGGTCGCCATTCGGAGCGTCAAAGCTGCTCATCACCGGGTCGGGCATGGAGCGCTTGCGGAAGACGTAGAGGGCGCGGCGATAGCGCTCGGGGCCGGTCGGTGGAACCCAGTAGTCCACTTTGAAGAAGTTGTAATCGAGCATGCTCTGCGGCACGGGCGGGAAGATGCTGGGGCCGCCGATTTTCTGGTGCAGCAGGCCCGCGATGCTGAGCGCGCTGTCGCGCACGACCTCGGCTTCCATGCGGAAACGCGGGCCGCGTGCGAGTAAACGATTCTTCGGATCACGCTCCAGCAATTCGGGCGTGGTTCGCGACGACTGCTGATAGGTGGCGCTGGCGAGGATGGTCTGGATGAGATGCTTGTGACTCCAACCGTGCTCCATGAAATCCACGGCGAGCCAGTCGAGCAGCTCGCGATACTCCGGCACGGCCGCGCGGGTGCCGAAATCTTCCGAAGTCTCGACGAGTCCACTGCCGAAGATGGCCTGCCACACGCGGTTCACCGCGACGCGAGCCGTGAGCGCCGAACGCTTGTCAGCGAGCCAGCGGGCAAAGGCGAGCCGGTCCATCTTGTCGGTCTTCTCCGGTGCATGCAGCGCGGCGGGCGTATGCGGTGCGACAATCTGCTTCGGCCGGTCCCACGCGCCACGGTCGAGCAGCTTCGTGGCGCGTGCGTTGTCGCCTTCGCGCTCGGCGAGATGCAGCACCGAGGTCAGTGCGGCTGGCTGCTTCATCCACTCGGTGGCGATCTGGTCGTTGATGACCTTCCCTTCCTTCACGGTCTTGCGCCACGCGGTGAAAAGCGCGTGCTTCTGCTCCGCCGTGCGTTTCTCCGGCGCGGTCTGCATCGCGAGAACGGCGGCGTAATAGACAGGCTGCGCCTGCGGAGTCGGCGCGGTGGTGGTGCTCACGCGGCAGCGGCCGAGGATCGTGTTGTCCCGGCCGTTTCCACCGCCGCTGTGATGAAATCGCAGCAGCACTTTCAGCTTCGCGTTGGCCGGCAAATCGAGCGGCTTCTCAAACTGCACCACGGCGACGTCTTCCTGGTTGCGCAGACCAGCACCGCGATCCGCGCGCCATGCGGTGTCGTCGTTGCCATCGATCAGGTAACTCACCGGGCCGCGCACGCGCTTCTGTTGCTTGTCAAAGTCCGCCTTCCATTCCTCCTCCAGCCGCGCGTCGGGCTCAGAGAAATCGGCGGACGCATTGACGAGTTTCAGCGGCTCCCATTTGTCGGAGTCGGGAACTTGATAGGTGACCACCATCTCGCTCACCGCCCACGTCCCATACTTGCTGCGACCGGGGCCATTGAAGGGTAGGTCGCGATGCGTGAGGGCTTCGAGTCGCAGGCCGGTGACACCTTTCAAATCCGCTTCAAAGACAACGTAGATGTCGCCCTTCGTTGTCGGATGGCCTTGCGTGAGAATCGAGAGGTCGGGCTCCTGCGTGGGATGATTCAGCCCGATGGTGCTCTCCAGTTCGGTCGCCTTCAGCGGCGTCCACGCGACTTCCTTGGCCTTCACCGATGCCTCCCACGCCGCCATCTCCCGCTCCCACTGCGGGCGCTGCTTTTTCAATCGCTCCTCAGCCGCCAGCACCGCCGTTTTGATCTGCGCGATCTGCTTCTGCTGCTCCGGAGTATAAACCCACGACTGCGCCTCATAGGCATTGTTGAAGAAGGCGAAGATGCCGAAGTATTCGTCGTGCGTGATGGGATCGAACTTGTGCGTGTGGCACTGCGCGCACTGCACGCTGAGGCCGAGCGTGGCTTTCCCGATGCAATCCATGCGATCGAACATCTCGTCCATCCGGAACTGCTCCGGAACGATCGCCCCTTCCTCATTCACCATGCTGTTGCGCAGGAAGCCGGTCGCCACGAGCTGATCCTGCGTTGCATTCGGCAGCAGATCGCCCGCAAGCTGCTCGATGAGGAACTGGTCATAAGGCATCTCCTTGTTGAGGGCGTTGATCACCCAGTCTCGCCACGCCCACTGCTCGCGCGGTAGATCTTTCTCGTAGCCGTTGCTGTCCGAGTAGCGTGCCGCATCCAACCAATGCCGCGCCCATTTTTCGCCGAACTGCGGCGACTTCATCAGCTTCTCGACCAGCGCCGTCGCCGCGTCCTTCGCGTCCTTCGCTGATGCCTGCACAAACTCCGCCACGTCCGCAGGCGAAGGCGGCAAACCAACAAGATCGAGATGCAGCCTGCGGCAAAGCGTCGCCGCCTCCGCACGCGGCGAAGGCTGCAACTTCATCGTCTCCAGCTTCGCCTTCACAAACGCATCCACGGGATTTTCTCCCGCCGGCACCGCCTCCTTGCGCGGCGCTTCAAAGGCCCAGTGCTTCGCGTAGTTCGCACCCTCGGCGATCCAGCGTTTCAAGATGTCCGCCTGCGCGGCGCTCACCGGCTTCTTCTCCTTCGGCGGCGGCATCACCTCATCGGAATCATGCGAAAGCACGCGCGCGATGATCGCGCTCGCCTCCGGCTTCCCCGGCACAATCGCCGGACCGTCTCCATCGCCGCCCTTCAGCGCCGCCTCGCGCACATCGAGCCGCAGTTCTCCCTTGCGCGACTTCTCATCACTCCCGTGACAGTGAAAGCAGTGTTCGGAGAGGATTGGCTGGATGTCTCGGCTATAGTTGAGCGTGGCCGCAACGGACAGCGAGCTGTTGCAGACGACGATGAAGAAAAGTGCAGACAGTTTCATGACAGGTTGGATTCAAGTGAGGTGAGGACGAATGCGGGTGCCAAAGTCTGACATGAGAAAGAGCAAGACTCACCGTCTCGCGAGCACTTTGGCCGGATCGCCCGCGAAACCGGCACGGGCGAAGCCGCCGCCGACGACGCCTTCTTCGATAGTGGTCAGGTCGGGTTGATACTGGAGAAGATCGGGCGACTTCATGTGATCGATCGACCGGTCCTGTGGCACATAGCCGAGACGGGTGGCGTTTTGATTGTCAAAAAAGGGCGCGGGCACCTCGGAGACGCCATAGACGATCTCGTGACGGATGTCGGGGTGCGTGAGGCCGATGTGGATCAACTGCGCGAGATCACGAGCACTGACCCAGGTGTGAAGGCGGCGCTCCTTGGAGATGTCATCGCCGATGTAGCCGATGCGGATGCTGAGGATCTCCAGGCCAAAGTTGTCCGCGTAGTAGGATGCTGCGGCCTCACCGAATGCCTTGCTCAGCGCATACTCGCCATTCGGTCGTGGGGCGGTGCGGTGGTCGAGAAAGGATCCGCGCGGGGCAAAACCGATGACATGATGGCTGCTGGCGAAAATCACGCGGCGCACGCCCTGACGCACCGCTGCTTCGAAGAGGTGATGCGTGCCGACGATGTTCGGGCCGAGCACGTCCTCGAATCGGTAGTGCGCGCCGACCATGCCTCCCAGATGAATGATCGCATCCACCTGGCCGCAAAGTTTTTCCAAACATCCCAGGTCTTGCAGATCCGCCTGGTGAAAACGCTCGTTGGTGGCGAGGTCTCTGATCTCCGTGATGTCGGTGAGCAGCACGCAGTCATGGCGTGTGCGCAGGATGGGGCGCAGTGCGTTGCCGACGATGCCTGCCGCACCGGTGAGGAGAATGCGCGAGGGAGAGTTCATCGGCATCATGCCAGAGTTTTCAGGAAGTCAGCGGCCCGCCCGCGACCACCGAGCGATTCGATTCGCGCCATCACTTTAGGCACATAAGCGGCGGAGATGCTCTGCTGCAGGCCATTGTCCATGGCGGTGGCTTTGAAGTCGGGATGCGTTTGGCGGAGTCGCTCGCGATTTTGATCAAAAAAGGCCGCGGCGGCTTCCGAGCGGATCAGTAGAGACTCGGAGGACCAGTTCACCTTTGCCACGCCCGCTGCCACACCGGCGGCCAGTTGTGCTTCGGTGAGGCCGGAGGAGCCGTGAAGGGCGATGCCAATGGGCCGACCGGCCAGTTCCGATGCGAGATCGCGATGAGCGCGGATCGCGTCGGGATTGAATCCGCCGAGGTCATTGCCCAAACCATGCTTCGTGCCGACACCCGGTGCCCAAAGAGCGAGACGCCCCGGCATTCGCTTTTCGACTTCACCAAAGAGCGTGCGTGTCTCCTCCAACGGCGTGACGCCATCATCGACACCGGCTTCCATTTCGAGCGTGAGCGGCAGTTCTTCCTGCGCGGCGATCTCACCCAAGCGGATCATCGTGGCGATGTTTTCCTCCGCGCTCATGCTGGACGAGTCGAGCGAGATGCTGGAGGCCCTTTTTCGCATGGCGTGGGTGAGGATGCTGACGGTGGCAGGCCCTTTGATGTGGTCGGTGTGGTAAATGACCGGCACCTCGCGAAAGCGCTCGCACGCCGCCAGCGTGTGCAGTTCGGCGAGGAAGCGGTCAATGCCCAGGCAGGGATCGCCCACGCCAAAGCTGTGCCCAGTCAGTTGCCAGAGACTGGTCTCGATGATGATGGGCGCATCGCACGCACGAGCCGCGATGAGGCAGTCCACGATGGCGGCAGGGCTGTCCGCATTGACTGCGAGCACGGCGTAGCCTGCGGTGGCGGCGTGCTGGTAGAGGGAGCGGGTTTGTTCAGGAGTGAGAAGCATGGTGCTGGTTGTTGATGAGAAGATTGAAAGTGTTCATGAGTTGGAGAGAAGTTGCAGATACCACTCAACCGTGGCGTTGAATGTGTTGGTGCCGTCCTCGGCGCGGACTTCGACCGCCACTTCAACCATGGCGCGGCCCTTGCTTGCCAATTGCGCCTGAATTTCTGCGGCATCGGACTGCGTCAGTCGTGCCGATGCGAGCAACGTGCCGTGGGCGGGTTTGCGGAATTTTCCCTCGAAGTGGCGCACTACTGGCACCACCTGAGTCGTGTCCTGAAGAAGGTCCAAGAGTAGCTGGCCGCTCGCCGCTTCGGCCAACGCCATCTGCGCAGACGCGTGGACTGTGCCAAGGTGATTGCCGTTTCGCTCAGAGGCCGGGAGTTCGAGCAACACGCCTTCGCATTCGCTCTTTCGCAAGCCGATGTGGGCATTGAAGGGCAGGCCAGTGATTCTCATGCGGGAATGATGCAGACTTTCAGTGCTGCGCCGCTTTCCATGAGCGGGAAGGCTTCGTTGATGCGCTCCAACGGGAGTGTGTGGGTGATGAACTTCTCCGCAGGGAAACGCCCGCTGTGCAGCAGGGCGAAGCTGGCCTGGAAGTCGCTCTTTTTCTCGGAGTAACTGCCGCTGATGACGAGTTCCTTGTAGTGAATGTGATTCACATCCAGTGGCGCGATGGGGTTCGATTTCGGAAGGCCCGCGAAGAAGTTCACGCGGCCCGCTTTCGCGGCGATCTCGAGTGCGTCGTTCTGCGCGGGCGCCGCGCTGACGGCGACGATGGTGACATCGGTGCCGAAGCCGTCGGTAAGTTCGCGCACCTGATCACGATGCGAGCCGTCCGCCTGCACGAGCAGCGCGGCGTCGATGTCGAAGCGTTTTGCCATTTCGAGACGTGCGGGATTGTTGTCGAGGACGATGACTTTTTGCGCTCCCTGCAAGCGGGCCAACGCGGCATGCATCATGCCGATGGGACCTGCGCCGATGACGGCGACGGTGTCCTTGAGTCCGATGCCGAGCCGCGAATGCGCGTTCATGCAGCAGCCGAGGGGTTCCGCGAGCGACATGTGCTCATTCGAAATGTCCGAGGTGATTTTGAAGAGGTTGTTCTGTTGCACAGCGACGGCGGGCACTTTCATGAAGGGCGCGAATGCACCGTCGTGGTGATAACTCATCGTGGTGCGGTGCGAGGTGAGGTTCTCACGGCCCATCTCCACATAGCGGTCTCGCTCGTGGACGATGACGATATACATCACCACGCGGTCGCCGACTTTGACATTGGCATCAGGTGCTCGGGACTCGACCACCGTGGCGCAGAACTCGTGACCGAGAATGCGCGGCGGGATGATTTTCTTGTCGCCATGGCGGTAGGTGCGAAGATCCGTGCCGCAAACGGAGCAGGCATGGATTTGAAGGAGGACTTCGCCGTCGTCGAGAGAAGGCGTGGGATGTTCGATGACGCGAAGGTCTTCTTTTCCGAAGTAAGTGGCTGCTTTCATATTATGACATCCAGTTGGTTGATTTGGCCGTCCACTTGGCCGTGACCTTCTTCGTCTTGGTCCAGAACGAAATGGCATCCCGACCTGTGATGTCGCCAGCGCCGAATTTGCTGGCATTCCAGCCGCCGAAACCAAAGGGATCACGCGGAACGGGCACACCGATGTTGACACCGATCATGCCGGCCTCGGCCTTCATCTCGAAGTAGCGGGCCGTGGCACCGCTGGAGGTGTAAATGCAAGCGGCGTTGCCGTAGGGGTTGGCGTTTTCGATGGCGAGGGCTTCGTCGAGCGTCTTCACGCGCAGGATGCTCAGCACGGGGCCAAAAATTTCATCGTTGGCGCATTCATCTTCGGTGGTGATACCGTCGATGAGCGTCGTGCCGACGTAGTTTCCGGCCATGCTTTGACCTCGTCCATCCAGCCGAATCTTGGCTCCACGAGCCGCAGCACGTGCGATGTAGCCTTCGATGCGCTCTTTGGCTTTCACGCTGATGATCGCGCCAATTTCTGCACCGCAGGTCAGATTTCGCATCTCGTGCTCGATGGCATCAATGATCGCATCGCAGTCGCCGACAGCGATCAAAACACTCGCCGCCATGCATCGCTGACCAGCGCAACCGACGGCGCTGGAGACGACGTTTTTTGCCGTGATGAGCGGATCGGCATCCGGCACGACGATGAGGTGATTCTTGGCTCCGCCGAGCGTGAGCATGCGCTTGTTTGATGCAATGCCGCGTTCATAGACGGCCTTTGCGACCGCCGTGGAGCCGACAAAGGCGGCAGCGGCGATGCCGGGATGATCGAGCACGGCTTCCACGGTCTCGCGGTCGCCTTGCACGACATTGAAGACGCCATCGGGCAGGCCGGATTCCTTCAAAAGATCGGCTAGGAGCAGCGGCGTGAATGGCACCTGCTCGCTGGGCTTTAAGATGAAGCTGTTGCCGCAGGCGATGGCCATCGGAAACATCCACATCGGCACCATCGCGGGAAAATTGAAGGGCGTGATGCCCGCGACGACACCGATGGGAAAGCGGCGCGTGTAACAGTCCACACCGGTGCTGACCTCCAGAATCTCACCCGCGAAAAGCTGGGGCAAACTGGCGGCATACTCCACGATCTCGATGCCACGCGCGATACCAGCAGCGGATTCGGCCGTCGTTTTGCCATTCTCCGCAGTGACTTGTTTCGCGAGATCGCCGATGTTCTTTTCGACGAGTGTTTTGAATTTGTAGAGCACCTGCACGCGATCCTTCACCGGCACGAGGCTCCAGCTTTGGAAGGCTTTTTGGGCGGATTGAACGGCTTGGTCAACGACGGCGGCATCAGCCACCGTGATGCTGCCAAGAGGCGCACCATCGACGGGTGAGGTGAGAGGGTTCAGTGAGCGAGAACCGGCTTCGACGCGGGTTCCGTGGAGGTAGTGGGTTGCTTTCATGAGATGAGTTGGAGGATGGATTGCACCACGGCCTGGGGTTCGCGGTCGTTGGGCACGCGGAGGAGGTCGGGAGTGATTTCGAGGGTGGCGAGTTGGCTGTCCAAAAGCGAAGCCGGCATGAAGTGTCCAGCACGGGCCGTCATGCGGGCAGCGATCGTGTCACGAGAACATTCGAGGAGGATGAAGCGGATGAGGTCTTGGTCATCATCCCCGCGCAACCAGGCCCGCAGGCCGTAATGCAGCGCGGAGCACGCCAATACGAGCTTTTTGCCTTCCGCGCGGGTTTCGACGATTCGCTGGCGCAACACGGCATACCAGGGTCGGCGGTCCTCATCGGTCAAAGGAATGCCCGCCGCGAGTTTGGCGCGATTCCGAGGCAGATGATGATCATCCGCGTCCTCGAAAGCCGCTCCGAGCCTTGCCGCCAGCATCGGGCCGATCAGCGACTTCCCAGCACCACAGACGCCCATGAGAATGTAGGCAGGGCAGGTCATGACGCGATGGAGGGTTGAAGCTGCGGGATGAACTCAGCCCCTCGCGAGGCGAGCGCGATGCCTCCGAGCAGTCCAGCTTTGTCGCCGAGTTGCGAAGCACGAACCTCGACATCCTCGGTGGGAAACATGCCCACTCTGGTGTGCAGCGTTCGACGCACCGGATCGAGAAGCAGGTCACCGAGCTGGGAGACGCCACCGCCGAGGACGATCATGCGCGGGTGCAGGGCACTGACGATGTTCGCTGCGGCTATGCCAATCCACGCACCCATGCGCTCGATAGCGCGGCGCACCATCTCATCGCCTTCACTGGCGGCCTGGCCCACGGTGGCAGCGGTGATGCGATTCAAATCGCCGCCGCAGAGATCGTGCAGGCGCGGCGCGTTGCCACTGAGCAGCAGTCGCACGCCTTCCGCAGCGAGCGCTGGACCGCTGGCGACCGTTTCCAGACATCCCTGGCTGCCGCAACTGCATGGCAGTCCATGCGGGTCCACGGTCTGGTGGCCGAGTTCACCTGCCGCATTCAGCGGACCAAGTCGCAGCCGCCCATCGAGCACCACACCGCCGCCGACTCCCGTGCCGAGGGTGAAAAAGATCAGGTCGCGCACGGATTGACCATGCCCGAAAACCAGCTCGCCCAGAGTGGCCGTGCGGGCGTCATTGAGCACATGCACCGGGAAACCGAGCGCCTGCTCCATCATCGCGCGCACTTCGATGCCGCGCCATTGCGTGGGCATGTTGGGCAAAAAGCGCGTGATGCCTGTGCCCACATCCACCAAGCCGGGGACGCCGATGCCCAGCGCCGATGGTTTCACTGCCGACTGCTCCGCCAGACTCCGAATGACCTCGATCATGCGTCTCACCACAGCCTCTGGCCCCTCATGCGAGCGGGTCGGCTGTTTGATCTCGGAAACGAGTGAACCATCGCCACGAGCCATGGCTGCATGGATATTTGTCCCGCCGAGATCAATGCTGGCAAACACCGCAGACATCACGCAGCGGCTCCGATGAAGGGTGAAAGAACGTCACGCGCCACCCGCAGCGCCCGCTGGCGGCCGGAGAGGGTTTTGCCAAAGGTGTCGTCCTCGACTTCGATGCAAACGGGACCGTCGTAGCCGGTTTCCATGAGCACGCTCATGAACGCAGCCCAGTCGATCTCGCCATAGCCGGGCAGGCGCGGCTGATGCCACTCCAGCGGCGGCGCGAAGATGCCGACCTGATTCATTCGCTCGCGATAAATCTTCACATCCTTCGCGTGGAAGTGAAAGAGCTTGTCCTTGAACTCATGGAGGGCGCTCGTCGGCTCGATGAACTGAAGTGCTAAATGGGAGGGATCGAAGTTGAGGCCGAAGTTTGGCGATGGGATGTCGCTGAACGCACGGCGCCAGATGGCGGGCGTGGTCATGAGGTTTTTGCCGCCGGGCCATTCGTCCTGTGTGAAGAACATCGGGCAGTTCTCGATGCCGATGCGCACGCCGTAATCCTCCGCGAGCTTTACCAGTGGCCCCCACACTTCGAGGAAGCGCGGCCAGTTATCGTCCACGCTGAGCTTCCAGTTTTTGCCAACGAAAGTGTTCACCGTGTTCAAGCCCAGCAACGGCGCGGCGGCGATGACTTTTTTCAAATGCTCCAGCGCCACGGCGGCGGTTTCCGCATCGGGATCGAGGAGGTTCGGGTAGTAACCGAGCGCACTTAGCGAGACACTGTGTTTCGCGCACAGGGCGTTAACATCATCCGCCCTTGCCTGGGAGAAATCCGTGACGTCCACATGCGTCACGCCCGCAAACTTCCGCTCCGCTTTGCCGACAGGCCAGGACATGGCCTCGACGCAGGCAAAGCGCTCGGCTTTCGCAAACGCGAGCACTTCGTCGAGCGTGAGTTCAGGGAGAATGGCGGAGACAAATCCGAGCTTCATAATGGTGGTGAAGGGTTAATTCAAAAGGGTGATCCAGCGACGCTCCCGGTGACTTTGCAGGATGGCCTCGCAAAGGCGCAGTTCCTCGTGCCCAGCGGCAGCGTCGGCAAAGAGTCCGTCGCCTTCGCCGCTGGCAATGGCGGTGTAAATGCTGCGGTAAAGCATCTTGAAAGCGTCTGGAAAACCCTCCGCATGGCCGGCGGGATAGTCCGTGTATGCGGCGGCGTCGGTGAACTCGGCGCTGGCGCGGAGCACGGCGGCATTGCCCGCATCGCGGCGACCATAATGCAGCAGGTCGGGGTTTTCAGAGTCCCACCACACACTCTGCTTCGTCCCGTAGATCTCAATGCGGATGCAATTCTTCCGCCCGGCGGCCACTTGGGACACCGCAAGGTTTCCGCGCGCCCCGTTGCCGTAGCGAAGCAGCACGCTGGCGAAGTCCTCCGTGTCCACGGGGCAGTCCACGGTCTCAGCAGGCGCGTCGTTTGAGAAAGTCTGCACCTCTCCTGTGGGGCGCTTGCGAGTTTGGTGAAAAGTGGCGAGATCGGCGAGCAGCTCCGTGACGGGAGCATCGAGGATGAAGCCGACGGTATCCAGCCAATGCGTGCCGATGTCGCCGACCGCGCGGAGTTCCCCACTCTCGCTCGCGAGCACCCGCCAGTTGTAATCCGTCTCCTTGAGCAGCCAGTCCTGCATGTAGCTGCCGTTGACGTGGATGATCTTGCCGAGGTCGCCTCGCTGCGCCATGGCCCGCATTTGCAGCACCGCCGGATAGAAACGCACATTGTAGTTCACCGCGAAGACCTTGCCCGAACTCCGCGCGGCCTCCACGATCTCGGAGGTCTCCCGCGTGGTCATCGCGAGCGGCTTTTCGCAGATGACATGCTTGCCCGCCGCCAGCGCGGCGAGCGACTGCGCATGATGATGCCGATTCGGCGAGGTTATGTGCACCACATCAACGTCCGCCGATGTGACCAGGCTCTGAAAATCGTGCCCGGTGAAAACGTGCGGAATGTCCCATTGGGCGGCCACATGACGTGCCCGCTCCGAACCGCAGATGGCCGTGACCTGCACGCCGATGCGCAGCAGCGCCTCAATGTGCACTGGCGCGATAAAGCCGGAACCGATAATCCCGGCACGCAGAGAATGAAGCGGAGACGACATGAGAAGAGGGCGGATCAGCGGTTTGCGGGCAGACAGGGTTGAATTGGCGAGGTGACAGGGTTGAATTGGCGAGGTGACAGGGTTGAATCGGAAGAAATAGTGGCTAAGCCAATGTGTAAATGGCTTAGCCACTTGTCAAAATGATTTTTTCAACGACTCTCCCCGCATGTCCGTCAACGGCACCTTTCACCAGCACCTCATCGAGGAACTCCGCGCCCTCATTCGTGAAGGGGACTTCGTGCCCGGCGCGCAGTTTCTCACCGAGCGCGACATCGCCGAGCGCTTCAAAACCAGCCGACCGACGGCGAATAAGGCGCTGAGCAGCCTCGTCTCGCAGGGCCTGCTGGAGGTGCGGCGAGGCGCGGGCACCTTTGTGCGGGAGAGCGTGCTGGATTACGACCTGGAGCGGCTCGTGAGTTTCACAGACAAGGCCTTGGCCGCAGGCAAGAAGCCCGGCACGGAATTGGTCGAATACCGCAAGCTGACTGCCGCCGAGGCACCGCCCGCAGTAGCCACGAGTCTGAAAGTTCATGCAGACGAGCCGCTCATTTACATGGAGCGCATTCGCCTGGCCGACGGCAAGCCGGTTATCTATGAGCGGCGGCACGTCGTGGCCAGCCTGTGCCCGAAGATGACGCGAACCGATGCAAAAAGTTCTCTCTACCGTTGCTGGACGGAGAAGTGCGGTCTCGAAATCACCGGTGCGGAAGAGGTCATCCATGCTGTCAATGCCACCAAAGCGCAGGCCGCCCACCTTCAGATTTCCGGCGGCACCGCCTGCTTCGAGATTGTGGCAACGGGATTCGCCAACCACGAAAAGCCGCTCTGGCAGGAAACGACACTCTACCGCGCCGATGTGTATGAATTCCGCAACCGGATCAGCGGTCTCATCGCCTCGCACTCGGCGATGGGACGGATCAAAGGGTGACGGCCGAAGAAAACGGTGATGACCGATGAAAATCGTCGTTTCATGACTCCGGAGGAATTCGCACTGCCTATTGCGCCGTCCCCTTCCCGCGCATTTTTACGGCGTAGAGTCCGTTGCTCGCGGTGATGAAAAGTGTCTGCATGTCCCGTCCGCCGAAGCAGACGTTCGCAGTCCATTTCTCCGGCACCTCGATGGTCTCGATGAGCGCGCCCGCTTTGTCGTAAACCGCCACGCCTTTGGCGGCGAGGTAGAGGCGGCCCTCCACGTCGAGCGTCATCCCGTCCGCCCTGCCGTCGCAGAACTTGCGCTCGTTGGTCAGCGAGCCGTCGGGCTGAATGTCGAACGCCTTGATGCCGCCACTGGCGACATAGAGCGTCTTGCCGTCGGGCGTGCCGACTACACCGTTCGGGCCGATGGGGCCGGTGACGCGTTTGAGCGTCTTGCGATCCGCTGAGAGGAAATAGACAAACGCACCCCCCTGCTCCGCGGGGCCGCGAGCCCAGTAGGGCCGCTTGAAAAACGGATCGCTGAAATACACGCCGCCGTCGGGCCGCACCCACACGTCATTCGGCCCGTTGAGCAGCTTGCCATTGAAGTCCTTCACAATCACCTCGCGCTGCTTCGTGGCGGAATCGATGCGCCACAGTTCGTTGTGCTCATCCGCGCACGCCCACAGCACGCCCTGCGCGTCGAAGCACAGGCCATTCGCCCGGCCGGCAGGCTCCAGAAAAATGCTGAGCTGACCGTCCACACTCCACTTGTGAATGCGGTTATTCGGCTGGTCCGTGAAATAGACATTTCCCTGCGCGTCGGCGGTCGGTCCTTCGGTGAACTTGAAACCGTCGGACAGCTTTTCGAGCTTCGCGCCCGGCGCGATTGGTGATTCGGCGTGAATGCAGTCGGAAGCCGCGGTCAGGACGAGTGCTGTGAAACAGGTGAGGAAACGCATGGGTGTTGGAGTGTTGAGTTTCTGTGGCTTAGTTTTTCGGTAACGGCACCTGCGCGGGGTGCATGAGGTAGGCGATCAGGTCGCGCACTTGATCCGGCTGAAACACCTGCAGCAGTCCCTCCGGCATCATGGACAATGGCGAGACCTCCTGCTTGACGATCTCGGAGCGCTCGATCGTGAAGGGCTCCGTGGGCGTGCGCAGAGTGAGCGTGCGCTCGTTGGTCTCCCCCACAATTCCGCCGAGGACGCGGCCATCCTTCAGCGTGAGAGTGCTCATGCGGTAGTCCGCTGGGACGACGGCGCTGGGATCGACGATGTTCTCCAGCAGATAATCCAGATTGGCGCGGCCTGATCCGGTCAGATCCGGACCGATCCGGCCACCGCTGCCATACATCGTGTGGCAGGCACCGCAGACGTTTTGAAAAAGCACGCGGCCCTGGCTCAGGTCGGCTTTCGCGAGCACGGCGGGCGTCAGTTTTGTCTTCAGAGTCTGGATGAGCTGTCGCTTGTCCTCGCTGGACTCACGCAGTTCGCCCCACACTTCGGTGAGCTTCTTCGTCAGCACTTCGTCGCCGAAGGCGCGCATCTGCCGTGCGTGGAAGGCGGTGATGTCCGCGCGCGGGATCTGTGTTTTCGCATCGCCGACGTTTGCCAGCATCGCCTTTGCATAAGCGGCGCGGGAGAGGAGGAAATCCATCACGGCAGGACGGTCTTCCGGATCGAACTTGCGATAGTCCGTAGCGAGGCGCTGGCCGAGGGAGGGGTCATTCACCAACGCCAGCCCGCGCACGGCGATGCTGCACAGCCGCTTCGTTTCGAGGAGCTGGGTGCAGAGCTTCTGCAAATCCGGCGGACGGTTTGCGATCAATGTCTCCAGGGCGGCCCGCCGCTGGGCGAATTCCGCTCCAGGATCGAGCGCGGTCTTTTTCACATCATCGAGCGCGCGGCCATCGCCGAAAAGAATACTGAGGTCCCGCACCAGATCCTTGTGCGGCGACTGCGCCGCGACTGCGCCCCACGAGGCGGGTTTTGGAGCTTTGTGCCAGCCCTTGAACGCAGCGGCCATGCCTTCGAGCACCGCGAGCTGCCGCCACGGCGCATCCGAATCCACCGCGCTGAGCAGCAGTTTGTTGAGCGGTTCCGGCTGCCGTTCGAGCTTCATGGCGAGGTAGCGCGCGGACCAGCGAAGGGTTTTCGGCCAAGTGCAAATTTTCGTGATCGCGACCAGCACCGTTGGGTCCGCATTGGCCACAGGGATGAGCCCGAACCAAACCATCGCGGGAAGCTGCGCGTCGTCGGCATCCTCGCTGTGCGAGACGAGAGCGGCGGCGATTTCCGTGCGCTTCGCCACCGGCAGACGTTGCAGGATGGAAGCCAGCGCCAGCCGCACTAGGCTGGATGCGTCCTCCTTCGCGAGCTTCACGAAGAGCGCGAGCGATTCATCGTCGCTCGGATACACGGCGTTCTTGCGCGGGCCGACCAGCGTGTCCAGCGGCCAGAAGTCCGTGAGCAAACGAATGGCCAACACGCGCACATGCTCGTCGGTATCCTGCAAAAGTCCGCGCAGCATCTCCGGCGTCGTGCGGCCCTCTTGATATTGTTTCCACAGCGCGGGCAATTTGCCGGGGCCGTTCATGCAGGCAGGCGTGAGCATGGCGACGGGCGACTTTGGGTCGCCGTAGCTGACCTTGTAGATGCGGCCGCTGGTGCGATGCACGCCCGTGTGTTCGTGGCACTCGCCGATGTCGCTCCAGTCGAGCACGAAGGCATTGCCGTCCGGCCCGGTGCTGATTTCGAGACCGCGAAACCAAGGGTCCGCGCTGAGCATGAAGTCGGGCTCATGCCGTCCCACGTAGCCGCAACCGAGACGCTCCAAGCGATCCATATTTGCACGCCGGCCGTGCATGTTCAGGGTGAAAAGTTTGCCGCGATAGTTCTCCGGCCACGTGTTGCCTTGGTAGATCATCATGCCGATGTGTGCGTGGCCGCCGCCGAAATCGTTGGCCTTCCCGTCGCGCGAGTTCGCCCAAGTGCCTTTCGTATCAAAGTGGTAGTGGTCGGCGATGGTGTCGAGCCGCTCGAACACGCCGGGATTCGGCGATGGCCGTGAGTCATGCAGATGTGCGCCCGGCATCAGATGCCAGAGATGGCCGGTGACGGTGTTGATGAAGAACATCTCACCATTCGCATCCCAATCGTGTCCCCACGGATTTGTGGTGCCATGCGTGAGCACCTCGACGATTTTTCGCGCTGGATGATAACGCCAGATGCCGCCTTTCATCGGCACGCGCAACTCATCCGGCGTGCTCGGCAAACCCAGACGCCCCGGACAGGAGTGGCCGCACCGACCGTAGAGCCAGCCATCCGGCCCCCAGCGCAGTCCATTGGCAAAGTTGTGATAGTTGTCCTTCGCCACGGTGAAACCATCGAGCACGACCTGCGGCGGACCGTCCGGCACATCGTCCCCATTCGCGTCCGGGATGAAGAGCAATTGCGGCGGACACATGAGCCACACGCCGCCGCGACCAGTCTCGACGCTGGTCAGCATCTGCACTTCATCCGTGAAAATCTTGCGCGATTCCGCGCGGCCATCGTTGTCCGCATCTTCGAGGATGATGACTCGGTCGCGCAGCCCGAGGTCGAAGCGTTTGGCCTTTTCGGCATAGGTGTAATTTTCCGCCACCCACATGCGTCCCCGCGCATCCCAGGCCATGGCGATGGGATTCTGCACGTCCGGCTCCGCGGCGAACACGCTGACCTTGAACCCCGGAGGCACTTGCATCTTCGCCGCCGCCTCCGCGGCGGGCATGAGCGGCGACGTGGTGTCGGGCTCCGTGTTATAAGGCTGCGGAAAATCCGAAGCCAAAACGCAGGTGGCCGCAAAAAGGGCGAGACAAGCGAGGCGTTTCATTTCGCGGGTTCTAGTTTCATCTGTTTCACGATCTCCTCGCGCGGGACGACGCCGACGCGTTTGGCCCAGGCTTCATGTTGAGAGACGAGTGATGTGACCTTTTCTGACTGCTGCGCGGCGAGGTCATGGGTTTCGCCGGGGTCGGTGGAGGTGTCGTAGAGTTCCCACGCTCCGGTGCGCGGGCCGCTGGTGGCTATTCCGCCGTTCTCCGCGGCGGGGCCGTAGCCTCGGACGAGCTTCCAGTGGCCCTGGCGCACGGCTTCGTTGCCCATGCGTTCCCAGAAAAGCGTGCGGTCCATCGGCAGCGTGGCGAGTTCACCGAGCAGCGCAGGCAGGAGGCTCGTTCCTTCGAGCGGCTGCACGGCATGACTGGCGAAGGTGGCCGGATTTTTCGCGGCGGCGGCGTCCAGGCAGGTCGGGAAGACATCCATGATGTGCGCGGGGCCGGTCACGATTTTGCCACGCTGCGAGGCCGGGATGCCCGCGGGCCAGTGGGCGATGAGGGGCGAGGCGATGCCTCCGTCATGCACCCAGACCTTGAATTTGCGGAAAGGCGTGTTGCTCACCTGGCCCCAAAGCGGGCCGCGCACTTCGTCGGAGCCGTTGTCGCTGAGAAAGAGGATGAGCGTGTTGTCGAACTGGCCGCGTTTGCGCAGCGCCTCGACGATGCGGGCGAGGTTCTGGTCCACGCGGTCGATCATCGCCGCGTAGTTGCGCATCCATTGCTCGTTGCGCTCGGGTTTGCTGTTTTTGGCCTCCTCGGTGACGGCGGCATCGAGTTGGGGCAATTTTGCGGATTCGGGAACGAGACCGAGTTCCTTCAATCGCTCAAAACGTCGCTGGCGGATGGCATCGGGTCCGCCGCGATACGTTTCCGCATACTTCGCCACATCGCTCTCATGCGCCTGGAGCGGCCAATGCGGCGCGGTAAATGCCAGATAGCCGAACCATGGCCGCGCGGTGTCGGATTCCTCGATGAAACGCAGCGTGTGGTCGGTGAAAGTGTCGGTCGTGTAAAAGTCCGGCGGCAGTTTTTCGACCTTCTTGCCGTTGAGCACGAACTTCGTGATGGGTCCCTTCTTTTGCCAGGAGCGGTAGCCGGTGAAATGCTCGGAAGCGCCGCTAATGAGCGCGAAATGCCGGTCAAACCCGCGCTGGCCCGGCCAGCAGGACTCATCCTGACCAAGGTGCCATTTCCCGGACATGAAGGTCTGGTAGCCCGCCTCGCGCAGCGACTCCGGCAAGGTCACGACGCCCTCCTTCTTGAAGCCCAGATAAGCCGCCGAACCGATGCGCCGCCACATCTCGTTCGCCGCGCCCTGTTCGTTCATGTCGCCCACGCCCGCCTGATGCGGATACAGCCCGCTCATGAGCGAAGCGCGCGAGGGGCAGCACTGCGCGCAATTGTAGAACCGCGCCAGCCTCACGCCACCCGCCGCCAGCGCATCGAGTGTCGGCGTGCGCACCTCTCCGCCATAACAGCCGAGGTCCGAGTAGCCCATGTCGTCCACCATGATGAGGAGGATGTTCGGCGGCGTGGCGGTTGCCGTAGAGACGATGAAGAGGAAGATGAGGGAGATGAGCTGGCGCATCATGAGGGACGAGGGAGAAGGCGTTTTCTGACCGGAATAGGGAGTCACTGCGCGGTCCAGCCGCCATCCACGGCGAGGGTCGTGCCGGTGACGTAGCTGGCGGCTTCACTGGCGAGGTAAATGGCCGCGCCCTGGATTTCTTCGAGGCGTGCCCAGCGCTTCAGCGCAGTGGCACCGACGACGAATTTCTGCCCGTCCTCGGTGTCGGCGATGGCTGTGTTCATCTCGGTCAGAAACGGACCGGGGCAGATGGCGTTCGCGGTGATGCCATCGGCGGCGGTTTCGAGCGCGAGCGTGCGCGTCATCTGGATGACGGCACCCTTGCTCGCGGTGTAAGGCGTGCGGCCCGCAAGTCCGACGAGTCCGAGGGCGCTGGCCAGATTGATGATGCGGCCCCATTTCCGCGCCCGCATTCCGGCGAGCACGGCGCGGCAGCAAAGCCAGGTGCCGCGCACATTCACGCGCATCACTTCATCGAACTGCTCCGGCGTCAGTTCCGCGATGGGAGCGCGGATATTGATGCCCGCGCTGTTGATGAGGATGTCCACTTTGCCCAGTTCGCGCTCGGCGGCGGCGAGCATGGCGTCCACTTGCTCGGGTGAAGTCACGTCCGCGCCGTGACCTGTCGCTTTGTGGCCAAAGTCTTGTGCGATGTTCGCGGCGGCGGCTTGCGCTTCGTCGAGGTGACGGCTCACCAGCATCACATCAGCGCCAGCGGAAGCGAGTCCGGCGGCCATCGCGTGGCCGAGACCCTTCGAACCGCCGGTGATGAGCGCGGTGCGCCCGGTGAGGTCAAAAAGTTTGATGCCGGGGAGTGGTGTGGTTTCGTTCATGGTTTCGTTGCGTGTAGGAGAGCCCGTGCTGCTTCGTGGAAGGATGCGGTGGTGAGTAAGGGGAGGAGGAGTAGGGTGCGGCGATTCATGGTGTTGGTTGGCTGAACAATCGTCAGGCCCTTCAGCGTCCCGGTGGAGGTGCCGAAGGACTTGTCGTCCATGCCGAGCTGGTGCGGCACGCTGAGGTAGAGATTGCTCAGCGGCACGGTGCCGGGCTCAATGGTGAGGTGCCGGCCGTGCTTGAACCGGCCTCCGACCAGGAGGACGGGGAGGTCTTTGTTGCTGTGGCTGGGGCCGCTGCCGAGGTCGGAGTAGCCCATGTCGTCCACCATGATGAGGAGGATGTTTGGCGGCGCTGCTGCGTGGGACGCGGCTGTGAACGACGAAAGAAGCGCGAGGAGGATGAGGATGCGTTTCATGGGTTCACTTGTTTTTGTTCGTTCGCTTCTTCGAGATGCCGATCGGGGTGGCGATGTAGCTGTCGTCATCCTGCTTGCCATATTTGGAACGGCGGTCGCGTTCGTGGAGGTCGGTGCTGGCGAAGGTGCCTTCACGCACGGGTTCATGGGCGGCGGTGGCGAGGGCGGTGAGCTTGGCGAGGATGTCGGGTTGCGCGGCGGCGAGGTCTTTGCTCTCGCTGGGATCGCTGGCGAGATCGTAGAGTTCCCAGGTCTTTGCTTTGTCCGGTTTCACGGCACGCCAGGTGCCTTGGCGAATGGCGGTCCAGCCGTAGTTTTCCCAATAAAGGTAATCATGCACTTTTTGCGCGGCGTTTTGGCCGGTGAGAGTGGGCAGGATGGAAATGCCATCCACTTTCTCCGGCACGGTGGCCTTGGCGGCTTCGGCAAAGGTCGGCAGCAGGTCGGGGAAGTAGGCGAGGAGGTCGCTGTGGCTACCGGGGGCGATTTTTCCAGGCCAGCGGGCCACGAAGGGCACACGCAGGCCTCCTTCATAAAGCGTGCCTTTGTTGCCGCGATACTCGACGCCGGTCTCGGGGTGTTTGTTGGCGGAATGCACGCCACGCGGATGTTGCGGGGTGACAAAGTAGTCCGCGCCGCCGTTGTCGCCGCTGAAGCAAACGAGCGTGTTCTGCTCGATGCCGAGTTCTTTGAGCAGCGCGAGGATTTCGCCGACTTGGCGGTCGAGCATCGTCACCATCGCAGCGTAACGACGCGCATCGGCAGGCCAGTCCTTGTCCTTGTAGAGTGCCAAAGCAGGGTCACTGTCGGGTATGTGAAAGCTTCCATGCGGCGGGTTGTAAGGCAGATAGGCGAAGAAGGGCTTCGTCGCGTTCTCGCGGATGAACTTCTTCGCGGCGTCGTGGATGACGTATTGCGCATAGGTCGCCGGGTTGTTGCGGTCCTTGCCGTCATTGCCCGCCAGCGGCACCTCGGCGCTGTTTTGAATGAGATACGGCGGGTAATAAGTGTGCGCGTGGACCTGATCGTAGTAGCCGAGGAAGATGTCGAAGCCGTGCTTTTCCGGCACACCGGTGGAACCGCGTCCGCCGCAGCCCCATTTGCCAAAACCGCCAGTGGCATAGCCGAGCGGCTTCAGCATAGCCGCGATGGTCGTCTCATCCGCACGGAGAGGCGTGCCGCCGCCGTTCGCCCGCACGGAACTGTGACCACTGTGCTTGCCGGTGAGAAAGCAACAGCGAGTGGGCGCACAGACCGAGGAGCCGCCGAACATGTTTTTGAAAACCATGCCCTCCGCCGCCAAGCGGTCGAGATTCGGCGTCTGGAGGTTCTTGCCGCCCATGAACGCGGGTTCGTAGTAGCCGAGTTCATCGGCCATGATGTGGATGAGATTGGGCCTAGTATGCCGCGAATCAAGTTGCTGAAGGATCACCTTGGCAACCTGCTGAGCCAGTTTCTCGCAACCAGATTCATTGAAATGGACATTGTCAGGCCCAAGCTGAAACTTTTCCAAATCCGGCAGCATGAGGGCATGCAGATCGTTCACTGCGACCTGATGCTTCTTCATCACCCGCAGGGCAGCATCCTGATACTCCTTTTCAACAGATGGAGTGATTCGAACCTGCCTATTGAACCGGTCCCGCATCGCTTTCTCCGGCTCCGGACACGCAGGTGTTGTCGTGGCCCAAATCAACTTGGCCCCTGTCTTCTTCATGCGGGACACCAGCAGCTCAAGTCGCTCTTCATACTTTGCTGGCGAGCGGTCTTCGTTGAAATACTCCCAGCCATACATGTCCCAGAGTCCCCAGTTAAAATGGATGACGTCCCACTTCCCATCGCCCAACCACTCGTCGATCTTCTTCAAGCCCGTT
>JBIKYB010000560.1:0-2683 GCA_044355475.1 Prosthecobacter sp.
TGACCGACAGCACGGGCATCTTCCAGCATGCGCTCTTTACCGTGCCTGATTTTCATCACGGCTACTGCACGGACGATAACGCGCGCGCCTTCATTCTCTGCTGCCTGTTGGACGATCTGGGTGGCACACCGCCCTACGCCAGCCTCAACGGCCTCTCTTCCACTTACCTGGCCTTCTTGGCCTGCGCCCTGAACCGTGACACCGGACACTTCCGCAATTTCATGAGCTTCGACCGGCGTTGGTTGGAGCCTGCGGGCAGTGAAGACAGCCATGGCCGGGCGCTTTGGGCACTCGGCATCGGCGCGGCGCGGCCGCAGCGCAAAGGGCAGAGCATTCTCTGCGCCGACTTGTTCGAAGCCGCGTTGGCCAATGTCGAATCCTTCTCCTCTCCCCGTGCCTGGGCCTTCACGCTGCTGGGGATTCATGAATACCTGCGCGAATACCCGGCAAGCAGCCGCGCCAAGGCTGCGCGTGACGTGCTGGTGGCCGATCTCATTCGGCTATGGAAGCAGTGCGCCACCGACCACTGGCCCTGGTTTGAACCCGGTGCCACCTATGACAATGTGCGCCTCTGCCAGGCACTGCTGCTCAACGGACGCGCCATGGGCCACGAGGAGGCCTTCCGCATCGGCATCGAGTCGCTGCGCTGGCTCGTCTCCATCCAGAAGACGCCCTCCGGCTGCTTCCGCCCCATCGGCAGCAACGGCTTCTATGAAAGAGACGGTGCCCGCGCCCACTTCGACCAGCAGCCGGTCGAGGCGCAGGCCATGGTGGCCGCCTGTCTCGACGCGCACCGCCTCACGCAAGACGACGCTTGGTTCCGCGAGGCACGCCGCGCCTTCGAGTGGTTCCTGGGCCGCAACGACCTCTCCCTCACGCTCTACGACCCCGCCAGCGGAGGCTGCGCTGACGGACTGCATCCCGACCGCGTGAATCAGAACCAGGGCGCGGAGTCCACCCTCGCCTTTCACCTCGCGTTGGCGGGCATGAACTTTGCCACCCACCCGCTGACCGCCACCACCGCATGAGTCTCTCGCTTCACCGCCACCAGTTCACTCTCCAGCCCGAAAGCGCGCGCGTCATCATCCGCCCGTTCATCCCCGCCAGTTCCCACCGTCTCTCCACCATCATCGGCCGCGTCTTGGCGCTCACCGAGACGGAGGTGGAGGAGGAAATGGAGCGCGTGCATGCTGGTTTTGACGACCGCCACCTCGACATCGAGAGCGCGTTGTTCAATCACTTCGTCAAAGTGGAGTCCCAGGTCTTCACCCAGCGCCAGCTCAGTCGTACGCGCCAGCTACTCATCGGCGCGGTCTTCTCAGGCGAGTATGCGCTGGAGTCAGCCGCCCTGTTCAATCCCTCCATCGTTCCGCATCCAGATCAAACCGGCGTCGCCGAGGGCGGCCTGCGCTTCATCATGAGCCTGCGTGCCACCGGGGAGGGCCACATCTCCTCCATCGAGTTTCGCGAGGGCCACATCGCCCCAGACGGCGAGATCACGCTCACACCCGTCTCCCGCTTCGTCAGCCTGCCGGAGGTCGTGCCGAATCCCGGCTACCGGAAGAAGCGTTTCGTCGTCAAACTGCACGAGATGGGCTTCGATAACGAATGCTCCACGACCGTCATGAATGCGCTAGCCGACGAGTTCACCCGCAGCGAGCTGGCCGCCTGCGTCGTCCGGGTGCGGCGCGAGAACTTGCCACTCTCCCATGAGAACCGCCGCACGCTCGAGTGCGTCCAATGGCTGGCAGACTCCAACTACGAGCTGCGTTTCCCGGAAAAGCTCGCCCTGAGTGAGCGCATCCTCTTCCCCGTCAGCGACAACGAGAGCAACGGCATCGAGGACGCCCGCTTCGTGCGCTTCATTGAGGACGACGGCAGCGTCATGTACTACGCCACCTACACCGCCTACAACGGCCGCGCCATCCTGCCGCAGCTCATTGAGACGCAGGATTTCCTGCACTTCCGTGTGCTGACCCTCAACGGCAGCGCCGTGCAGAACAAAGGCATGGCCCTTTTCCCGCGCCGCGTCGGAGGTCGCTACGCCATGCTCTCCCGCCAGGACGACGAAAACCTCTTCGTCATGTTCTCCGACAATCCCCATTACTGGAGCGATCCCCATCTCATCCTGCGCCCCGCCGAAGTCTGGGAATCCGTGAAAATCGGCAACTGCGGCTCCCCGCTGGAGACCGAGGCCGGCTGGCTCGTCATCACCCACGGCGTCGGCACCATGCGCCAATACTGCATCGGAGCCGCGCTGCTCGACCTCAACGACCCCACCCGCGTGATCGGACGCCTGCGCGAGCCCCTGCTCTGCCCCCTCGGAAGCGAGCGCGAGGGCTACGTCCCCAACGTGGTCTATAGCTGCGGCTCCCTCATCCACGGAGGGCAACTCATCCTCCCCTACGCCATGAGTGACAAATCCACCGCCATCGTCAGCACCCCTCTAGCGGAGCTTCTACAGGCGATGAAGCCGTGATTGGCGCGGTGTAAGGTTCCCAATCAAGCTGACAAAAAATGGGGGCAGAAAAATCAGAGGCTTCCCATTTTTCTGCCCCCATTTGCTGTCAGTTGATTGGGAGCATCGGATCTCGCAGCACGAGATGCCCTGACAGCTCGTGTGTCTTCCTTGCGGATCAGTCAGATCCACCCCCGCAGGCGATAGGCGTACCAGCCGACGATC
>JBIKYB010000423.1:0-3989 GCA_044355475.1 Prosthecobacter sp.
ATGTACATTACATCTTCGCGTAAACCCCAGTGCGCGCCTCAACTAACTCCTTCGACTTTGGCTTAGCTTTGCTTCGACCTGACGGATCATTCTAGCTGTGTTAGGTTCCGCCATGCCGGTAAACCAATATGCCCCAAGCGAAGTCAGCATGGTCACTTGCGGATGGGCTTCGGTGGCAGTTCACGGATGAAGGCCCAGGAGACTTCGGCGGTCTGGCCGTTGTCGTAGTGGACGAAGAAGCCGTGGCGGAGGTCGTCGTCGAGCTCAACGGACTGCACGGAGGCACCGGGGGCGATCTGGTTGGCCTTGCGGATGGTGGCGTGGGGTTCGAGGAAGCTGACGCCGTCCTCGAAGTCCACATCGAATGCGTCTTCCCACTGGAGAAAGCGCACGTTGCGAATACACACGCCTTTGGCGGTGCCGAAGGGCACTTTGAGCGGGTTCTGCGTTTTCGATTTCATAGGCGGCCTTCTTTTTCGAGTTCCTCAATGAGTTGTATCACCTTCCGGGGCGGATTCCAAGCGTCCATCGGCTGCTTTGTGGCGAGGATGATGCGACCGAGGATGCGGCCATCCATTTTGGAGACGTGGATGTGGCGGGGATCGTGATCGCCGATCCACCATTCAAACACATAGCCTCCTCGACGGACTTTGCCCATGACGTTGGTGCGCGGAATGGAACCACAAAAGCGGCGGGGTCAATGGCGTGAAACAGGGCTGCCAGCCGGTGGTTTGAACGGGATGTGGGTGAAGAACTGACGAGCTAAAGCTCGGGACTACTTACCACGAAGCCACCACCTCGTAGGCGTAGCCGCGGAGGTATTCGGTTTCGGGGATGGTGGCGAGGATGGGGTGATCGGGGCGCTGGGTGTAGGTGGTGACGCGGCGGAGGGTTTTTTTGGCATCGACGGCGGCGTCGGTGATGCTGCTGTGGAATTCCTCGGCACTCACATGATGGGAGCAGGTGAAGGTGGCGAAGATGCCGCCGGGCTCGAGCATCTTCATGGCGCGGAGGTGGATCTCCTTGTAGCCACGCAGGGCATCGCGCACGGAGCTTTTGGTTTTGGTGAAGGAGGGCGGATCGAGGATGATCAAGTCGTAGCGGGCGGCGGCGGCTTCGTTGCGCTTGAGGAAGTCGAAGCAGTTTTCGGCGATGCATTCAATCTTCGTGCCGGAGATGGCGGCGTTTTGTTTGGCGACCTCAGTGGCGGACTCGCTGATGTCCACGGCGGTGACTTCACTGGCACCGGCGAGGGCGCAGGCCTGGGCGAAGCCGCCCTGATTGGAGAAGCAGTCGAGTACGCGGCGGCCTTTGGCCAAAGCGGAGACGAGCTGGTAGTTGTCGAGCTGATCCAGGTAGAGGCCGGTCTTCTGGCCTTCGAGGAGGTCGGCGTGGAAGGCGCTGCCCTGATAGCGGACGACGTAGGGCGCGGGTGTCTCGCCGCTGATGACGCCTTTGATGAGTTCCATGCCTTCGGCTTTGCGCACGGCACCTTCATTGCGTTCGACGATGCCGCGTGGCTTGAGGATATCGTTGAGGGCCTGGATGATGAGGTCTTTGCGCAGATCCATCGCGAGGGTGAGCGTCTGGAGCACGAGGAAGTCGCCGTAGCGGTCGATGATGACGCCGGGGAGGCCGTCGGACTCGCTCCAAACGATGCGGCAGAGATTGAGATCGACGCCGGATTCCTCGCGCACCTTGATGGCGCGCTGGATGCGGCGCGTGAAGAAGTCGAGATCGAGATCCTGGCGGCGGTAGGAGAAGAGACGTGCGGAGATCTGTGACTGCGGATTGTAGATGGCGCTGCCGAGGGGCTTGCCGCGCACGTCTTGCAGATGGACGACGTCGCCGGGCTTGGGATCGCCGAAGCGTTTTTGGATTTCAGTGGCGTACACCCAGAGGTGACCGTGAAAGAGGCGGGCGCGGGGCTTGACGGTCAGTGTTGGCATGGTGGGAAGATGGAAGCGGTGGGTGAGAGGTCGGTTTCAGCGATGGTAGAGCGCGAAGGGGAAATGACGAATGACGAATTTAGAATGACGAATGAAGTCCGAATGCCAAATGACGAAGCAAGGCATCCCATAGTGGACTCTTCGTCATTCGAGCTTGGTCATTCATTCCTCATTCTGGTTTCGTCATTGTGCGAGTGATACGACCGCTTTGATCACACGTGACTCGGGCTCCAGCCAGACGTCCATCTGCGCTGGCAGCTCACTGAACTCGCACCTATGGCTGATCCAGGGGCGTGTGTTGATCTGGCCGGACTGGATCATGGCGAGGATGCGCGGAAAGTCGGAGGCGACGGCGTTGCGGCTGGCGAGGAGGGACAATTCGCGGCGGTGGAAGAGGGGATCGTCGATGAGGACGGGTTCCTTGGTGATGCCGACGTAGACGATGCGGCCGGTGAAGCGTGCGAAGCGCAGGGTGCCAGCCATGGAGTTGGGATTGCCGGTGGCGTCGAAGACGATCTGGAAGGCGGGTGCGTCGGGCAATGACGCGACGACGTTCACGCCGGGGTAGTGTTGCTCGACGAACTCACGGCGTGCGGCGTTGAGTTCGAGGATGGTGATGCGGGCGTTCGCGGCGCGGGCGAATTCGAGCACGGTGAGGCCGATGGGACCGGCGCCGATGATGAGGACATCGTCAGCAGTGGTGACATGGGCGCGATTCACGGCGTGGCAGCCGATGGCGAGGGTTTCGACGAGGGCGAGCTGCTCGAAGTCGAGGGCGTTGCAGGGATGCAATTTGTGCGCGGGGAGGATCATGCGCTCGCGCATGCCGCCGTCGCAATGGACGCCGAGGACCTGGAGCGTCTCGCAGCAGTTGGTGCTGCCGCGTTGGCAGGCGTGGCAGGTGCCGCAGTTGAGGTAGGGCTCGACGGAGCAGCGGTCGCCGATTTGAAGATGCGTGACGCCTTCACCGATGGCGAGGACTTCGACGCCGAGTTCATGCCCAAGGATGCGAGGGAACTCGATGAAGGGCATTTTGCCGAGGTAGCCGCTGAAATCGGTGCCGCAGATGCCGATGGCGCGGATGGCGACGAGGGCTTCGCCTTTTTGCGGAGAATGCGCTTCGGGGAGCGTGGTCCAGGTGAAGGTTTTGGCGGCGGTGAGGGTGAGGGAGCGCAAGAGAGAGGTTAGAGGTTAGAGGTTAGAGGTTAGGTGGCGGGTCAGTCAGTGTGGTAGTGGCCGTTTTGGAGGGTGATGGCAGGGACGCGGTGCTCTTTCTCGAAGAGGTCGTGGGTGGGGCGGAGGTTTTGCCAGAAGTCGAGGTGCGGGGAGGTGGACTCTTTTTGCAGACGCTCCTCGGTCATGCGAAAGGGGAAGATGTGGACGGGGACGGCGGCGTTGGTTTTGAGCGCGGCTTCGACAATGAGGTAGATTTCCTCGATGAGTGGATCAGTCATGGCGAAGCAGCCGATGCTCACGACATCGCCATGCACCATGATGAAGCTGCCGGTGCGCTGGTGCGCGAGGTCGTAGGCGTTGGGGTAGCCGATGTTGAAGGAAAGATGGTAGCTGCTGGCGGGGTTGAGTTGCTTCGGTGTGACGTTGTAAAAGCCTTCCGGTGCTTGCATGTCGCCTTCACGCGTTTTTGGGCCGAGGGTGCCTGAGAAGGCCGCGACGGGGTAGGTGCGAAAGAGCTGCCAGCCCGTGCTGTTTTGCAGCCAGAGTTCGAGTTCGCGGCTTTCTTTGAAAATGCGGATGAAGGCGGGCTGACCGAGCTCGAGCTGTTTGGAGGCGAGTTCGCTGTGCAGCTTGGGTAGGAGGCGTGAGCGCACGTTGGTGAGGCGATCTGCGGCGCTCATGGGTTGCCATTGCTCCGGCGGGGGCGGAAGAGCGTAAGGCAGGGAAAGGTGATCGCGGGTGAGGATCTGCATGACGTGGGAAACGCCCACATGGACAGGGTTTCGGGTTTCCATGCGATAGACGCCAAAAATGATGATGACGAGTGCCGCCACAAGCAGGAGCGTGCGCCGTCTCATCATGCGA
>JBIKYB010000305.1:0-6014 GCA_044355475.1 Prosthecobacter sp.
CGCTGGAGCAGGACTCTTACCGCGCACGATGTTCATCGCGCCATTCAATTCACCTCCAGGCTCGTTGGAGACGGAGCGGGCGGTGACATCTCCATTGACGGAGCCGTTGCCTGCGATGAGGACGGGGCCAGTGCAGAAGATGGTGGCAGTGACGCGGGCTTGGATCTCGACCTCGGTGGCATGCACATGGTTGAGGAAGGCCACATCAGCGCCTTTTTCGATGACGAAACGCTGGCATCGGATCTCGCCAATGATGGTGCCGGTGGTGCGGAAGGCGGCGTCGCCGGAGCAGGTGACGTTGGCTTCAATGATGCCGTGGCATTCCAGATCGCGGCAATGCACGCTGCTGGTGGATAGGCGGCCGCGTTTGCGAACCAGCACGTTGCCGCGTGTTTTGACCGGCTGGGTGGAGGTCATGTTGATCTCCACGTCTTCGAGCGAAATGTAAGCCCCGCAGGCGGGGCAGTTGGCGGATTTGGCGGAGCGTCCTGTCTTGAACTTGTGACCGCAGTCGAAGCACTCGGCGTCCTTGAAGTATTGATTCCGGTACATGCCCTGATCCTTCATTTTCTGAAGCGAACTGGCGGTTTGCAGCGCGGGTGACGGCGTTGGGGGAGGGGAATTGGACTGTGGCCGACGCATCTGCGCCGTGCTGGGCTCCTGCGCTGGTGGTGGCGACTCCTCAGGTTTCGCCTCTGGCTGCGCCTGGCTTTGTAAGTAGGCACCAAAGCCGTCAGCAGGAGAGAGGGAATCGTCGTCCTTCGTGGCTGGTGCTGAGACAGCGACGGGTTCAGGGGGGCGCGGCGTTGGCTTCTCAGACTTGTCAGGAGCTGGTGCTTCATCTACCCAGGAATCGTTGATGCCTACCCCGACGCCGGATCGGGTGACATCGGAGGCGGTCACACGTTTTTTATGCACGGTGAGATGCACCCCGCATTTTTTACAAAACGTGGAAACGACAAGGCGCGGCTCGTATTGTGCCGCGCCGCATGACGGACACACCACTTCGATTTGATTCTTCGGCGGTGTGGGCAGAATGCTGGATTTCGAGCCGAAGAGCCGGCCGAACACTCGAGTTAAGACGGGTTAAGGTTGTGGTTTTGGACCGCCGCCGATGCCGGACTTGGGCGCGTCAGGCTTTTTGCCGACTTGGGACTGGCCCATGAAGGTGGCACCTTCTTCGATGGCAAGGGTGCCTGCAGCGATGTCGCCGACGAGGATTGCGTTGCTCTTGAGTTCGCAGCGCTCCTGGACGGTGATGTTGCCCTCGACCTTGCCAAAAATGATGACGGAACGGGTCTTGACCTCACCCTTGATCAGCGCGTTTTCACCCACGGTAAGGCTGCCGTCGGAGATGACTTCACCTTCGATTTTTCCATCGATGATGAGGTCGTGCGAGAATTTGATGGATCCTTTGATTTCGACGTCGTTGGCGAGAACGTTTTTGCTGGTGGTCATGACGGGGGCTGAGTGGGTGCGTGTGGGTTGTGCAACTGGTGCGGAGACGGCGGAGAGGATGGGTGTGCGCTCGGCCGCCGGAGCCGGTGCGGACGCTTCGGGACGGCGGTCGTCCTTCTGCCCTTCGGGTTGTCCAATGATTTGCCTTAACATGAGGTTTAAAATATAGAGGGGTAGGAAGTTGAGTGTCAATCTTTGCCTTGCTTATTTTTTCTGAACCTCGTGTAACGAGATTGTTGCGCGGGGTTGCGTGGCGTGGGTTTTGCGGCTGTGTCGGGTCATGATGGAATCTGTGTTTATCACAGCCGTTGAGACGGCTTGTGCGATTGGTTTGACGACGGCGGACTGCTTAACGGCCTTGCGTGGCAGGCGTGGCGGTCTAGTGCCTTTGCAGGGCAGGGTTCCAGGGCTGGAGGAGTTCGCCATGCTGCCTGCCGGTTTGATTCCTTCACGCGATCTGTTGCGTGGTAGGCGCTATGGGGCGGCATCCAACGCGGCGGTGCAGGTGGCACGGTTAGCCGCTGGACGGGCGGGGTGGACGCAGGAGGAAACAACCACCGCGTGGCTCTACGCGGCGAGTAGCCGAGGTAATGTGGGAGAAACAACAGGTTCCAATGCATGGCGCAGACCGATACGCAGGTTCAGTGCCAGCAACTCGATGCATAGCGAGATAGCTGCGGCAGTGAGCATTGAGCTGGGCATTCGTGGTCCGTGGCAGATGGTTTCTAACGGCTGCTCCTCCGGTCTTGACGCGCTGGGCCTAGCCTGGATGGCTGTGGGCAGCGGTCTGACCCCGAGAGCCCTCGTGGTGGCTGTGGACCTGCCGCTGGTGCCGCAGCTCTTGCGGGACTTTCGCGACACGGGCCTGCTTTCCACCAACGGTCTCATCGATCCGTTTGCTCTCGGCGGCAAAACCGCCTGTGAACCGGCCACGAGTGGCTTTCTCCCTGCGGAGGCCGCCGTGGCGGTGACTTTGGAACGCGATGTGGCGGGAAGGCCAAGGCTGTGCCGGATCGAGCACTACCACGCCAATAGCGACGCCTACGACGCGCTCATGATTCCCGAGGATGGCGGCGGTATTGAAGATTGTGTGCGTGGGGCGCTGAATGCTGGAGATTTGAGCAAAGTGGTCGCGCTGTGCCCGCATGCCACGGGCACACTCAACCATGCGCGGGTGGAGCCTCTGGCCCTGCTGCGTGCCTTGGACGGCAAAGCGGTGCCTTTGCTGCCGCTCAAGCCGCAAACAGGCCACGCGCTCGGTGCGAGCGGACTTCTCGATGTGGCGCTGCTGGCGGCCTGCATGGGCGAAGGCTGGCTGCCAGCCGTGCTGCCATGTCTCACGCCGCCGGAGTGCGGGCTGCCACTCAATGACGCGCCTCTCAAAGTCGTTTCAGGACATCGCGTGATCAAACTGGCCTCCGGCATGGGTGGGCACAACGCGGTGGTGTCTCTGGCGGCGGGGTGAGAAGGTAGGGCGGGCTGTCCTCAGCCCGCCGCTGCGGCGCTTGCAGGAGCAAGCGCCCTACCTCAAGCCGATTCCCGCTTGGCACTGGCGATGGATTCGCGAAAGTCGCGCCACGCATGACTCGGCTGCCGCTTTCGATCTCCATCATCTCTCAGAACGAGGAGGCCAATCTGCGCCGCTGCCTCGTCAGTGCGGCGGAGTTAGCGCAGGAGATCGTCATCGTTGATTCCGGCTCCACCGACCGCACGGCGGAGATCGCGGCGGAGTTTGGGGTGAAGTTTGTGCATCAGGACTGGCTTGGTTACACGGCGCAGAAAAACCACTGCCTCACACTCTGCTCGCAGCCGTGGATTCTCGCCCTGGATTGCGATGAGGTGCTCACGCCGGAGCTGCGTGAGTCAATCCAACGCTTCTTTGCCAACGGTGACGATCAAAAGTTCGACGGCGCGTGGATGTCCCGCCTCGTGTGGTTCATGGGCCGCTGGATTCATCATGGCGACTGGTATCCCGACCGCAAAGTGCGCCTCTTCCGCCGCGACAAAAGCCGCTGGGCCGCCGATGGCGGCGGGCAGGTGCATGAGCGACTCGATGTCGATGGACCCTGCACCACGCTGAAGGGCGACCTGCTGCATTACTCCTTCAAGAACATCCAGCACTACCTCGTGAAGCATGTGCAGTATTCAAACGTGTTTCTTCAGACGCAGCAGAGCAAAGGAAAGCGCTGGTCGCTCCTGCACTCGCTGTTTCGGCCCTGGTGGCGCTTTGTGCGGGCCTACGTGCTGAAGCGCGGCTTTCTCGACGGTTTTCCCGGCCTGTGGATCGCCGGAGCGACGGCCTTCTTCACGTTTGATCGCTACAGCCGCCTGTTTGAAGCGGAGGCGGAGGCAAAATTGAAGCGTGAAAAATGAAGCTGGCGCTGATCCATCCGCAAATCATCCGCAGCACCGGTGTGGAGACTTTCCTCATTGAGTTCGCGAAGCGTCTCGCCGCCGCAGGGCATGAGCTGACCTACATCACCTCGCTCACCACCCCGGAGATCGGCGCGATGCTGCCTGGGCGCTGGGAACTGCTGCCGCGCATTCGTGGCTCGGCCATGATGCGGATGTGGCACTTCAACCGCCTTGCTCCCAGAGCCGCCGCAGAGGCGCGTGTCGATCTGAGCATCGGCTTCGGCCGCACCTGTGTGCAGGACATTCACCGCAACGGTACTGGCACTCACCGCCTCTACGGCAACCTGCTCCGGCTCTGGCAGCGCTTCAGTGTGAAGCATCTGTTTGAGCTGCATCTGGAGCGCAGGCTTTACACCGGCTTGGAGACGAAGCGGTTCGTCACCAGTTCCGCTCGCGTTGCTGCCCAGCTTCAGGGCATCTACGGCACCGATGGCGAGCGCTTTCACATCCTTCCGCCACCCGTCGAGACGCAGCTTTTCAAACCGGCTGACAACCGGGCGAACGTCCGCGAACTGCTCTGTCGCAAGCTGCAAACCGACACCACACGGCCCGTGCTGCTCTTCATCTCGCTCAGTCATCGCCGCCGTGGCTTGGAGCCGCTGCTGGAGGCCATGAAAAAAATTGATGCCACGCTCTGGATCGCGGGGAAGGGGCTCAATGCCGTGCAGCGTGATTTCATCAGTCGAAACGGCCTTGCGGCAAAGATTCGCGTTGTGCCCGTCACCAGCAATCTCGTGGAGCTGTATCAGTCCGCCGACTGGTTCGTGCATCCCACGCAGTATGACGCCTTTTCCAGCACCGTGCTGCAAAGCATGGCCTGCGGTCTGCCCGGCCTCGTTTCCGTCATGGACGGCGCTGTGGATCACATCCGCAACGGCGAGAACGGCTTCATGCTCTACCATCCTCAGCAGTCGCAGGAGTTGGCCGCTCGCATTCAAGAGGCGCTCAATCTCGATGCAACCCAGCGCGAGGCCCTGTCCCAGGCAGCTCGCGAAACCGTGGTGGCTTTGACCTGGGAGAAGCACATGGCAGAGTGGGCGGGGCTGCTGGGGTGATTCCTCACAATCTCCGCAACCCATCCTCCGTCATCGGATTCGGAATTTCTTCGTCGATTGCGTCGATGCGGGCGAGTGTCTCGGCGCTGAGCACGAGGTCGGCTGCGGCGAGGCTTTCTTCAAACTGCGCGACGGTGGTGGCACCGACGATGGTGGAGGCAACGAAGTCGTGCTGCTTGCTCCAGGCGAGTGCCAGCGCGGTGACGCTGATGCCGAGGTCGGCGGCGATGACTTGGAGGCGGGCGGTGGTTTCGAGGCTGCGCTCGTTCACGAAGCGGGCGGCCATGCGCTTCTGACGCGGGCCGCCGTTCTGGATGTAGTCGGTGAAGCGGGCACCTTGGGGCAATGCGCCGCTGTTGTACTTGCCGCAGAGCACGCCGCCTCCGAGCGGGGAGTAGGGCAGGAGGCTGACGTTCTCTTTGCGGCAGACCTGCGCGAGTTCGCTCTCGCAGCGGCGGTTGATGAGGGAGAAATTGTTCTGCACGGAGGCCATGCGGGCCAGTCCGTGCTTCTCGGCCTCCCAGAGATTTTTCATGACGCCCCAGCAGGTCTCGTTGCTGCTGCCCCAGGCGCGGATCTTGCCTTGGTCGATGAGATCGGTCAGTGCGCCAAGGGTTTCGGCCTGCTCCATGCCGTGGTCGGGCCAATGCGTCTGGTAGAGGTCGATGTAATCCGTTTGCAGGCGGCGCAGGCTGTCCTCGCAGGCCTGGAAGATCTGGCGGCGATCCAGCGCGGTGAAGCCGCCGCGAATCGGTGGGCGGAACCAGCCATGGCCGGGGCCGGTGACCTTGGTGGCGAGGATGATCTCGCCCCGCGTGCGGCCTTTGAGCCATTTGCCGACAATCTGCTCGGTCACGCCGAAGAGTTCGGCGCTCGGCGGCACGGGATACATTTCGGCGGTGTCGAAGAAGTCGATCCCCGCGTCGATGGCGCGGTCCATGATGGCAAAGGAAGTCTTTTCATCGGCTTGGAGGCCGAAGGTCATGGTTCCCATGCAGATGTCCGTGACGACGATGCCGGTGCGGCCGAGGCGGTTGCGTTTCATAAGGCTCGGATGCTAAACCGTGACCGGTTACGGGCAAATGG
>JBIKYB010000561.1:0-2678 GCA_044355475.1 Prosthecobacter sp.
AGCATGCGAAGATCGAGGTCGTGCCTCTGATTGACGTCGTCTTTTTCCTGCTGGCCACCTTTGTCATGGTGTCGCTTTCTATGACAAAGAACGAGGGCATCACCGTGAACAATCCGGCCGCCTCCACCGCCAGCCCGAAGGAGCAGAAAAACGAGACGCTGTGCGTGAGCGTGGCCCCGACGGGGGAGATCTTCCTCGGCAAAGAAAAAATCAATCCAGCGCAGCTCCCGCTGCGCCTGCAAAACTTCAAGTCTGCCAACAAGGACGGGCAGATCGTCGTCAACGGCGACGGCGACGTGCCCTACAAATTCATCGTCACCGTGCTGGATGAGGCGCGCAAAGTCGGCTTTACCAAAATCGCCCACTCGGTTGAACGCAAGTAACCCTGTGGACACAACCACCACGTCATGAAGAAAGGCTTTTACGGACTCCTCGCCGCCCTCGGTCTTCATGCCATTGTTTTTCTTTTTGGAGGCATGCTCATCCCCAAGGGAGAGAAAGTGGAGAAGAAAAAGGAAGTGCTCGTGGATGTCGATGTGAGCAAGAAGGATGAGAAAAAGGTCGAGGAAGAACCCAAGGAAAAGCTCGACGAGGCCGTCGAGGACCTCAAACAGGAGATGCCTGACTTTCGTGAGCTGAACCAGACCTCCGCCGCCGCTCCCGCGCTGGCTGCGGTCAGCCTGAGTGACCTGGGTTCGGCGCTCTCTGGTGTCGGTGGCGAAGGCGGCTTTGGTCCATCAGTGGGATTTGGCGGCGGCATGATCGGCGGCACCGGCACCGGGGGCGGCATCGGCAGCATTGACATGCTCTCTGGCGGCCAGCTAGACTCTAAACCCCAGCCTACCAACCGGGTTTCGCCACGCCTGCCGCCGGAGATCCGCAAGCGTCTCAAAGGCAAGGTCGATGTATTGATCATCGTCGGCAAGGACGGCAACGTCAGCAAAGCCGAGGTGCTTGAGTCTCCTGATCCTGCCGCCAACCAGCACTGTCTGGAAGCCGCCAGACAGTGGCGCTTCCAACCCGGTTCCCGCGATGGAAAACCGGTTTCCTTCAAACTGAAACTCCCCTTCCGCTTCGATTGAAGCCTCCACGATGACACCCACGAGACTTCTCCTTCCTGCGGCGTTCTGCCTCCTCACACAGGCAGCCCACGCCGCCACGGCAACTCCCACGCCTCCGCCGCAAAAGCCGCGTCCCGGAGCCTATGCTCTCGAACTCTGGCGCGATCCGGGCTTTGCGCGCTTCTTTCTCGGCACCTACAGCGTCTTCCCAGACGTGGAGCCACCCTTGAAGGACAGCGACAAAGAATTGCTCCAGCAAATCCTGCCATTGATGAGCAAGCCCACCGAGGCCGCGAACGCGGTGGTCAAACTCATCAACAAGGATTCCAACGCCATTTTCGATCTCACCCTGGCGAACATTTACCTTGAGAATGATCGCATGGCGCAGGCGGAGCTCATGTTTAACCAGGCGGTGACCAAGTTTCCCTCTTTCCGTCGTGCCTGGCGCGGTCTCGGCATGACTCAGGTGCGCCAGCAGAAGTGGCTGGATGCCGTCACCAGCCTCAGCCGTGCGATCACTCTTGGTGCGCAGGACGGTCCCACCTATGGACTCTATGGCTTCGCCCTGCTTTCCCTTGACCGGGCCGCCAGCGCCGAGAGCGCCTACCGCATGGCCCTGATGTTCCAGCCCGATGTGCTCGATTGGAAGCTGGGCCTCGTGCGCTGTGTCCTTAAGCAGCAGAAAGCCGCCGAGGCCGCCTCCTTGTGCGAGGAAATCATCCGTGAAAACCCGGACCGCACGGAATTTCTCACGCTTCAGAGTGAAGCCTATCTGGCGATGAAGGACACCACCAAGGCCGCTGAAAATCTCGAAATCCTCGCTCGCGGCGGTAACGCCAAGGTTGAGGACTTGCAGCGCCTCGGAGACATCTATCTCGTTGGCAAAGATTCCGCACTCGCGTTAAGCGCCTACAGTCGCGCGATCAGCACCGGCAGCTTTGACATCGCCAAAGTGCTCACCCAGGCAGAAAACCTCTCCATGCAGAACGCATTGCCTGAGGCATCTTCCCTCATCCAGCAGGCGCGTGCTGCTACCAAGGGCAAGCTTGCTCCTGCTGACGAGGCCCGCTTGCTTAAACTGGAGGCTAGGCTGGCGGTCAATGCTGGCAAGGCTGGGGACGCCGTGCCGATCTTGCAACGCGTCGTGGAACTCAACCCGATGGATGGTGGGGCACTCATGCTCCTCGGTCAGCACTATATGGATGCCAAGGATGACCTCAAGGCGACTAACTACTTCGAGCGTGCTGCCAAGATTGGTGACTACGAGGCGGATGCCAGCCTGCGTCTGGCGCAGATTCAAATCAGCGCCGGCAAGCTCACTGACGCCTTGCCGTTACTGAAGCGCTCCAATGAGATCAAGGCGCGGGACAGTGTGGCCAAGCTCATCGCGGACATTGAGCGCGTCGTGCGCAAAAGCGGCTCCAAATAACTGCTTTGCCATGCCCTTCGACTTTAAGCCAGACTCCCAGCAGCAGATTCCTGACATGACACCGCCGCAAGAGCGCGTGGGTGGTTTCAGCATCATGATCGGCGTGGCGTTTGTGCTGCTGCTGACTGTCTGGTTTGCCTGGAGTCCGGTCGCATCCGCTGGGAAAGCCGCCTACGGACGACACTGCG
>JBIKYB010000562.1:0-2677 GCA_044355475.1 Prosthecobacter sp.
CATCCGCGGGTGGCCCCGCACAAGCCACGCTCGCTGCCGCAGACGGCTCCGCCTGCGCTCGAGCCGCCGTGGCACGTCATCCTGTGGGACGATGATGTCCACACGCATGAATATGTCATCGAGATGCTGGGGGCGATTTTTTGCCATGCGAACGACCTGTCGCTAAAAATGGCGAAGGAAGTGCATGCCAGCGGGCGCGTCGTCGTGGCGACGGTTCACAAGGAGCTGGCGGAGCTGCGCCAGCAGCAGATCGAGGAATACGGGCCAGACAAACGAGTGCCTGAGTGCAAGGTCTCGATGCGGGCGACCATTGAGTGCTCGGAGTGATCAGCTCTTCCCGTTTTCACCCCGCGGCTCGGCGATTCCGCGCAGAATTAAAATCGAAACCAGGGAAAACACCGCCGCGAGAGACGCGACGAGGTAAAACGAGCCGCTCATCGAGTAAATCAAGCCACCGAGGCTCGTGGCCAGCAGCAGCGACCACACATTGCAGAAACCCAGCATGGCCTGGAGCGTGGAGCGGCGCTCCGGCGGGCACAGCTCGGCGGTGAGCGTCAGATCACCCACGCGATCCAGGAACAATCCGAAACCGAGCACGAAGTAAGCGGCCGTAAAGCCGCTGAATGACTGCGTCACGCAGACCCACACGCAAAACACCACGCAGATGACGCGGGAGAGGATGAGCAGCACTTTTCCACCGCTGTGGTAGCCGAGCCAAGCCGCCAGCAGGCTGCCGAGGATGGTGCCGATGTTTTGAAACGTCACAAAATGCCCCTCGTCCGCCTCGGGCCGCCCAGTGGTGTGCAGCGCGTGCAGGGTGAGGAAAGAGACGACCATGAGATACCCCATGCCGGTGAAACGCACCGCGATGAGACGTAGCAGCCGGGGCTGGGCCGCCAGAAGGCCCGGCAGACCTTTCAAATACCTCCAGTAAGAGCCGTTAGGCGGGTGGTAATGATGAGCGGCGGGCAGCTCCCGCATGAAAGCCTGTGAAATCCATGACAGCAGCAGAAACGCGAAGGCGATCAGGTGCAGCACCGCATAGCCGCGCTGCCCTGGCGCATGCGTCAGTACTTGCTGGATCACCGCTCCCGCGCCCATCCCGATGCAGGCCTGCGTGATGTAGCGCGCCGCCCAGCCAGCAGCGCGCACACGCTCAGGTACCATGCGCGTGACCATTTCCATCCAAGCCACCACACCGATACCGCCAATGAGGCCGGAAATGAAAGGTGTCAGCACCACCACCGGCAGCAGCCAGGCTTCGGCATCCTGCATGAACCACAGCACTAGTCCCGCCACGAGATACGGCAGTCGTTGCAGCAGGCCGAAGGTCATCACCCACGGCTTGAAACGCGTGAGCTTTTCCACCAAGGGAGACACAAACAACCCTGCCATGGCAAAGGCCGCAGGGAGGATCGCTGGCATGATGGCAATGATCGCCGAGCGTCCGCCGAGCTGCTCCACCATCTTTGGCATCACCGTCTCCGGCTGGAGGAAAGCCACGCCGCCCATGTAAAAGCCGCCTTCCAGGCAGTGGCAGATGAAATTCCGCCGCACCACCTGGGGATGATGCGCGTGGGGCTGGTGGGCGGTGTCAGGAAGCATCGCGAATGGCGCTCATCGTGGCGCGGAGAGGCCCAAAGGAAAGTGAATCATCCTTGTTTTGGCCCTGCGTCTCAGTCTCACGGTGAAAGACAGGAAAAATCATCCGCGCACGGTTGCGCCGCGTTCGTCATGCTGGTTCAATAAGAAGCATCGAAAAAACTCAAACATACCCCGCAACATGACGCTCAACCCCAAGCTTACCAAGCTGCTCAACGAGCAGATCAACAACGAAATGGCCTCCAGCTACATCTACCTCGCCATGGCCGCGTGGTTTGAGCAGACGCCATATTCCGGCTTTGCCCAGTGGATGTTCACGCAGAGCCGTGAGGAGACGATGCACGCGCTGAAGTTTTACCAATATGTCGTTGATCGTGATGCCAAGGTCGAGCTCCAGCCCATCGCCAAACCCAAGGCAGATTTTAAATCCGCGCTCGATGTCTTCGAGCACAGCCTGAAACAGGAGCAAAAGGTCACCCAGCAGATCAACGATCTCTTTGAAGTGGCTGAGCAGGTAAAGGATCATGCCTCCAAAAATCTACTGCTCTGGTTCCTCAACGAGCAGATGGAGGAGGAAAAAACCGTGCGCGACATGCTGGACCGCCTCAAGCTCGCTGGCAGCGATCCCGCCAGCCTGCTCGTGCTCGACCGCGAGGCCGGCAGCCGCAAATCCACTGGTGCTGGCAGTGCTGATGGTGCGGAATAAACGTGCTTGAGCTGCCTAGCAATACCTCGTGCGGTCGGCCTACGGTCCTGACTACCTCTTCACTCTGCGAAGGTGCTGGTCAAACCAGTCGGCGAACTGTGCGTAATCCGGCTGACGGTCCGGCCAGCCATGCGCGGCACCCGGCTTGACGACGAGTTGGGCGATGACACCGGCCTCATTCGCTTTGGCAACAAAGGTTTCCGCCTGCTGAATGGGCACGAGGAAATCTTGATCGCCATGGATGATGAAGGTGGGCGGAAGTTTCGCGGTGATGTGGTAGATCGGCGAGACTTGCTTACCGAGACGCTGGCGGCCTTCAGGTGTGTCGGACTCGGCACCGAAAGCTCCTTGGTAGTTCTTCAACGTGCC
>JBIKYB010000020.1:0-30291 GCA_044355475.1 Prosthecobacter sp.
CTCCGTTTTCACCGGACGACGCCAAGCGCGTTCGGCGAAGCGCTGCAAATGCGCCGCGACCACCTCGGGCGTCGCGTCATCCGGCGGCACCACATCCTTGCGACGCGATTTTTCCGCCTCGGACACCAGCGGCCCTTCCCACTCGACCCAATCGAGAATCACCGTGGAGAAGAGGCCATTCCCTTTGCCATCGAACATCTGTGGCGCGTTCGGATTCAGCAGATAAGTCTCGCTGCTGTGCGTGAACATGTAACCACGGCCGCCGAGGGCTCCGCGAAAGGCCGCGCCTTGTCGCCGGTCCACCACGTCAGTCGCCACGACGCAGAAATCGAGCGACGTGGGCATCTCAAGAAACACCTCGAACTCATACACCTGCGGCTTGTCCTCTGGTGCCGTGATGTCGAACTCGATGAGCCCATCCACCGTTTCCTCGCCCGTACGCTTGCCGATGCTCAAATGCGCCGTCTGGCCACCGATCGGACGAATGCCACTGGCTTGGATGCGCATTTTGTAGAGCCCGCTGTGCTCCGGCCCCGTCTTTCCGAACCAGTTCGGCGAGAGTGCGTTCTGGACTGTGCCGGGGAACTGCAGCCACCTTAGCGGCCTCTTGATGCCAAATCGATCCAGCACCGCCTGTTGATCCTTGCCGCCGCCATAATGGATCTCCGCCGCTGTTTTGCGCACTTTGCGTGCGTCGCTCGTCGCCGTCGGAAACGCCCGATCCAGCACCAGCTCCGCCGCTCGATAATAGCGATCCACATGCGATGGCGAAAGCGACAGCTCCGACCCGATGCGCTCAAAGCCATGCCACCGCGTGTCCTCATTCAGCTCGCCCGGCTTCGCAGGATCGTAGCGCACGCCGAGCAGGTCATAGACCGTGTTTTGATACTCCTTCCGGCTCAGCCGGTAATGCGCCACCGGTGGCCGCGCCGCCATCCGCGCCGCACGCCCTTCTTTGATGCGTGCATCGAGACTCGTCACAAACGCCGCAATCTCCGCCTGCGTCGGCTTCTTCTCATTCTTCGGAGGCATCTCGCCCGAGTTCACCTGCTCGATCACCTCCGCCCAATGATGCGTGTCCGCGCCCAACTTGAAATCGCGTGAAAGCTGGTCGATGCGCAAGTCACCCTTCTCCTTCTCGGGGCCATGACAACTGCTGCAGTGTTTTTCCAGGAAAGCGTCATACGGTTCCGCAGCGATGCCAGCACCGGCAAAGGCAAGGCCAGCGGTGAGCGCTACAGCGAATGTGGATCGAAAGCGAAAGCAAAAAGTCATGATGAGGTCAGATTCATACGCCTTGGAGGCGACATACTTAGCAGCTCGATTCCCCCCGAAAACTAGGGGGTGCATCCTGCTTTCGCGGGACAGACGCGGCAGCCGTGCTGGTGGATGATGACCGCATTGACCCACTATGCAAAGAGCGCTGCGATTGGACTTCCTTGATCCGTGATCGGCACGGGACGATCTCCGTCGTAAAGGTTCTTGTGGTAATCAACGCCCAGTGCGGCGCAGACGGTGGCGAAGAAATCGGGGACGCTGACGGGATTGGCGACGATCTCTTTTGAAAGCTCACCCGTCTGTCCCCAGGCACCGCAGTGTTTTAGACCTCCTCCGGCCAGCACGCAGGTGAAGGCGCTGCCTTGATGCCCGCGCCCGCCTCCGCTGTCGAACTCAGGGGGCCTGCCGAACTCGGTGGTGACCATGATGAGTGTTTTATCGAGCAGCTTTTTCGCGGACAAATCACGGATCAATGTGGCCATGGCTGTGTCGAGTTCTCGGATCAACCCATGTTGCTGGAGAATGCTTTCTTTATGTGTATCCCAGCCGGCTCCATTGATGAAGTTGAGGTTGTGGGAGACTTCGATGAAGCGCACGCCGCGTTCGACAAGCCGACGACTGAGCAGGCAGCGCTGTCCGAATTCACCGCCGTATTCATTCCGCAAGCCGGCGGGTTCGGAGTCGAGTTGAAACGCGCGATTGAACTCCGGGCCGCTGAGTTTCAGACTTTGCGCGATGGCGGCGTCGTAACTTTTCAACTGCCGGTCTGCGGTCGCTCCGGCGCTGGCCTGGAGAGCGGTGAGATAGCGTTCGCGTCGCGACTGACGTTTGGGCGTCATCCCTGGAGGCAATGACAATCCTGCCGGACCGCGACTGGTATCCGTCAGGTAGAGGTAGCTGGATTGAGCGCCCAGAAATCCAGGCCCCCGGGTGACATTCGGATAGCCGATCAGGACGTAGGGCGGGGCATCGTCGGCCACGGCTCCGCGCTCGTGGGCAATGATGGATCCGATGGAGGGATAGCTGATCGTGCCGCTGATGGGCCGCCCGGTATGCATGCGATTGGTGGCAGCCGCATGCTCGTCGATGACGTCATGGTGAATGGTTCGCACCGCAGTCACATGCTCCATGAGGGGTGCCACCTTGGACAAATGCTCACACACGCGCACGCCGGGGACCGCCGTGTCGATGGACGGATAGTAGGAGCCGGCCTTGTTCGCTTTCGGGTCGCCCACACGTTTCGGGTCGAAGGTATCCGTCTGCGCCATGCCGCCTCCCAGCCAGATCGAAATGACATGCTCCGCGTTTCCGCGAATGAGCTTGGAAGTCGGCTCGGCCATCAGCGAGTGCGGCAAGGCAAGGCTGCCGCCCAGGGTGGCGCCGGTTCTGAGAAATTGTCTTCGCTTCATGGGATGGTGAGGGTTGTCAGGTTGTTGATTGGTCAGGGCATCCAGACGAAATCGCGGTCATTAATCAGGCTCCAGATGATGTCCTCGTAAATTTCTCGCCATTCTGGTCGCAGACGCGGATCGGGGCTGGGGCCTCGCTGGACCCGGTTTTCGTTCTCCTGCTGGATGGTGTTGGCGTCCGGTGTCACATGGTTGAGCCAGGTCACCAGACGAAGCGGTTCCGGGCGGGCCGGTTCCGTGATTTGATCCGGGGGCGTGAGGCGTTTTTCAAAGCCTGACTTCAACTCAGGGAGAAACGAATCCCGTTCGGACCGCAGTGGCATGCGGCTGAGAAACCGGAGAAACAAACTCTCCAGCAAGGCTTCCGGTGATTTCGCCTCCACAGCCAGATTGGCCAGTTCGGATTTCCAAGACGCTCGCGACAAGGACTGGGTGAGGATGCCGTTTTCGAGGATTCCTGGCTGAAGCATGTTCGGTTCGGTATCACGCGCAAAGATCGGCTTCTGACGTGAGCCGTTCCATCCAAACGCCTCCAACACATTCACAGCGGCCTGTGCGCGCGGCAGAGCCAGGCTGGGCCGGTCGCGTTCGTTGTTGAGGCTGGCGAACATCCAGGCACGACGTGGAAGCCCGAGATCCTGCCGCGTCTGCAAGGTTTTGGCTCCGTCGTGAATGAAGGTCATGGGTTCGGAATCGATGGCTACCCCGGCCGCGGTGTGGAGCGAGTCCACGACCTGCTCAGCGCTGAGGCGACGCCGCGCTGGCGCATTGAAAAAGCGCTCAACAGCACCGGCGGAGGACAGATTTTCCAATCCTGCCTCACGCTGATAAGCCGCCGAAGTGACAATGAGCCGGATGATGTGCCGGACATCGTAGTCCGCGGTAAGCAGCTCGGCCGCGAGCCAATCGAGAAGCTCCGGGTGGCTTGCATCATGCCCTTCCCAATCCTGGACCGGTTCCACAAAACCCGCACCCATGAGCCGCTTCCAAATCCGGTTCACCATCACGCGGGGGAAGCGACGATTCTCCGGCGAAGTGATCAGGGCCGCGAGTCGTTCACGAGAGTCCTTGGGATTTTCGATGAGCGGGCCGATGTCTGCATTCCCCGCCACACCAGTCACGCCAGCAAAGGGCCAGGCTGGTGTCACGGGTTCATCAGGTTTCAGCGTTACCCTGATCAATGACTCGCGGGCCTTCTTTTCAAAAAACGCCGCAGGAACTCGGCTGGATTTCGGAACCGTCACGGTCTTGCGCTCCAGCATCGCGGCAAGAGTGAAGAGATCGCGCTGTGTGGTGGAGTGATAGGGCGAATCATGACAACGGGCGCACTGCAACTCGATGCCGAGAAACGCGGCGGCAACGATGTGGCCTTTGGCCGCGAAGGGCGCATCGTTTTCCGCTGCCTGGGCAAAGCCGGCACTGCCTCCGTGAGCGGCATCACCCCGCATCATGAGCAACTCCGTGACCATGCGATCGAGCGCCTTGTGGTCGCGCAAGGCATCATGGAGAAACCAGCGAAACGGTCCGGTGCTGTTGAGCGAAGCGTTGATCAAAGTGGGGTTCTCCGCGAGGGCATCCAACCACTCGCTCATCGCATGATCCGCGCAGCGTTCATCGGCGAGCAGCCGGTCGATCAGCTTGCTGCGCTTGTCAGGATCGGAGTCCGCGAGAAAGGCTTTCACCTCGTCCGAAGCCGGTGGCAGACCAATGGTGTCGAGATAAATGCGGCGGAGAAAAGCAGCATCAGAGGTGATGGCTGTTTTGACGAGCTTGCCAGGATCGACCGGTGGAGACGGCCATTTGGCACCGTCGCGAATCCACGATTCCAGCCGGGCGATCTGCTCTTTGCTGAGGCGCTCGCCCGTTGGCGGCATGACCAAATCTTCGTCATCGGTTCGAACGCGCTCGATCAACTCACTGGCCGCCGGATCACCGGGAACGATCGCGGGAACCTCCGAATCACCACCGCGCAAGGCGGCCTCACGTGTGTTCAGCTTCAGCCCGCCTTTGTCTTTCTCGCCGTGGCAGCGGAAACACTCGTCCCGCAGGACCGGCAGCACCTCGCCATGGAAAAGCTTCGCCGCGTCTGAAGTGGCGGCGCTTGCCGCGAGGGCGGTTTCGATTTTCGCATCAATGAAGGCATCCACGGGATGGCCTTTGCGGGGAGGTTTGGGCGCTGGATTTTTCTTCACCCATTCCTTGGCGATGGCATGGCGCTTCTGCCAAAACGAATCGCGAGATTTGGATGCCTCACGCCGATTGGCGTCGTCAAAACGGGCCAACGAGGTTTCGATTTCAGCGAGGACTGGCTCGACCTGGGCATCCGTCAAAGGAAGATCCGGCCTGCCCGCTGCACGGAGAATGGAGAACGCATCACGACCTGCCGATTCAAGAGCGACACAGACTTCCCCGGTATCCGTGCGCATGTTTTTTCCTCCGACGATCAACTCCAACACCACGCGGGAAGTCGTCTTTCCAGGCGGCAGCGTCGCCGTTCCGAAAACCTCCTGCTGATGGTAGCCTTTGACCCGGACTCCAGCATGAGGCGGCTGCGCCAGTGGCGTCACGGGGTCGAAACCATTTTCACCATTGCCGACCGCCGGTTTGGTTTCAGCGATCAAGTTGCCGTCAATCCAGAGGCGGGACAGGCCGCGGGTTCGCAGCAAAACGCGGTGTGATCCTTCCGGCAGTTTCACGTCTGCGGCCATGCGCAGCAAAACCGGCGAGGCCCAGCTCGACCGGATGCCCCAGTCATCGTATCGCACCGGCACACGAGGCAGCAGGAAGGCGTCTCCCCACCAGAGCGACGCTTCCTTCGTTGTCTCCAGAGAATTGGGCCAGCGGTTAGAGTCGGCGTGCCCTTCGTTGAACTGAACGAGCACTTTTCCTTCGTCGATCTTTCCCAGATCCGGCATTTTCGCGACAGCGGGCAGCACCACCAGTGGCCCCTCTTTTCTTCGGCAATGTTTCGCGATTTCTGCATCGCTCAACGCGCGGCGATGGATCGCCAACCCGTCAAGAAAACCCTGAAGACTGTTGCCCGCGTTGCCGCCCTGAGACGAGCCGATCCAAACATCGTCATCATCGACTGCGGGCGCCTTCGTGGTGGCACCATCCACTCCCCACACCCCCGCTGTGTCCACGCCGTCAATCCATCCACGCATGGTGTCGGGCTTGCCGAACTCATACGACAAAGCCACATGATGCCAGCCCGTCGCGATCTCGAAAGACGCCTCCGAGTTCCAGATGTGCCATGTGTTCCCTCCACCAGGTTCGGGAGCGCTGGCAAAGAGAAAGCTGAGATGCGCAAGACCCGCGCTGCCACCGATGACCCGCAGCGACCAGTTCTGATTGTTGCGGGCATAATGCGGGGAGTTGGTGCGCCCCTTGCCCACGATATACGCTGGCTGGCCGGGGCTCAGTTTGTCCACCTTCACCCACGACTCCAAGGTGATAGCATCGCCATTCGTGAAATCAAACGGGCTTTGCGGTCCCGGATCTTTGATCTCATAACGAGCGCCTTTCGCCTTCAATTGAATGGCAGTGTTGTTCGCTTCAAAATCCGGAAACTCCGGCGGACGCGGCCCGGCCTGATCACGCACCACGTTGCCAACAGCAATCAAGGGTGCCGATTCTTCCTGACCAAAATCCAGTTGCAACACCGGCTTGGAATCATCCGCATGAAGTCCAAAACCGAAGCCATGGAAGATGGCAGTCAGCGCAAGTGTGGTTCTCAAAGTCATACTGTTTGAGTGCGGAGAGATTGAATGACTTTGCGGTAGCTCTCGCGCAGGAGCGTGATGTCGGTCTCGATGGCCAGATGGGTGAAGCCGAGCGCTTGTAGTTCGGCAAAATCGTCGGTCTGACGACAAAGCAGGCCACAAGCCTTGCCCGCCGCCTTGGCCGCAGCCGCGACTTCCCGGAGGCAGGCAGCGTAATCGAGTTGGGTGCGTTCGGGGTGGGATTGAAGGTTAAGTTTCAAGTCCATCGGCCCGATGAAGAGCACATCGACCCCATCCACGGTGGCGATGGCGCGTGCGTTTTCCACGCCTTCGATGGTCTCGATCTGGGCGTAAAAAACAGGCATCGGCATTTCGCGATGCAGTCCGTATTGAAAGGCGCGCACCATCCCGGCCAGGCCACGATCTCCACGCGGCGGATAGCGCATGGCGCGCACGCAGGTTTCGGCTTTTTCCGCAGAGGAGACCATCGGCACCATGATGCCGGCAGCACCCCAGTCCAGCGAGCGAGCGATGAGGTCGGGATGCGGCGCACCGACACGCACGATGGCGGCGGCAGTACGAATGACCTGAATCTGCGGCAGCACCGCCGCCTCAGTGCCGCAGCCGTGCTCGAGGTCGATGAGCAGCCAGTCGAAGCCGCTCGCATCGGCAAGTTCGGCGACGACAGATGAACCTGTCTGAAGCCACGAGCCAAGCTGGAGGTCAGATTTGAGAAGGGGGGTGTTCATTTCGGGGCATACCATTCGATGGAGTCTTTGATGTGTTGAGCCATCACTTTGGCGGCCATCTCCGGCTGGCGGTCAGCCAAAGTTTTGAGCACCTTCCCATGCCCCATCACGCTGAAACGGCGGAGATCGGGGGCCATATTTTGCTGGAGGCTGTGGATGTGGGTCAGCGCCATCTCGAACTGCCAGCGGACGCATTGCCAAAGCGTGACCAGCCGTTCATTGCCACTGCACTTCATGATGTGTTCATGCATGGCGATGTCCAAGGCGCTGAACTTCACGCCCGTCGCCGCCTTCTCCTGGGCGGCGATGCTTCGCTCGATCCATCGGGTGTCCTCATCGGTCCAACGGACCGCCGCCAGCCGGGCGCCCATCGACTCCAGGGCGATCCGGGCCTCGACGATCTCGACAACGTCCTTTTCCTCCAGCGTCCTGACGCGAGTCCTGCCAGTCGTCTCAAACTGAACCAGCCCCCCACGTTCCAACTCGATCATCGCCTCCCGCACCGGCGCACGGCTGACCCCGAAACGCCCAGCCAGCGCCGGTTCCGCGAGCGCTTCACCCGGCTTAAACGTGCCGGAAATAATGTCACGCCGCATCTGCGAGGCAATGTCATGGGCGAGATTGCGTCGGGGTTCAGAGCGAGTTTTTGTCATGGTGCAGCAGTGTTAAAGTGTCGACAGTTCACAGCTACGCACAAAACTGTCGACACTTTCAATGAAATGCTGCCTGCGCCTTGGCCTCTGACGACGACAGATTGCCTCGATTAGCTCTTCGAAGCTACTGCGTGACCCACTCCAGATTGAATCGCGCGCAGTCGATGGAGGTGTCGGCTTCATACAGACAGAGCACGGTGCCATCCGGTAGCACGGCGAGGTCCGAGTAGGCAGCTTTGCCGGGATCGAGCACTTTGTTCACGGGCCAGGTCTTGCCATCGTCGCGGCTGAGCTTGATGCAGAGATTCTCGCGCTTGCCGCGCCCAGCGGGGACTTCTTTGCCGTCCTTGTCGAGTGCGAGCGTGTGCGGATTGGAAAAAAGCAGCGTGCCCGGCTTCGACGGATGCGCGGCGATGCTGGCCATGCAGATCGGCTCCCAGAGCTGCTCGTGAAACACCGGCTTCGTCCAACCCGTGGCTCCATCGGCGCTCGTCGTGATGATCTTGCGGCTCGCCTGCGACACGCTGCGCGCGACGAGCATCACGCGGCCATCGGACAGCTCGGCGATCATCGTTTCATTCGGATTGCCGAGATCGCCTTCGTTCGGCAGGCAGAGATCGCTGGCCTTCCAGGTCTTGCCATGATCATCGCTGTAGATCGTGGCGGCAGCGGAGGGCTTGTGATCGCCTTCCTTGCCATAGGCCAGCCAGATCGGCACGACGAGTCGTCCGCTTTTCATCTGAATGCCATGGCCCGGCCCGGTGGCGATGACCTTCCAGTCGTAGTGCTTGCGGAAAGGCTCAAACGTCGCCGTGATCTCCACCGGCTGGCTCCACGTCACGCCGTCGTCCGTGCTGCGCATGGCGAAGCAGCGCGCGTAGTTGATGCAGTAGAGCATCTCGATGGCCCCCGTCTGGCGATCCACGATGGCGACGGGATTGTTCACCGTCTGCTCACGCTCGCCGCCATCCGTTTTCTTGTGCGGATTACCCTCCATGCGCGTGCCGCTGTGCGCGATGTGCTTCGGCTCCTGCCACGTCTTCCCGCCATCGGTCGAGCGACGCAGATGCACCTCGATCTCACCCCAGTCCGCGCTGCTGTTCCGCCGCGCCTCGCTGTAAGCCAGCACCGTGCCCTTCGTCGTGACCACGATGCCCGGAATGCGATACCGCGCGATGCCGTTCATGCCCGGCGGGAAGACCGGTGTTTTTTCCAGAAGTGGTTCGGCGGCATGGAGAGCACCTAGGCAGAGAGCGAGCAGGAGGATGAGCGGTTTCATGGTTGGAGGATGGAAAGACTGAACAGGCGAGACTTCTTCATTTGAATGACGACGCACACATCCCGATCTGTCGGCACAGCGGCTTCGCTTTGCCATTTCACCGGCGAGCGTGTGGCGTCTGCGCTCAACGGCTCGCATTCTTCGATGCCAAAGCCGGGAATCGCACGACCATCGGCCTTCAGCAGAGCCACGCGCAGTTCGCCGCCCTTCGCGTCGGCATTTACGATCAGCGAGGATGAAGCGAGACGCAGCGGCTTTGTCTGCACACGGCCTGAATCCGCAGCATCGAGCGACACAACGCCATGCCGTCGCCATTCCGCGCGGCCGATGGCAATGCGCTTCGGCGGCATCGGCGCGCCGTGCGTGGTGTTGATGCCGGTGTAATAGACCCAGGTCTCGTCGTCCGTGTGAACGGAGGTGCTGCACACGCCGAAGATGGAGCCGCCATCGAAGCCGCCCGCCGCGCCGCGCGGGATGATGGCCTCGCGCTTCTCCGTGCGCTGCCATACGCGGCCATCGGCGCTGGTGATGAGTTGAACATCGAGCGTGCCATCCGTGCTGCTTTGACCATGCCCCAGCTGCGCCGTCGGACGATCCGTGGCAGTGACGCGGAAGATGGTGGGAAAGCCGAGAAATCCCGCCGCATGGGGAATGACGGACATGTTGTTCACCTCCGTGCGCTGGCCGGGCGAGGTCGCCCATGCGTCGTCCTGCTCGTCGGGCGCGAAGACGAGTTCCGGCTTGCTCCAGGTGATGAAATATTTGCTGCGTGAGAGAGCGACAACGCGGCGCGGATAGCCACGGATGACGGGCTGTTTGGGTCGAAGATAAGCGAGGTAGTCGCCGCTCAACGGATCACTAGTAAGTGTGATGTTGTCGGACGAATGCACGATGGGCTCATCGGGACCGGTCCAGCGAAAGCCGTCGGGCGATGTCGCGGCATTGTAACGCCCGCGCAACGAGCCGAGCATCTTGTAGCGCCACGCCGGATCGGGATCGGCCACATCCACGAGCACGCTGGGACTGTGGAAGTCGTAGATGATGTTGTTCGCCTTCGATCCCTGAAAATCATGCAAACTCAGCGAAGGCCGATCCCACGTCACGCCATCCTTTGAGGTCGCGTGGAGCACGAAGTTGCCTTTGCCACTGCGAAAGCCCTCCACTTTCGGCTTGGCACCGCCGGGCAGATCGGGATGGCCCGCATACCACATGCGCAGCAGGCCCGAGGCCTCATCGCGATGCACCGTGCCACTGAGATACACGCGGCTGCCTTCCGCGGGCAACGTGCCTTCGATCACCGGCTTTGGCCGCGTCTGCGCCACATGCACCGTGCGCACCACGCCCGATTTCTCCGCCACGCCGCTGTCATCGGCAAACAGCAGCGGCAGATCACGCAGCACGATGGGGCGAGGCTCATCCGCATGGGCGAAGCAAGCAGCGAGAAGTGCGAGAAAGACAAACTTCATTCTACTCATCCTCCGGCGTGAGCTTCAGCGCGAGGCTGCGGAAGTTCTTCACGCAATGAAACGTCGCGTGATCGGCATCGTGCTGGTTTGGCGCGTTGATGCTGCTGCGGGCGATGATCGCGAGGTCATCGCCATCAATGACAGGCCGCGCATACATGAAGGACTGAGAGATTTTGCCCGCCTGCGCCACGCAGCCGGCCTGAAACCAGTTCAGGCCATCAAGGCTGTATTGCAGCATGAGGAAGCGCCGGTCATTGCCGCCGAGGCCGCTCGCGTAGCGGACATTGCCGCGCTTTTCGCCCTCGCAGAACCAATCGAACGCGCCCTGTCCATCGACGACGAGGTTCGCCGTGGACCAGAACATTTTCGACTGCTCATCCCAGATGACGCAGAACTTCAACTGGCCGCCGGGCATGGGATGGAACTGAGTGAACTTCAAATCGAGCGGGCCGCCCTTGTCCTCAAAGTCCAGCACCGCGCAGAGGCCCGTCGTGGACTGACGCTTGGGTTTCACGGTCATGAGCACGCGCAGCTTTCCTCGCACGTCGATGACGTTTGGCTCCAGATACTGGCTCGTGAGTTTGTCGAACTGCGGATTTGTCATCGCCTCCGGCACGCCGGGAAACGGCACGGGTTCGGACATGCACCATGCCTTCGGATTCATCGGATCACCGCTCAAATCACCCGCGATGACACGCGGTCCGCGCAACTTGCCGAGCGAAAGATCGTCCGTGGCCCAGTAGAGCCTGTCGGCGTGCTGCACCATGCCGGTGTGGCAGTTCCAGAAGTGGCCCGTGAACAACGTCACCGGCTCCGACCACGTCTTGCCGCCATCGATGCTCTTGAGCAGCAGCAGATCATCATTGCGCACCTTCGTGCCGCCTTTGTTGGTGAGGAGATACAGCGCTCCGCCGTGCAAAAAGGGCGCTGCGGAATAGAAGGGCAGTTGCGTCGCAGCCTGCCACGTCTGACCGCCATCGCTGCTGCGCAAGATGTGCGTGACGCTCTGCGTGGCGCGGCGTTCCTTGCTCCATTCCTCACGAGGAACCACCGGCACCACGGCAACGAGTGAGCCGTCATCCAGTCGCACCAGCCCCGGACCTTCGACATAGCGTTCGCGATCTGGATTGTGGAAAACGATGCGGTAATCCTGCGCGAGCGGTTTTGTCTGCGCGTGAATGATCACAGGAGTTAGCAGCAGGCAGGAGAGGAGAAGAAGCGGTTTCATGATGCGGCTCGGGATTCGATGGACAGTCAATCAATCACGTAGCTGTAGAGGTCTCCATTCAGCAGATGGAAGCGGAGACGGATGGGCTTGCCTGCGGGCAGGGCGTCCGTGTCTTTCCAGCGGATGGCCAGCTTCACGGAATCCTGTTTTTCGATGACGCTGGGTTCCTTCTCGTAGCCTTGGATGACCTGTCCGGCGACATCCAGCACCTCCACGCTGAGGCTGCCGTTTTTGACATCGGCATTGATGAAGAGCCGCTTTCCTTCAGGGATAAACTCATGCGTTTCGATGATCCCCGGCTCCTGTATCTTCTTTGGTCGCAAGGAAGCCAGCCCGTCGATCCGCCAGGCTGCCCGGGCGATGGACTGTTGTTTTTCAGGCCCAAGACCGCCATGAGGCGTGGTCACGGCGGTGTAATACATCCACATTTCATCACCGACAAAGACGGGGGTGTTGCAAAGGCCAAAGATGCTTCCTGCATCATAGGGATGCGGTCCCAAAGGAATCACCGGACTCCGGTCGGAACACCGGTGCCAATGACGGCCATCACGGCTGTGGACCAACTGCACATCGATGATCCCTGTGGCGGATCGTTTGCGTCCATCGACCTCATCGTTGCCAAACAAAGCGGAGGGAGGCTCGACCCGGCGAAACGGAGTGGCGAAACCCAGCCACTGCCCCGCATAGGCAAAAGCGGAGAGATTGTAAAACTCCGAGTAGGTGCCTCCCTTCAGCTTCTTCGCCGCCCGATTGTCCAGTTCATCGGCCACCATGACGGGCTGGGGTTCAGACCAGTTTTCCATGTCCTTGCTGACGGATAGAAAGACCTGCCGAATCCCCACCACACGCGGGTCACCCTGGCGTTTGTGAAAGGCGAGATATTCGCCAGTCACCGGGTCCTGCGAAAGCGTGATGGTATCGCATCCCAGCAAGATGGGCTCTGGTTCGACGGTCCAACGCAGGCCGTCGGGAGAGTAAGCCGCGTAATAGAGGCGATGCAACTTATCGCGATACCAATCCACCATTTCAAACTTGTCTTTGAGACGCTGGACTTTGGCATCGTCCCTGTCCATGCCTGCGTTGCCAACAGCCTTGTATCGCTTTTTGGGGTCCGTTTCGAACTTGTCCTCGATGATGCTGGGGCTGTGCAGATGGAGATCTGTTTCGTTCGTTTTACCCATGATCTTGAGAACAGGCCGCTCCCCATGAATGCCATCGTTGGATGTCGCGTAAAGCACGCTGCCGGGGTCCGCATACCACATCCTGAAGGCGCCCGTTTTATCCTCACGCAGCACCGTGCCATAGATATTGACGCGCTTATCCAGGAAACCCTCCGTGTCCCGCACTTCCCAAGGCATTTCTGCCTCCAGCACAGGATGCTCAAGTTTCTTGGCAGGGTGGACCACTCTGGTGATTCCCTGCTTCTTTTTGATCATCAGATCGTCCACGAAAAGCTGCTTCTCTCCCTTTTTGAGAGAAGGCGCTGACGGGCGCTTCACGATGGCATCTTGTGAGAATAAAAGCGCCGGAAGCAGCATGGCGCAGCTCAAAGTTATCAGTGTGCTTTTGGCAGTGTAGGGACGTTTCATGGAGCTTCGGTTTTCTTCATCACCACATTCCCGGTCAGGACCGTGTCCGTGCCTTTGTCGGCGACTGGGGAAGCCGTCACATTGTCACGAATGATATTCGACTTTGCACCAGCGGCGACTTCGAGCGTGCCGTTCACATGAGTGTTGCCGGTCCAGATCCAGTTGCTTGCTTTTAAGCTCATGTTTCCCGGCTGGCGCAGCATATTTCCTCGCACCGCGACATGGCTTGAATTCATCGACTCTTGGGGTTCGGAAACCAGCGCCCCTTCACAGACATTGTCCGCAAAAACGATGTCCTGAATGGTGGTCTTGGCTGAGGTTCTCACATCGTAAATCTGAACATCCCCGTCGAAGACATTGCCCGAGAGGGCGATGCCCTCATACACGCAGGAGAGCGCTTCGGGGCGGGTCACGAACCGCACGGTGCATTTACCATTAGTGTGCTGGTTGCGGAAGATGTTTCCAGTGACCACCACATCGCTGATTTTTGAGTGCACGGGCAGCGGCTCCGTGCGGAAGATCAGGCAGGGCAGCACCGCCTTTTTGGACACCTCCGGCATCGGCTCCACATGATTGCCGCTTACGCGGAAATGATGCGAGCCCTCGCTGATGTTGATGCCCGTCCGAGTGAAATGGACGATGTTGTCGCGGATCTGCACGTTGCGACTGCCAAAGATTACCTGCGGTCCATCCACCACATTGACGATGTGATTGTCCGCGATTAGGCCGCCGTTGCATTCGGCGAGCTCGACCGCCTTGTTGCCGCAGGTCTCGATGTAATTGTGATGCACCTGCCAGTTTTTGAACTGCGCGGCCATGCGGTCGGCGTCGAAGTAACCGATGCGCACTTTTTCAGGTTCAACCGCTGCCTTTTTGGCTTCCTCTGCTGGGATGACATGCTTGGCAAAATACATCGCCGTCGCCGGCTTGGTGCAGCCTGCGGCCTGTTTGGCATCATAGATCCAGCAATGACGGACAGTGATGTTGTCGCAAGACAACAGGAGCGATTCCTTTTCATCCAGCCGCGCGTTGAAGCCCATGATGGAACCTCCGCCGATGGCCTTGTCGTTGCCGGTGTAACGCAGGTTCTCGATCACGACGTTGTGCGCGGGAACCTTCGCCGATCCGATGCGAACCGGGAAATAGCGCAACTCATTCGGCGGCGTCTTCGGGTCGAGATAAATATGGGTCGCGTGGCCCTGGCCGCGCAGTGTCACGTTGCTTTTGATGATCACGGTTTCATCATCGTCGTGACGCGAGAGTTTGAAGTCACCAACTCCGAGCAAGACCACTCCGCCACCCGCTGAAGCGACCTTGTCGATGGCTTCCTGAAGGATCGAGTCGGCAATGCCATCAGGGCCTGGAGCTGCAACCCGAAGCTCAAATTCGTTGGCAGAAGCCAGGGTTTTGCCCTGCTCAGTTGGACCTGCGGCAGATGCCAGAGCGATGCTGAAAAGGAGGAGGGTGGTGAGGAAAATGACCTGGTTCATAGCTTACTGGGCGCTTAGTTCATTCCACATCGCAAACAGCACTGCGCCGCGAGTTTCTTTCGTCTGCTGAGCTGGATTCGCTTCGGCTGCATGAACAGCTTTCGCGAGCTGCATCGGCTCCAGCGCGCCCTTTTTTTGAGGTCAGCAAAGCCTTTCTTCCAGGCCGCCTTCACGGCCTCGGTGAGCGGGGCATCGAGCTTGGCATCGTAACCCGCAAAGAAGCCCTTCGTGCCAAAATACTGCGCGGCAGGGATGTGCAGATCATCCGCAGTGACATCGACATCGTTGAAGAAGCTGATCATCATGCGGCTGGTGGCGAGTTTGCGGATCAAGGCATCTGGATCGAGCTTTCCGGGCGTTGTTTTGCCTTTCACGGCCAGCGCGGCGGCGTGGCCGGCGCTTTCGCCGAGCTGCATCCAGACGGGTTCGAGGCGGATACTGCCCCAGCCGACGTGGGAGGCACTGATGGCGACGGGGACGAGCAGGTTCTCGACCTCGTTCGCGAGGTTGACGCGATACGGCACCTGCGCGGGGCGGGATTCTTCGCCGAGAAAGAGAATGCCGTCTGTGTTGCCGCCGGGTGCCTTGCGCGGCAGGCAGGCGACGGAATCGACAGGCCAGTCGGTCATGGCGATGCTGTCGGTGTGAATCGGTGTGCGGGCGATGCCTTCGGCGATGACGTTGTCCTGCTCTTTGAAAACGTAACGCCCGACGAGCCGCCGTGCTTCGCGGACGTAGATTTCATACGGCGCGTGGTTGTTGTCGGGGAACTCATCAGCGGCAAGGCCGTAGTTCTCGAACTGCTTGCGATCTTTCTCCGGAGCTTCGGGGTCGTTTTGCACCCACCACAGGCGCATGAGCATGGCGTCGAGGTACCGCTTTGAAATAGCTTCACGCGTCGGCCAGTCGGCGGCGGGATACTCGTTTTGCGGGCCGATGAGGCGACCGCCATTCCACGCGACTTTCTTGTTCGGCAGATTCGGCACGAAACCACCGCCGATAGCTTGCTTCGCGATGGCGGGATCGAAGTTCGCGGGCTTTGACAGCATGATTTGGTTCGCTGGATCACGCGTGAGGATGAGGCGGTAGTTGTAAGCCATCACACTGCCGTCCGCTTCGCCGCTTTGCGGACCTTCGACGATGCCGGCGGTCGCGTGGCTGTTGTAGCGGATGTTCAGCGTGCCTTCGTCGGCGGCTTTGGGGAAGCCGCGCTGGCCGGGTTCTTTGTGCCGCTCCTGCGTATAAATCACGCCCGCATGCCTCTCGCCATACTGCGCACGGGATTCGCGGCCGATCTGCGTCTTCACGCCCGCCACAGCCATCAAATCGCCCTCATACATGCCATCGGCGAAAACCTTGCCGCTGACCGTGATCGTCTTGTCGCCATGCATCGGCTTGAGCACCACGTTTCGGAGCAAAGCGCCATCGCGCTTCGCTTTCGTGACAATGTGGCCGAGCAGCACGGTCAGCGTCTTCTCCTTCGCGGCCATCTCATTGAAAAGCATCTCGGCGATGCGCGGCTCGATCTTGGGGCGGTCGATGTGCGCACGGCTCGTTTTGCTCGGCATCGAGAGGATGTGCTGGGGCGATTCTTCGCCATAAGTCTTCGCGTAATACTGCGCCGCGCTGGTGATCATCTCGCCATAGATCGGCGAGCGCAGACCATCATACGGCGCTTCCCAGCCGCCCGCGCCGCTCGTGACAAAGCCGCCGAGATGCTGCGTGTGATTCACCAGCAGCACGCTCAAGCCCTCACGCGCCGCCCGCACCGCGCATGCGATGCCTCCTGGCGTGCCGCCGATGACGACGAGGTCATACGACTTGCCATCCACGTCCTGCGGCTTCGCGGCGCTCTTCAAAAGCATCGGCGGCGGGATTTTCACCGGCACTGGCGCGGCGCTCGTTTTCATCGGGAAACCAGCGTCAGCGCGTGTGTTGCGCTCCGCAATGGCTTCGGCCTCCAGCACGAGTTGCAGGCCATCGACCACGACAAAGCCATCAGCGCCCCCGTTGGAGATTTCGATGCTGCCCGATTTTCCCTTCGCGAAGCCAAACACGCCTAGCGAGCGCGGAATGCCATCTTCCAAACAGGCCTCGCGCTGGTTTTGCGTCACCACTTTTTCGCCATCGGCACCCCGGATGGTGATCTGTGCTTTTTGCGCACGATTCGAGGCATGAATGTAAAGCAGCCGCACCTCGTATTTGCCATCGGCCGGAATCTCAGGCGTGAACTTCGCCACCGCGTCCGTCTTCTTCGCGCGATCATCGTGACGATACGATGCGCCGACGAGCGACGGCAGTTTGTCAGCCATCTTCCACGCGCCGATGAACTCCGCCTCGTCGTCGTCGAGCACGATGCCCGCCGTCCGTGATGCAGACACTCCTGTCTGCTCGGTTTTCATGGAGCCCACAGACAGGAATGTCTGTGTCACCTCAGCGATCGCGAAGCGCGTGCTCACCACCGAGTTCTGCTCCGCGCCGGGGCGATACTTGATGTAGGTGGTGGCGACGATGGTGCCATCTGGAAGCAGTTCGAGGCCCGGATAGCCGCAATCGCTGCCTTTGTGGCTGTGCAGCAGCTTGATTTTGTATTCGCCGTCCTTGCCGCTGACGATGTCCTCATAGCGACCGACCCACGCGACGAAATGCGCACGCGTGGGGCTGTCCTTGCCCATGTCGCGGAAGGCGATGACGAGCCTGCCATCGGGAAGATAGACGTGCTTGTGCCGGTCGCCGTGCAGGCCCGGCAGTAGCGCCTTCACCTCCGACCATGTCTTGCCCTCGTCATCGCTCGTGATGAAGTGTGCAGGCTCCGTGCGGATGTTTTCTCGCATCATGCACAGCAGTTGTTTTCCATCGGGCGAGCGCACGACCTCCGGCTCGCAGGGTTTCAAATCACCGAGATCCACGAGCACGCGCCACGGACCCCAAGTGAGGCCGCCATCGGTCGATTCACTCTGCGTGACGATGTTCGACTTCGTGTCCTTCGTCTCGCCAGGACGACGAATGTTCGAGAGCCCGATCAGCTTCTTCCCGCCCTCCACCGGCATGATCGTGCAGAAGGGCATCACGCACTTCAAGCCGTTGCTTTGCATGGGCGACCACGTTTTGCCCTTATCGGTAGAAACGGACTGCTGCATCGTGCCATCCGGCCCTTGTCCGGCATAGACGATGAGCCGCGCCACGCCCTGCGGATCGGTGAGGCGGTAGATCGCCGGGCAGTTCTTCACCTTCCACCAGTTCTCCGGCACCGGCAGCTCCTCGCTCCACGTTTTGCCGCCATCCTCGCTGCGCTTCAGCGGCCCCGCCGTGCCGCCATGCCCATGCGTCCACACGCAAAACATCGTCTTGCCATCCGGCATCAGCAGCGTCGTCGGATGGCCTTGATAGACCTCCGCCGTGCCTTGCGCGATGGTGACCTGGCGTTGCGTGTCTTGAGAGAGATCGACGACGGGGATGGATGCGGCCTGGAGAAAACCACCGAGGGCATAGAGGAACACAGAGACTGAGAATAGAACGCGATTCATGAGGCTGAGAGTGGGTGGAGCTTCGGTTCTACTGGGGCAGCCAAGTGAGGACTTGCTTGTGCTTGATCAAGACGGCCTTGAGAGCTTCGTAGTCCACGTCTTGAACGGCTTGATTGGCATCCGTGGCGAGCACGGCGGCTGCGGCGGCGCTTTGGCTGGAACACATGAAGACCGGCTCCATGCGGATGCTGGCAAAGGCGACGTGGCTGCCGCTGAGCGCGAAGGTCACGAACAAGTTTTCACACTCGCTCCGCTTTGGCACGATGGCGTCGTAGCCCACGGCATACGGCGGCGCGCCATCGCGACCCGTGGCGATCTTGCCCTCGCGAATGACCACGCCGTCCTTCACGATGCGGCGGATTTCATGCACGTCGGTGCCGTAGCTGCCGAGGCCGACGGACTTCGGTACCGGGTTTCGGCCAAAGGTGTGATTTTCGGTCATCACCAGATCGCTGACCATGCGCCGCGCCTCGCGTACATAGATTTGATGTGGCCAGCCACCGTTATCGGTGAACTCGTCTTTCGGCAAACCAAAGCGCTTCATATCACTGCGCACCTTCTCAGGCACACGTGCATCGGTGGCGAGGAAGTGCAGCAGGCCGCGATGGTAGTCCTCGTGCTCCTTCGCGATCTTTTCGCGCTGCGTGTAGCTCGCTTCCGGCCATGCGTGCGAAGCGCCAGGTAGATTGCCGCCGATGGTGGCGGTGTTGAAGTCCCACTTGTCGTTCGGCAGAGGATCGTGCTTCGAGAACCAGCGCAGGCCCATATCATCGCCGATGGCGAGGCAGGCTTCGATGAATCGCCCGACGATCTCGTAGCGCTTCGGATCGTAATCCGACGGTGGCGTGATCGGGATCATGTTTGCCGGATTCGTCGTGAGGCAAAGACGGAAGCAGTAGGCCTGCACGCCCGGTGCGGGATCACCCTGCTTGCCGGGATCGCCTTCGTTGATGAGCGGCAGCAGTCCGCTTTTCGGATCGCCTTTCACCACATACGGATCGAGAGGGAAATCGCGATCCCACACGCCCTGACCGCCAGGCACGCGGCCATGCGGGCCTGGTTTGAGATGGTTCGTGCGCGGGATGTATTTCTCCGTGTAATGAATGCCGTTGAGCGTCTCGCCATACTTCGCGTTCCCTTCACGCATCAGCGTGTAGCTCACGCCAGCCTTCGCCATCAGATCGCCCTCGTAACTCGTGTCGATGAACACCTTCGCACGAAACACATCGCCGTTCTCCATGACGAGTTCGGTGATGCGCGCGCCGTCCTTTTTCACCGACGCCAGCCGCGCTCCGAAATGCACCTTCACGCCTGCCTCACGCGCCAAGTCACTGAAAACCTGCTCCGCCTTGTGCGGCTCGATGGCATAGGCACCGCCCGTGGCCGGACCACCGCCACCATCGCCTTTGAAAGCCTTGTCCCAAGCCAGTGTGACGCCCGCCGTCGCCGCCAGCTTCGTGAAATACTCCCGTGCGATGCCGCCCACCGAACGCGGATCACCAATGTCCACCGCGCTCAGCCCACCGCTCGTCATGCCACCGAGATGCTTGCCCGGCTCCGCAATCACGACCGACTTGCCCATTCGTGCGCCCTGCACCGCAGCCGCCACCCCACCGCTGGTGCCGCCATAGACGCAAAGATCGGATTCGATCACCGAGGCCAGACTGGCTGATGAAACAAGGGTGAGCGCGAGGAGGAGTGTCTTCATGATTGCTTGATGCAGACGAAACAACCCCGCGCTCCTTGCTGGTCAAGATGACTGACCAAAACACATCAACGAACGGGTAAGACGTTAAAAGTCAGATGCCAGAAGTGGTGCTGCCGCAGGCGACACGTCTCACCTTTCACCTCTGACTTCTCACGCTGAGAGGTTTTTCAAAAAGTCTTTTAGCTGACATCAATGTCGTGCGTCTTCGGCGGCGGCTTGGCGGCCTCGTCCTTGCGGCGGAAGAGCTGCCCCACATTGAGGCCGAAGTAGGCCAGGCAGTTGATCAGCAGGCCCGTGGCCGCCGCCTCGTCCAGGTTGCCAAAGATCGGGATGTTGTCGGGAATGAACTCCGCGACGCCAAAGCTGATGTTGAGAAGGCACAAGGCCGAAAGGATGCCTGAGGCGAGCACCAGAAGATCGCGAATGAATTTCATGAGACGTGTGGGGGTGACGAAAGCCGGGCGCATTTTGCGCAGGCTTCTGCCACTGCGTCAAAACATCCTTCAGATGAAATTGGAACACCAGACGGCTCCTGTTGCGGCGCAACAGGACTACTTCTTCACCCAGCCATCCTTCAGCGTCACGGTGCGGTTAAACACGGGCGCACCGGGCTTGGAGTCAATCGGGTCGGCATAGAAGTAGGCGACGCGCTCGAACTGCCAGTGGGTGCCGGGGGCGGCGTCCTTGAGGCTGGGTTCGAGTTTGGCGGTGGGGATGACTTCCAATGAAGCGGCGTTGAGGAACTGGGTGAAGTCGCCGTCTTCGCCAGCGTCAGCATCCGGGGTTTCGACGGTGAAGAGACGGTCATACAAACGCACGGGAGCGTCGATAGCGTGGCGGGCGCTGACCCAGTGGATGATGCCTTTGGGCTTGGTGCGGCCTTCGGGCTTTTTGCCGTGGCGTGTGGCGTCGTCGTAGGTGCAGCGGAGTTCGACGATGTTTCCGGCCTCATCTTTGATAACCTCCTGGCAGATGATGCAGAAGGCGAACTTGAGGCGAACTTCACCGCCGGGCTTAAGGCGATGGAAGCCTTCGGAAGGGAACTCCATGAAGTCGTCGGACTCGATGTAAAGCTCGCGGCAGAGTGGCACCTGGCGTATGCCTGCGGCGGGCTCTTCGGGATGGTTGGCGGCTTCGAAATGCTCGACTTGGTCCTCGGGGTAGTTGGTGAGGACGACTTTGATGGGCCGCAGCACGCCGTAGGCACGGCGGGAGATTTTGTTGAGGTCTTCGCGGATGGCGTGCTCCAGCAGGGCGATCTCGGTGAGGGAATTGAACTTGGTGAGGCCGATGGTTTTGCAGAAGCTGCGAATGGCGGCGGCGGTGATGCCACGACGGCGCAAACCGCTGATGGTGGGCATGCGCGGATCGTCCCAGCCGTTGACGAGGTCTTCTTTGACGAGGCGGAGCAGCTTGCGCTTGCTCATCACCGTGTAGGTGAGGTTCAGGCGGGCGAACTCGCGCTGATACGGTTGCCCAGGCAGGCCATCGACGTTGTTGATGAGCCACTCATAGAGCGGGCGGTGAATCTCGAACTCGAGCGTGCAAAGGCTGTGTGTGATGGACTCCAGCGCGTCGCTAAGCGGATGCGCGTAGTCATACATGGGGTAGATGCACCACGCGTCGCCGGTGCGGTGATGATGCGCGTGCAGGATGCGGTAGAGCGCCGGATCGCGCATGTGCATGTTCACCGAGGCCATGTCGATCTTCGCGCGCAGCACCTTTTCACCCTCTTTGAACTCCCCTGCCCGCATGCGGCGGAAGAGGTCGAGATTTTCCTCAACGCTGCGCTCGGCGTAAACGCTGCGCGTGCCCGGCGTGGTGAGCGTGCCGCGATTGAGGCGCATCTCCTCCTGGGTCTGGTCATCGACATAGGCGAGGCCTTTGGTGATGAGCTGCTCGGCGAAGCCGTAGAGCTTTTCGAAATAGTCACTGGCGTAAAAAAGGTGCTCGCCCCAGTCGAAGCCGAGCCATTTCACGTCAGCCATGATGCTATCGACGTACTCGACCTCTTCCTTAGTGGGATTGGTGTCGTCAAAACGCAGGTGGCAGCGGGAATTCGGCGAGTGCTCCTGCGCGAGGCCGAAATTGAGGCAGATGCTCTTCGCGTGGCCGATGTGGAGGTAGCCATTGGGCTCTGGCGGGAAACGAGTGACGACCTGGCCGCCGTTGCGACCGGCTGCGAGGTCGGCATCGATCATTTCACGGATGAAATCGAGGGAGGCGGGAGGTGTGGCGGCGGCTTCGGACATGGAGGGAGGAGTTTGGGCCGAAAGTTTAAAGTTCAAAGTTTAAAGTTCAAAGTTCGCGGCCCGGTGTTCGCAGTTGCACGGGGGCGGAATCCGTTGTTTTTCACGGGAACCATGTCCCATCCCGCTCCAGCCCCCACGCACCTCGATCTCTCAAAACTCGGCGAGCCCGTCTATCGCGGCTCCGTGCAGAATCTTTACGCGGTACCAGATCATCCGGGCTTCGTGGTGTGCGAAACGACGCCTGCGGGCTCGGTCTTCGATGTGGGATCGATTTTCAACATTGAGGGCAATGATTTGAACCGCGCCATCTTCCGCCACGCGATGTACTCGCGTCTCGGCAAACCGGAGACGTGGCAGCGGGTGAAGGCGGCGATTGAAAAGACCCCGATGGATGAGGCCTGGCGAAAGGAATTGCTCAGCGGCCCGATGGAGCAGATGCTGGAGCGCGGCGCGCACACGCATCACATCGGCATGGTGGATGCGCAGACAGGCGAGATCGTGCGCGATGGCCTGCCCAAGAATCCGAGCTGCTACAACGTCGTTCGCCGCTTCCCGGTGATGCATCCGCCGCAGCGCCATCTGCTGGGCACGCATGTGTTTGATTACGCCCAGTTCCACCAGAGTGCGACGTATGTGGTGCCGCTGGAATACATCGTGCGCTTCGGGGTGACGAGAGGGTCGTCCATTCTAAAGAAGCATCAAAGCCTCAGCGACTCCGCGAAGCGTGCGTACGAGCAGGAACTCGGCCTCTCGAAGCCGATGGGCGTGTGGGAGATGCTGGAGCGGCCGATTTATGACCTAACGAGCAAGTACGAGCCGGAAGACCGTGCCGTGAGCAAGCAGGAGGCGCTCATGATGTCCGGCCTGAGCAGCGAGGACTTCCTGCACACCGTCAAACTGGCCATCCTCGGCGGCTGGGCCGTGCGCGAGCTGCTGGAGAGCGCGGGCCTTCTGCTGTGGGATCTGAAGTGGGAATTTGCCGTGGATCGCGAGGAACTGCTCTTCGTCGATACCATCGACGCCGACTCCTTCCGTGGGACCACCTTCCTGGATGTCGAAGGCCGCAAGCTGGTGATTCATTACAACAAACAGGCGATGCGCGACTACTACCGCCTCGTGCATCCCGACTGGTATGCCGGGATCAATGAAGCGAAGGCCCAGGCGCAGAAGATCGGCGTGCCATTCAAGCAAGTGCTCAAGACCGGCCAGAACGACGGCCAATGGCCGCAGACACCCGTGGTGGACATCGAATTCCTCGATTTGCAGGCCCGAAAGACTGCGCTGATCCGCCAACATGTCGCCTCAGAGCGTGACGCGGCGGCCATCCGGGCCGATTTGCAGGCCACCGGCGAGGCGGAGGTCGAATTCTACCGCCAGCGTGGTTTGCTGGGCGAGCTTCTGAAGGCAAACGCGGTAGGATGAAATCACTTCGTTTTCAGACAGACAAAGTGCTTGCGCCGAGAGCGGAAACGCCTATCAATCCCGCCCCTTCTTCGGGAGGGACGTGATTCCTGAGTAGCTCAGCGGTAGAGCGGGTGGCTGTTAACCACTAGGTCGTAGGTTCGAACCCTACCTCAGGAGCCATCAAATGGCAGAGTAGCTCAGGGGTAGAGCAGAGGACTCATAAGCCTTTGGTCGGGAGTTCAAATCTCCCCTCTGCCACCACCTTGATTCAATCCCCGCATGGTGGTGGGCGGACACAAAAAAGCGGCCCGAAGGCCGCCTTGACTCGGAACCGCCTGAAGGCGGGAGTACAATGCCCGATTATTTCTTCGGCGCGGGAGGCTGCTGTTTGGGATAGCCTTCGAGCTTCACGACGCTGACGGCGCTTTCAGTGGGAAAATCGGCTGGGACTGCGGATGTGCGCTCGACATTGCCGGTGGCGACCCATTCGGTGCCGCGTTGCAGGAGGGTGTAAAAGCCACGATCCAGCATTGAGTAGTCGGCGTGTCCGAGCGTGGTGTGAAATACGCGGCCCTTATGGTAGGCGAGCACCAGGTTGTTCGGCTCGTTCACCGCCGTGAGGTCGGACACTGCGGTGCTGAGGATTTCCACGTTCTCGCCCGGGCCGCGCAGCTTGCTGTAGAGCTCGTCCTTGGCATGCAGCCAGCGTTTCGGCAGGCCGCGCATGATCGGATGGTCCGGGCTTTGTGTTTCGACGATGAATTCATGCTGCGGGCCGTGCGCGCCGCCGTTGCCCGCGCTGGTGTCGCGGAAGAGCTTGCCGTCCTTCACATAGAGCCAAGGGCCGCTTTTCTCATTGCGACCGCCCCAGCCGCCGACGCCGATCATGTCATTGTACTCTTTCCATTCGGGGAAGGAATTATTCGCCGCATGCACGGAAACGAAGCCACCGCCATCGGCCACATACTTCGTGAAGGCATCGCGCAGGTTCTGCGGCCAGGGCTCGCCGTTGTAGTTGCTCACCACGGCCTGATAGCTGGTAAACTCCGGCTTCCACGCATGCCAGGCCTCCGCAGGCGATCCCTTCGGCGGTGTCGTGCTCACTTCGACGGTGAAGGCACCGCTGCTTTCCAGCGCGTCCTTGAGCACGGGCGTGGTGATGTCCCACTTGTGGTTGTTTTGTCCGTCGATGATGAGGACTTTTAGCTTGTCGGCAGCTTGGAGGCTGACTGCGGCAAAAACGAGGCATGAGAGGAGGATGGAGCGCATGGTCGGACAGTTGCTATCAATTCGCCGTGTTCTTGGCAAGAACGAACATGGCCGCAGCTCCGTAATTCATCTTGACCCTTGGCTCCGCTCCCGCCCACAGTGCGGCGCTCCCTCCTGATGTCCCTGCTCCTTGCTGTACTTATTTACCTCAACCTGCTGCTGATCCTCGCTGTCGTCTCCGCCTCAGAGACCGCGATCCACAGCGCACGGGATGTGGAGGCGCAACTCCTCGCCGCCGGTGAGGGCGCGGTGGCGAAAAAACTCCGCGCCATCACCGCCAACCCCTTTGCGCAGCTTCACCGCGCTCTGTTGCTCTCTGCCGCGCTGAATCTCGCGCTGGCTGCACTCGGCCTGTGGATCGTCACCGGGCCGCTGCGTTCGCAGGGCTGGAATCCATGGATCGCTTCATCCGTGCTGTTCTTGGCAACGGTCCTGCTAGGAGACATGGCTCCAAAATTTTTTGCCGCGCGTGCGCCCTCCGTGGTGCTGCTGGGGAGTTTGCGTTTGCTGAACCCGCTGCGTGTCTTGCTTGATCCACTTGCCACGTTCACCGACCGCACCGCAGACCTCATCCTGCAAAAACTCGTCACCAAACATGTGAAGGCGCGGCTTCCCGTCACCCGCGACGAATTCGAGACCCTGGTCGAAATGCGCCAGGAGCAGGGGCTGCTCGACAGCGATGAAAGCGCGATGATCCACGAAGCGCTCGACATTGAGGCACTCACCGTGCGCGACTGCATGATCCCGCGCGTGGATCTCGCGCTGATGAGCAGCGAGGACGCCGAATCCAAGACCACCGCCGTGCTGGAGAAAGCGGCCAGCCGTTTTGTCATCGTGTATGGAGAGACGCCGGATTCAGTCGAGGGCGTCATCAATACCGCTGCCTGGAAGCTGGCCAACCGACCGCCGTGGCGCACCCTGCTGCGCACACCCGCCTTCGTACCAGAAACCATGCCCGTGCTGGAAGTGCTGGACCATCATTTGCCAAACGACGACGCGCCGGTTCTCATCGCGGATGAGTACGGCGGCCTGGAAGGCATGATCACCCGCCGCGAGGTGGCGGACTGGCTGCTCTATGAAGCCGCGCCCTGGCAGGGCGAGGACGCCGAAATCCGCGACCTCGGTGCCGGACGCTACCTGCTCGATGGCGGCACACGCCTGGATCATTTGCGCGAGGAGCTTGATCTCGATTTCGACGTCGGCGGCATCGACACCATCGGCGGACTCGTTTTCAACCAGCTCGGCCATGTGCCGAAGGCAGGCGAACGCATCACCATCGGCAATGCTGAGATCAAGGTGCGCCGCGTCGTCCGCGCTCGCATCCAGGAGCTGGAGCTTCGCCGCAAAGCCGCACCAGTGGATGAATCCGGCGACATCTGACCAGCACCTCTTCTCAATCACTCTCACCGCTCCAAGCTCTGATTTTCGTCATTCGTCATTCTGAATTTGTCATCGCCCAATGACCTGGCTCCTTCTCATCGTCTGCCTCGCGCTTTCCTTCATGCTCTCCGGCCTGGAGAGCGCGGTGCTAGCCGTGAGCCGCGTGCGCGTGCGTCATGCCGCGAGCGAGGGAGATCTCCGTGCGCGTGGCCTGCTGCCGCTGCTAGAGGATCGTGACGCGCTCATTGGCTGCATCACCGTAGCCAATCATCTCACAAACCTGCTCGCCTTCCTCCTCATCGCGCTGCCGGTCATTCGAAATGCCAGCCTGTGGGGCTATGTGCTCGCCTTCCTCGCCGCGCTGCCGGTTTTCCTCATTGGGCTGGAGGTCATGCCGAAAAAACTCTTCCGCCGCTATCCGTTCCGCTCGCTGCGGAGTGTTTCTCCACTGGTGCATCTTGTCGGCCTGGGGCGTCCTCTGTTCCGAGCCTTCGCGTTGAAAAAAACCGCTGCCGAGAGCGCTGAAGCGCCCAGCGAGGCGCACCAAGCACGCGGGCGTGATGATTTGAAGGCGCTGGCGCAGGAACTGGCCGCACAGCACCAGCTTTCCCCCACCGCAACGCTTCTCATCGAGCGCGTGCTCGACTACAAAAAGCTGCGCACCTCCGACCTCATGCAGCCGCTCACGCGCAGCATCGCGCTCGCGGCTGAGATTCCTCTGAGCACTGCCTTGATCCTCGCCCGTGAGCAAAACTGCACGCTGCTCCCCGTGCTGGGAGACAACGGCGCGTTCATCGGCGTGCTCGACACCACCGAGCTCCCCGCCATCCTCCCGCCTGACCGCCTGGTGCGGCAGCACATGCGCACGCTCGACACCGTGCCCGCCGCCCTCCCTGCCCTGCACACGCTGCAACGCATGCGCAAACAGGGCCGCCGCCTCGCCATCGTCATGGACGAGCGCCAGCAGCCCGTAGGCTTTGTCAGTGAGGCGCGTCTGCTGGAACCGCTGATGCGTTGATGCAGATTTGCGGTTGTTTGCCGTTGTTGACGGTGGTTTACATGGGGTGGAACCGCCTCACCTCATGCCCAAACTCGTCTTCGCCACAACCAACGCCCACAAAACGGAAGAAGTCGCCGCCATTCTCGGCAGTGCTTGGCAAGTCGAAGACTTGCGTACGCATCCTGGTGTCACACTTGATGAGGAAACGGGCGACACGTTTGAAGCGAATGCCATCATCAAAGCCCTCAGCGGTAGCCGTGCTCTGCCGGGCCATCTGGTGCTCGCGGATGACTCTGGCCTCGAAGTCGATGCCCTCGGCGGCGCTCCGGGCGTGCGTAGCGCCCGCTACGCAGGTGAAACGGCCAACGCCGCCGATAACCGCGCCAAATTGAAGCAGGAACTCGCCAAACTGCCACAAGACCATCCCTTCACCGGTCGCTTTCACTGCTGCATGGTCGTTGCCTATGGCGGAGCAGTGCTGCACATCACAAACGGCAGCGTCGAAGGCCGCCTCATCAGCGAAGAACAAGGCGTGGGCGGCTTCGGCTATGATCCGCTGTTCATTCCCGACTGCTTCAGCGACACCTTCGGCCTGCTGCCCGCTGAAACGAAAAACCAGCTCAGTCATCGCGCCCTCGCCCTCGCCGCGATGAAGGAAACACTCGCCTCACTGGCATGAACATGCGCCGCCGGCTTCTCCTCACCGCGTTTGCACTCAGCAGTTGCGTTCAGCCACCGCCGCCGTCGCCACCTGTTGCTGCCGATCTGGCTCCAGCGCCGCTGGCCCCGCTGTATCCATCCTGGGAAGAAGTCGCCGCACAAGCGCCCGCTCCGGTGGCTGCACCTTCCGCTTCATTCGGCTGGCAACTCGACGCCCCCGCTGAAAGCCAGCCGCTCAGTGGCGATGCCACCCTGCACACGCTCAGCGTCAGCAAAAACGGCGACTCGGTCGATCTGCAGCTCGTGTATTTCGACAGCCGCAGCCACGAACTCAAAATCATCGACCAACCCGAAGACGGAGCTGGTGCCGGGCAGATCACCGCCTGCATGCGGCTGGCCGGAGCCATCGCAGGTGTGAACGGCGGCTTCTTCACGCCACAATTCACGCCGATGGGCCTCATGATTGCGGATGGAAACCCCACGGGAACCTGGCAGTCCAACAAGCTGCTCACCGGAGCCGTCGTCGTGCGCCATTCGCCTCAACTGCTCTGGAACTCCGAGGTGCGTGAATCCCGCAACGCCCGCGACTTGATCCAGGCCGGGCCGCGTTTGGTCGATTCTGGTCGTCCCGTGGCGAGTCTGGAGCGCAGCAAGCACGTTCCACGCACCTTCATCGCCACGGACGGCTCGCATCGCTGGATCTTCGGTCTCGCCCGCCACACCAGCCTTGGCGAACTCGCCGAAATTCTCGCCACCCCCGAGCTTCTGCCAGGTTTCAAGATACATCGCGCCCTCAATCTCGACGGCGGCCGCTCCTCCGCGATTTACTACCGCACCGCCGACGGTCGCGAGCAATCCGCCCCCGGCTGGAACACCGTGAGGAACTACCTCGGCATCGTGCCACGTTAACGGAACGTTTGCGATGGTTGACGGTTCATCCTTCGCAGTAGCCTGCTACGGAGAATGGATTGTTTGCGGTGGTTGACCATGGTTCTTCCAAACCAAGAACATCGAACCTCTAACTTTTAACTCTTAACAGTTCTCCATGTCCCCCGCTTCCAAATCCTTCCTCCTCGACCTGCTCTCCACGCCGAGCCCCACCGGCTTTGAAGCACGCGGCCAGCGCAAGTGGGCGGCGTACACGCGCAAGTTCGCCGACCGGATGGAAAGCGATGCCTATGGCAACGCCTGGGCCACGCTCGATGGCGGCACGCATGGACGCCGCCTCATGTTCGAGGCCCATGCCGACGAAATCGGTTACATGATCCGGCACATCTCGCCGGGCGGGTTCATTTACGTTGATCGCATCGGCGGCAGCGATGTCGCCACCGCCCGCGGCCGCCGCGTGGACATCTTTGGCGACAAGGGCACCGTGCGAGGCGTCATCGGCAACATCGCCATGCACATCCGCGACCGTGAGGACGAGAAAGTGCCGAAGGCGCATGAACTCGTCATCGACATCGGCGCTTCGAGCGACAAGGAAGTCGCCAAGGCAGGCATCCGCGTCGGCCATCCTGCCGTCTATGCCGACGGCGTCGAGGAACTCGGCACCGACAAGCTCTGCGGCCGTGCCTTGGACAACCGCATCGGCGGTTTCATCATCGCCGAGGTCATGGCCCGGCTCAGCAAGCGCAAAACACGCCTGCCATCGACGGTTTACGCCGTGAATGCCGTGCAGGAGGAGATCGGCGGTAACGGGGCGCGCATGATCGCCCACCGCCTCATGCCGGATGTCGCCATCGTGCTGGATGTCACGCACGCCACCGACACCCCTCAGGTCGATCAAAAATTGCACGGCACCGTGCTCCTCGGTGGCGGCCCCACGCTCACCCACGGCGCCGCCAACCACATTGAGGTCGTCCAACGCCTTATCGAAGTCGCCGACAAAGCCGGAATCCCCATCCAGCACGAAGCCACCTCCCGCACCACCGGGACGGACACCAACGTCATCTTCACCCTGCAAAGCGGCATCCCCAGCGCCCTCGTGTCATTGCCCCTGCGCTACATGCACAGCGTCGTCGAAATGGCCCACCTCGACGATGTCGAGCACACCATCCAGCTCCTCACCGCCTTCGCCGAGAGCGTGAAGGCCAAGGATGAGTTCACGGTGAAGGTGTAGGCGCATGCTCCCGCTGCTGCTCCAATGGCGCTCTATTGGTGAATTGGAAATCCACAACGAGCCTTTGTCGGTCAAAATGAGTTTGACGCTCTGGCTCCTCGCCCGAAGA
>JBIKYB010000564.1:0-2656 GCA_044355475.1 Prosthecobacter sp.
GTTAGCACGAGCCTGGCATGAAAGAACAACCCTTTCTTTGGTGAAACGTTTCCCTCGAAGACAAACGAGGCCGGAAAGGCCCATCCGCGAAAGTGGCATCATCCATTCAGTTTCCGTCGTGAGTGGCGTACTTTATCTCCGAAACCATACCCCACGCGCACCATGTTCAAATTCACAGACAAAGGTTCCGTCACCACCTGCGATGGCGTGACACGCCGCGATTTCCTCTCCGCCGGTGCTTTGAGCGCCATCGGGCTTACGATGCCCGGATTCGCCAAGCTGAAGGCAGAGGGCAAGGTGGACCCCAAAAAGAGCAACAAAGCCTGCATCATGATCTTCAACCTCGGTGCGCCGAGCCAGCAGGATCTCTGGGACATGAAGCCGGATGCGCCGAGTGAGATTCGCGGACCGTTCAAACCGATCCGCACGAAGAGCAACGCTTTCGAGATCTCCGAGATCCTGCCGATGCATGCGAAGATCGCGGACAAATTCAGTCTCGTGCGCTCCTGCTACCACACCGCCGCTGCGGTGCATGACACCGGCCATCAGATGATGCAAACGGGCCGCCTTTTCACCGGCGGTGTGAACACGCCGCACGTCGGCAGCGCTTTGGAATTTCTCCAAGGCCACCGCAGTGATTTGCCTGCGCACATCATCCTCCCGGAGTCGATGGGCCCCACGGGTGGCAACATGCCGCATGGCCAGGACGCAGGCTTCCTCGGCAAGGCGTATGATCCTTTCGTCCTGAACGCGAATCCGTCCGAGAAGGATTTCAAAGTGCCTGATCTGCTCCCGCCAAAGGAAATCAGCGAGGTGCGAATGGAGCGCCGCCGCGAAATGCGCGAGCTGGTGGACAGCAGCGTGCGGAATTTCGAATACAGCGAGCAGGCGAAGCTCATGGACAGCAATTTCGAGTCCGCCTACCGCATCATGACCAGCACGCAGGCCCGCGAGGCCTTCGATCTGACGAAAGAGCCACTCAAAGTGCGTGAGCGCTACGGTTTGAACCGCTTCGGCCAGAGCTGCCTGCTCGCGCGTCGCCTCGTCGAGCGTGGCGTGCGTTTCGTCACCGTGAACACCTTCATCACCGTGTTTGGCGAGATCACTTGGGACATTCACGGCTCCAAGCCCTTCACCAGCATCGAAGGCATGCGCGACATCGTCGCGCCGATGTATGACCAGGGCTACAGCGCCCTCATCGAGGACCTTTTCCAACGCGGCATGCTCGACGACACCATGGTCACCTGCCTCGCCGAATTCGGCCGCACGCCCAAGATCAATCCCGCCGGTGGCCGCGACCACTGGCCGAACTGCTGGACCGTGAACTTCGCCGGTGGCGGTGTGAAAGGCGGCGAAGTCATCGGCAAGTCCGACGACATCGGCGGCTACCCCACCGAGCGCCCCGTCGCCCCGAAAGAAATCGTCGCCACGATCTACCAAGCCCTCGGCGTCGATCTCCACACCGAACTCCCCGGCCCGCAGGGAAGACCGTATCCCGTCGTCGATTTCGGCACGCAGGCGATCAAGGAGCTGTTTGCGTAAACTGGAGTGCGGACGCCCTCGTCCGCTGAACCTTCTTCATGAACTCAACGCCACGATCACGTCGGAAATGGGAACTCGGCATTGCCGGGCTGTTCATTTTTGTTGCGGCGATCTGTTCTGGTTGGATATCCGGCATCTTCGGAAACGTGCCGCCCTATCCCGAAGAGTTCCATGATCAAGAAGTTCGTCGGAGGATCGAAGCGGCGAACAAGCTTCAAGAGCAGTCCATTCCACGAGGAGAGGTGCATTACCCATGGTATAAGTGGGAACCACAACGACTTGATACGCTGCGGGATCGATTGGGCTGGGAAAGTGGCAAGATAAGTATTAGACCAGTCGCTTACATGAACGGTGTGGAGCCGCCGAAGCCAGGACAGATCTCCGTGTTTTTGATTAACGACACCGACGAGCAACTTCAGGTCCCAGCTCAAGATGGAGACATCCACCTCAAGCTTGAGGTGAGGTTGGATGGTAAGTGGCAACGCGCTCAATGTCATGGCGACAGTTGGTGCGGGAACAGCTACGGAACCAGAACATTGGCTGCACGTAGTTACGTGATCATCCAAGGATACCAGCCAACACCTGGCCGACGAGCCAAAGTGCGATACGCTATTTACAACGGATCCTCAGATCGCCTCACATCTGCGGAGTTCGATGGAGTTTACGCACCCGATGATGTGGCCATGAGCGGCTATGATTCCTTGGCGATGCGTGAGGCCGAACTTCCCAAGCTACGCAAAGTGCTACTGAGGCAAGATGCACCCACTCTTATGCCGGGGAACTACACGATAAATACGATGAGGCGTTCGGCTTGGTATGGCATTCTGCGAGGGTATCATGATCGTAGCTCAGCTCTCGAGGTTGCAGGAGAGGTGCTTTCCTATGATCCGACACTTGAGCCTCGTAAAGGCGACATTGGCAAGTTGATGGACTCTTGGCATTCAGCTTTGGATCACGAAACTCGAGGGCGGGTCATGATCCATGGCTTCACCGTTTCGAAACGTCTCGCTCAAAACTCATCCCGCTAACTTCACCAAAACAACGGCACGCCATAAGCCGGAAACTCCGAGTCACACGCCACCAAATGAAACCCGCCCGTCAGCGCCTGAGCAAT
>JBIKYB010000565.1:0-2652 GCA_044355475.1 Prosthecobacter sp.
CCTCGCGCCTCAAACCCTGGCCGCGCCGGACATCGCCGCCGAGATGGCCAGTGTGCGGCGTGATGTGCTCTCGAAGCCCGTGTCAGAAAAACAAATGCTGCTCGATGCCGGGGCGCTCGATCCCGGCGAAGGCGGTAAAATGGACAGCGGCCTGCTCGACGCGGTGAAAAGCCAGGGCACAGCAACCGCCGCAGGCGCGCGTGTGAAGGGCTTCAGCAATCTCGACGACCTCCTCGGCGGCGGTGGCAAGATGGGCGGCAGCACCGCGCCGATCCTGATGCCGACGGATCTCCTCTTCGACTACGGCAGTGATCAACTGGCCGAAGGTGCCCGCCTCAGCCTCATGAAGCTGGGTTTCCTCATCCAAAAGAACCCGGACTCGCTCTTCATCATCGAAGGCCACACGGACAGCTTCGGCGGAGAGGATTTCAATCTCGAACTCAGCATCCGCCGCGCGAACGCGGTGGTTTCATGGCTGCGGGAGTCGCTCGGACTTGGCAGTGATCGCATCCAGGCCATGGGCATGGGTAAAGCGAAGCCGATCGTCAGCGTCGCTGGCACAGTGGAGGAGCAGGGCCTTAATCGCCGCGTGGAGATCAAGGTTCGGCCGAAAAAGTAATCACCCCTTTCACCTTCGCAGCACGCATGCCGGTCAAATCCGTGTTTCTGCATCTCACAAGGCTCTGGCTGAGCGGCGGTCGCTGGGTGGTGATGCTTGCGGGTTTGGTATTCTTCGTCTGGTGTTCTGTGCGAGCGTTTCAGCGGCAAAGCGAGGCCGGAGCCGAGATTCACGAGCAGGAACGCATGTATCTGAATGCCGCTATTGAGACGCGGCGTGATCTGACGCCGGACTTTTCCAAGGGAGTCTCCAAGCCTCTGAACGATTGGCTGCCACATCGCACCGATGGTGTGGTGCGGCCGATGTGGCCCTGGCTCGCTGCGTGGAGTATCTCGGCGGACCATCCGCCTGCAGCGGCTGGCTTGAGCGCCGAGGATCACCAAGTGCTGCGCTCGGGCAAGCGCTGGCTTTTTGGCCTGAGTCTGGGATTCCTGCTGATGCTTGGCTTGGCGGCGGCACGCGCCTTTTCAGTGCCTGCGGCCTTGCTGACGATCCTCACGATCGGTTTTGGGGTGCTGCTGCCGTCATCGAACGAGTTTTTGCCGGATGGGCTGTTTCATCTCCTGTTTCTGCTCGTCTGGGTGTGCTGCATCGCCGCGTTGAAGCGTAATTCGCTCTGGCTGTACGGCATGATCGGCTTTTTTTCCGCGCTGGCGAATCTCACCCTGCCTACCGCGACAACGCTGGTGCTCGTCTTCATTTTTGTCAGTACCCTGCGCTGGTTGTGGGGGCTGATCGTGGCGAATTGGTTTCAGGAAGACCGCACCACGCTCTGGGTGTGGCGGAATCACTGGCTTGGCATGATTTTGCTAGTGGTCTGCCACCTGATCACTGTGGGGCCGATGCTCGCGCACTCCAAGGAGAAGCTGGGCGACGCCGCTCCCTTCTTCTGGCGCTGGTTTGATGACGAAAACGCCCTGCGGCAGTGGACGGCGGCGCATCAAACCCGCGAGTCCTTGCTGGCCGTGCCAGCGGGCGAGCTGCCGAGCTACGCGAACTATCTCGAATCCCATGCCTCGGACGCGGTGAGTGAGCGGCTGAGCCAGGGCGGTCTGAAAATGATCGAGGCCTTGCTGCAATGGCCCTGGAGTCTTGATTCGCTGCCGCACGAGCGCGGCGTCTTCGTGGCCGTGCTCACGGCGGTGCTGATGATGCTGATGCTCATCGTGTGGTTTGTGGCACCGCGCGCCGCGCATGCTGGGCAGGCGCTGCATCCAGAGACGGCACCGCTGGTGTTTTTCACGGTGTTGGCCTTTATCGTCTGCGCACTGGATTTTGGCTGGGACATGCCCGTTTTCACCTGGGGTAGCCGCCATCTCGCGCTGTATCCGCCCCTGGTGCTCAGCCTGCTCTGGGCCAGTGAGGCGCTGGTGCAGCGTGCCCGGCGGCGGCAGATGCGGCTGCCGATTTTCGTGATGTATGAGACGATTCTATGGGCGCTCTGCGTCTTGGCGGTGCTGCGGGTGATCGCGGTCTTGCAGCCCGCCTCTTTCACGGCATGAATGCGCTCCCCCGATTCATGGCCGCCCCCAAACACCGTTTCATCCTCTGCTTCGACTTCGACGGCACTCTTGTGCATCCAGAGAGCGATCCTGTGTATCATCCCGGTTTCGGGCAGATGATTAAGGTGCTGCGCGGCCAAGGTGCCGCGTGGGTCATCAACACCGGGCGCAGTTTGAGCCAGACGCTGCAAGGACTTGCGCAATACGGCATTTTTTCGGAACCAGACTTCATCATCGCTCAGGAGTGCGACATCTATAAGCCCGGCTTCTTCAGCCGCTGGACGGATTACGGCTCCTGGAACCGTCTGGCGCGTCGTGCGCAGGAGCGCTTCGTTAAAGATCACCAGCCCTCGTTTCAAGCCATCAAGCAAATGGTCGAGACGCAGACGCACGCTTCCTTCATCTCGGGTGGCGAGGGAGAGATGGGCATCGTCGGCACCACGGATGCCGAACTCGACGGCATCTGCGCCTACATCGACTCGCATGCTCGGCAGTTCCCAGACATCGGCTACCATCGCAACGGCATCTACC
>JBIKYB010000183.1:0-9895 GCA_044355475.1 Prosthecobacter sp.
ACCGCGTGCGTCCCGTTTCAAAATCGTGATTTGGTTGTCCATAACGTCGGACATCCCTGACTCCCCACGCACCCCGTTCCAACCTAGTTCCTATGGGTGTTACGGTGACGCTTACAATTAAATGGCTGCCGCAGATTTAAATTCGCCAATAGTGGCAGGAAGGCAATCGAGCGCCTCGCGGGCGATGGTCGGAGCAAAATCCCGGCACTCCTTTTGGGGCCACTAACTCTGACGATCAAGAGTTATCCGAGTTGGATCTGGGCTGAGCATGACAATTCAACTGACAGCTTAAGAGAAGACGTGGGTGGGCTGCTCTCTTCATTACGGACCGGTGCCCTATCGAGCGGATAGCGGCTAAAAAGCTGAGTCGGCAGAATGTCGGTCCGCGTGACGTGGAGACGAATAGAAACTGGCTGATCGAGAGGGCGTGTTTGGCCGGTAAGACTCAGGCATTGATTAACGCCATTGCCACCAAGGCGTCTGATCCTGCTCCGGGAGTTTGGGCCGCTGCACACGAAAGCTTCTTCCAAGTTCGCTGGCCAGCCAGCCGCTGATGTCAGCCATGGGATCATGCGCCGAGACCAAAGCCCTCCGGCAGATCGTGCCCAGATTCCACATTTCGCAGGCGGTAAAAACAAAACATCAGGCACAATGTCCATCCTTCTGCTGGCATGAATCAAAGAGGAATGTTTGATCGAGTTGGGTTAATCCAAATTAGCTATAATCCATCATTCCTTATTACACCTTCCTTGTTACTAAATTAGAAAGTGCATGACTCACAAGAGATTGAAAATAAGTTTATAACGCATCCAAGATATCCCCGATGTGGTTGGATCGGAGTGGATTTGGATGGAACTTTAGCCAAGGCCTGCCACTCCAGTCATCCCGAGGTAGTTGGCCCTCCAGTTCCGCAGATGCTCAAGCGGGTGCGCCACTGGATCAACACCGGCCGCACCGTCAAAATCTTCACCGCTCGCGCTGGCAACAATATTGATGAGATAGCCATTCAGCAATGGTGTGTGCGTCATGGCCTGCCGAAACTCGAAATCACCAACCGCAAGGACTACCGCATGATCGCTTTATGGGATGACCGCGCCGTCGGTGTCGTCGAAAATTTGGGTGTGCCCATCCTGGCCGCGCCAATGACCTTGTGGCAACGCTTTCGTCTTGGGCTGTCGATTCTGTTTGGGGGTAGCCCCTGCATGAAGGCCAACGACTTCTATCTTCTTGGCATGTCCGATGCCACCAGAAAGTCTAGCCGTACTCTTCTTGAACTCTAGTGACGATGCCCAACTAGGACTTTTGCGCCTGCAGATGCGGTGGTTTAAACGGGTTAACCCAAAATGAAGGTGTGATGTGAAGCGCCCTGCATTTAATTTGGGTTAACCCTTTCTCCAACCACCACATTCACCTCAATTATCATGTACGGAATGGTCAACAGCGCAATTATGGACCTTCTGGTCGCAAATCATGGGGAGGAAACGTGGCAGAAGGTGAAATCCAAAGCAGGCGTTGAGGAAGAGATGTTCATCTCGACTGAGTCGTACCCCGATGAAATCACCTACAAGCTGGTGGGCGCGGCCTCGGAGGTGCTAGACCGGCCAGCGGGAGAGATTCTGAATCAATTTGGCCGCTGGTGGGTGCTAGACACGGCACGCAACAACTATGCCATCTGCTGACATTCGGCGGGCGGTCATTTGGGGAGTTTCTGAAAAACCTGCCAAATTTTCATACCCGTGTGGTGATGATGTTTCCAAAACTGCAGCCGCCGTCTTTTGAGTGCACCGATGTGCAGGCGACCGAATTGCGGCTGCACTACCGCAGTCATCGCCGCGGACTGTCGGCGTTTGTGATCGGGTTGCTGGAGGGGTTGGCAGAGATGTTTGCGGTCGTGGGCACGATCACGCACGAGGAACGGTTGGACGAAGGTGCCGATCATGATGTATTTCACATCGCATGGAACGAAGCCAAAATATAAAGAGCGTGGTCGAACAGCCACACATGCCCTGGTTTCAGGTGGAGGAGGCTTTCCCGTTTCTTTTCGCCTGGAACAGTGAAATGCGAATCGTTCAGGTCGGCCCTTCACTGGCGCGTATCGCGCGGGATGTGGCTCCAGGATCCCAGCTAGACCATCTGTTTAATCTGGAGCGGCCCCTAGGCGCAATGAATGTGGACTGGCTGCGCAGGCATCGTGGCATCCTGCTGTTGATTAGGCATCGCGGCACCGGGATGATGATGCGCGGGCAGGTGATGCATCTGGAGAAGATGGATCTGGATGTTTTCTTGGGTTCCCCCTGGCTGGAAACTCCTGATGAACTTGATCGTTTGGGAGTGGCACTTGCTGATTTTGCCCCGCACGATTCGGCGCAGGATCTTCTCCACGTGACGCAGGTGCACCGCATTGCAAACAAGGAACTCCGCATGCTCAATGAGCGTCTGAAGGTAAGCCAATCGAGGCTTATCGAAAAGGAAGCCGAGTCGCGCAAACTGGCGATGGTGGCGGAACGCACGGACAATGCGGTGATCCTGGACAACCATGAGGGTCTCATTGAGTGGGTCAATGAGGCGTTTGAGCGAATGACGGGATGGACGCTCAATGAGGTGCGCGGACTGAAGCCCGGGGCCTTCCTGCAAGGGCCCCGCACTGACCCGCAGGTGGCCAGTGAAATGGGACGCAAGCTCAGCGCAGGTGAGGGCTTTCGCACCGAAATTCTAAACTACCGCAAGGATGGCACTCCCTACTGGGTGGACATTGAGGTGCAGCCGATCAAGGATGCCCATGGCAAGGTGACGCATTTCATGGAGATCGAGGCAGATGTCTCAGGTGTAAAGCGCAATGAGGTGCGTCGCCAGTTGGAGACGGCGGCAGCCAAGGTGATTGCCAGTGGGGTCAAACTGGCCGGGCTGATCCCCATGATGCTTGCGGCTTTAGGGCGGCAGTTGCAGGCGACCGTGGGTGAGTGGTGGGTCCTGGGCAGCAGCGGGGAAGTGCTGCAAATGGCCCACGTGTGGCAGGCTGATGGGGCGCAAGTGGAGCCGTTCATGCAGGCTTCACGAGAGCTCCGCTTCGGCCCGGGGCAGGGGCTGCCTGGCAGAGTCTGGGAAGCACGCACGAGTCATTGGATCACCGATGTGCGCAAGGATGACAATTTTCCCCGCCGAGATGTGGCCGTCGTTTGCGGCATCACGGCAGCGGTGGCCTTACCTGTGCATGTGGATGGCCAGGTGCGCGGCGTGCTGGAGTTTTTCAGCCTGCATCTGGATGCTCCAGATCCGGATCTTCTTGAAGCGCTTAACCAAATTGGCCGCCAGCTAGGCCTGCTCTTGAAGCGGCTGGAGGCGGAAGAGGACCTGCGCAAAAGCGAACGTGCCATGAACGAAGGCCAGCGGCTGGCTCATCTGGGAACCTGGGAGTGGGACCTGCACACGAACGACCTCTCATGGTCGGATGAGAAATTTCGCATCTACGGCTTTGAGCCACGCAGTTTTGTGCCAACGCTGGACCATGTTCGCAGCAGTGTGCTGGCGGAGGATTTGCCGCGTTTTTTGGAAGTGCTGGAGGCCGTGGCACGAACGGGAGCGAGCCAGGAGGTCAGCTATCGAGTGAAGCGGCCTAGCGGTGAGATCCGCCATGTGCACACGCTGGCGGCGGCGGAGCTGGATGCCGGGAACGTGCCCTGCCGCCTTGTCGGCACCATGCAGGATATGACGGAAAAAGTCCAGACTGAGGACGCCTACAAGCAGGCCCAGCGTATTTCCCATCTTGGCAACTGGACGCTGGAGCTCGCGAGTGGCGCGTTGCGGTGGTCGGATGAGAAGTATCGCATCTACGGCTACGAGCCCGGCACAGTGCCGGTGGACATGGACTTCTGCCGTCGTTCCATTCATCCCGACGATTTTGATACGGTGATGCAATTCATTGATACCGTGGCGAAAACGGGAGAACCGATGACGATCACCTATCGCATCATCCGCCCGAACGGCGAGGTACGCCACCTCCGCAGCAGCGCGGAGGTGAGCCGGGACGCCAGTGGCAAAATACGCGAGATTCTCGGCACAGTGCTGGACATCACTGAATTGGTGGAGGCCCAGCGTACGCTGCAGCAAACCGAGGAACGCTGGCACTTTGCCCTGCAAAACAACGGGTTGGGCGTGTGGGACTGGAACATCATCAGCGGTTATGTTCTCTACACAGACCAGCTTCAGCAGATGTTGGGCTATGAGCCGGGCGAATGGCCGCAGCACGTGGACAGTTGGGCCTCGCGTGTGCATCCGGATGACCTGCCGTCTGTGATGGACGCGATGAACAAGTGCCTCGGCGGCGAGACGCCCGACTATCTCTGCGAGCATCGTCTGCTTTGCAAAGACGGCTCATGGAAATGGGTGCAGGATGTGGGGCGCGTTGTTTCCTTCACCAAAGAAGGTAAACCGGAGCGAATGATCGGCACGCAGATGGACATCCACATACGCAACCAGTCCGAGGAGGCTGCGAAGCGGCGTGCTGAACTGCTCAATGGCATTCGTTCCGCACAGGAGCACTTCATCGGTACAACTGATGTGGGGCCTGTATTCAACGAGCTGCTGGATGTCGTCGTGCGGCACACCCACAGCGGATTTGGCTTCATTGCCGAAGTGCTGAAGGATGAGCAAGACCAGCCCTATCTCCGCTCCTATTCGCTGACGGATATTTCATGGAATGACGAAATTCGGGAATACATGCAGTCGATGAGTCCGCAGGGGCTTGAGTTTCGCAACCTAAAGTCGCTTTTCGGAGCGGCGTTGGTCACCAGAGATGTGGTTATTGCGAATGATGCAGCGAGCGACCCTCGCCGCGGCGGGCTTCCGCCTGGACATCCCCCCATTCACACTTTCCTTGGCCTGCCGATTTACAATGGGCTGGAGATGGTGGGGCTTATCGGTCTGGCCAATCGCCCGGATGGATATGACAAGGACGGGCTCAGGGAGCTAGATCCATTTCTCGCCGCCGTGAACAGCATGATCGTGGCGCGGCGTGAAGATGAGCGCCGCCGCCAGATCGAGGAAGAGCTGCGTGCCGCACGTGACAAGGCGGAGGCGGCCAGCCGCGCGAAGAGCGAATTCCTGGCGATGATGAGCCATGAAATCCGCACACCCATGAACGGTGTCATTGGCATGGCCGGGCTGCTGAAGACGAGCAAGCTGGACGCAAGACAGTCGGAGATGGTGGATGCTGTTGAGCATAGCGGCGGTGCGCTGATGAACATCATCGACGACATCCTCAACTTCGCGAAGATCGAGGCGGGCCAGATTGAACTGGTCGAGCAGCCTGTGGTGTTGGACGAACTCGTCGAGGGCGTGGCGGACCTTTTGCACCATGAGGCCACTTCAAAAGGGCTGGAACTGACCACCATTCTCGCCCCCGAACTGCCAGATGTGATTCGAGGAGACGCGGGACGCTTGCGCCAAGTGTTGCTAAATCTTTCGGGTAACGCGGTCAAGTTTACGGACAAGGGATATGTGACCATTCGAGTGTCAAGTTTGGGAGATCAGATTGAGTTTCGCGTGGAGGACTCAGGAATCGGACTTCCGAAGGGTGCTCACGAACGCCTTTTCAAGCCTTTCAGCCAGGTGGACAGCTCCCTGTCACGCCGCTTTGGCGGCACGGGCCTCGGGCTGGCCATTTGCAAGAAGCTGGTGGACGCGATGAGCGGTAGCATCGGTGTGGAGAGCGAGGCAGGGGGCGGTTCGAAGTTCTGGTTCCGCGTGCCGTTGCGTGCCGCGCCTAGTCAGCGCGCAGAACGGGAGTCAAAGCTGCGGCGGGTGTGGATCGCGCACACATCACCGCTCATGCGGGAAAGCATCCGTGCTGCGCTGGCCGCGCCTGGCTTGGAGTTTCACGAATTGAAACGTACGCAGGTGCGCAGGCATCTGACCGCGAGCCGAAAGGCCGGTGATGTGCTGGTGGTGGAGGCTGCATGGATGCCTGTGGCTTTGGCTAGGAAAGGTGCGGCAGCTCCAAGGCAGGCTTGCTTTGATCTGCGGCAGGTGGTGCTCATCGGTTCGGGAATCCACGCTGACACCGCCACAGTCGCCAATGCTCAAACGGTCACGCTGCCCTTGCACCGTCTGGCCCTGAGACAGGCAATCTGGCCCGTGGCTGCGCCAGCGAAAGACACTACAGACTCGCCTCACCGGCTGGCACTGGGGCTCAGCGTCCTAGTGGCTGAGGACAACCGCATCAATGCGCGCCTAGCCTGCCTGTTGCTGGATAATCTCGGATGCAAAGTGGTGGTGGCGGGCAATGGCAAGGAGGCTGTGGCGGCATTCAAAAAGCAGCCTTTCGACGCCGTGCTGATGGACTGCCAGATGCCGGTCATGGACGGTCATGCCGCCACGAAGAAAATCCGCCGGTGGGAAAACCGGCCTGGCAAACATCAACGCCGGGAACGGTGCAAAATCATCGCAATCACAGCGAGCGCACTGCCTGAAGAGCGGGAGCGTTGCTTGGCCTCAGGCATGGACGAGCATCTCTCCAAGCCCTTTGGGGCCGAATCGCTGGAGCGCCTGCTAGCGGAGATTGCGCGGCGCTCAGGCGTGGCGGATGAGACCACCGGAAAGACAGCACCGCCCCTCACGGCTGATCCGCTGGCAATGCTGACTGCGCAGATTGGCGCGGTGGAGGCTCGTGCTCTCGCTGACATATGGCTGGAAGAAGCACATGGCCGCCATCAGCGGCTCTTGGCAGCTCTGAAGCGCCGCCAGCCGGATGTTGCGCGAAAAGAGGCCCACGCGCTGCGTGGAGCGAGTTCCATTTTTGGCATGCGCGCACTCATGGATGCGTGCACGTCTGTGGAGATGGCGATTCGAAGTGACAAGCCTGTCGCAGCAGGTCTGCTTGAAGAATTCAGTGATCATCTTCAACAATCGGAGGCATTGCTTCAGCGGAGCATGACGGCTGGGTGAATCAGATCCGGGTCTCCTGCGCCAGTACCGCCAGCGCTTCGGACTTCGTCTTTACGTGCAGCTTTTGATAGATCTTTTTCATGTGAACGCGCACGGTTTCATGGCTGAGGCCGAGCGCCTCTCCCATGCCCTTCGCACTGCCATATCTGGCCATGCTGTCCAGCACCTGGCGTTCACGGGCGGTGAGAGTTTTTAGGGCCAGATGTCTGCCTCCAGGCTGGGGGGGCGCATGACGGAACTCATCAATCAGCATTTGCGCAATGAACGGACTCAGGCTGACGCCGTCCTGGATCACCTGTCTTAGATTTTCTAAAAAAGCCTGATTGTCCAAAGTTTTGACTACGTAGCCGGATGCCCCACCCCGTATGGCGGAAAAGACATGCTCAGGCTCAAGCGAGGAGGTGAGCACCACGCAGCGTGGGGGATTTTGCAGCTTGTTGAGTCGTGAGATTAATTCCAACCCGCTGATTCCGGGAAGTTCCAGATCAATGAAGAGCAGCTCAACAAGTAGGAAACGAGTGTCCGCCAGCATGGACTCAGCGCTTTCCCAGGCATGCACCAGTTCGACTTCCGATGTGTTCTTGAGCAGGCCGGAGAGATAGGCGCGATAAACTGGATCGTCCTCGACCACGGCAGTTCGCTGGGGTGATTTCAAAGAGGAGTGAGGCACAGCGGATGGTGTGGAAGGGGCTTTCAGTTCTCATCGTGCAGCACTTCAGTGTAAAGCGCCAGTGCACACTTGTCGCAAACTGTGCGAAAAGTGCCGTGCACTTCCCTTGGATTGCCTTGGTGATCCCAGTGCACCCAGCCATGTTCAAAGGTATGGATGCGGTTGCAGCAGGTGCAGGAAATGGTTTGTTTTCCCGATGCCTGATCCGATTCCATTCTTTGATTCGCAAGCTGTCGGCTGATCATTGCCTGCATCGCAAGCTGCCGGCTGATCATTGCCTGCATGTTGCAGCGCAGGTCGTCCACGAAACCCGCCAGACGCGAAGTCAGTTCAAACTGACCGTCAAACAGCATGCTGAGCATGTAGGTGCAGCCATCCGCCTCCTGCTGCGTTGAAAGGCTGGCGCACATGAGGGTGGCTTCTTTCCAGCGCACCACCAGCACGGGCCTTTCATGTGAGTGTTGTGCTGCATGCACGATAAGGGCGTTCAGCAAGGAATCGATCTCCAGGGCGGAGCCTAAATGGTTGACGAGTTGGCAACTGTCACCGGTATGGCGCGTCACCCAGGCATGTGTGCCTCCCAGTAAAGCGCAGGCATCTTCCAAACCATGAATTTCCAGAGGATCTCGACTATCCGATGTGCTCGTATGAATGGCATCCAACTGACGCGGGTTCAGGAGCGGGGCAAAGGAGTGTTGGAAAATCATAATTTCAAACTTAACATGACGGCTTGCCGAGGCGATTGCTCGGTTGGGTTAACCCTCGATTGCCTCGGCGTGTTACCCCAATCCAATGTTTGATGCTTTGAGTATTCAATACTAAAAGTCATGTTCTCCGCATAAGAAGTCGCTTATGATGAGGCTGTTGGGCTGGTGGCGGTTTGTGTGACCGCCGCAAGCTATTGGCTTACAGGTGGAAGCTAAGTTAGGCGGCGCTGCTCAGGAGGCCGTGCTCAATGCAGTAATGTGCAATCTTTGCCGTGGACTTGATGCCGGTCTTTTTACTGATATTATGTTTATGCACTCCAACAGTGTTGGCGGATAATTTGAGATCCGCTGAGATCTTCTTCAGAGATTTTCCATTGCCGATTTGAACAAAAATTTCAAGCTCTCGCGGACTTAGGGCGCTGTGCAGGTGACCGATTCTTTCATTTGATGCGTATTCGGACAGGCTTTGAATCAAGTCGGGTGACAGGTGGCTTCGCCCCTGAATTAATGCATCCACGGCTTTCAGGATCTCACCACTGGTGCATGTCTTGGTGAGGAAGCCGCATGCCCCTGCGCGTAGTGCGTGATCTATCCATGATGGATTGGCCTTGACGCCCAGCAAGAGGCAGCGTGTCTTTGGAGATATGACCGATATCTCTTTGATGAGCGAAAGAACAGAATGATCAAAGCCGAGAACATCAGTCAAAACAAGATCGAACGAAACGCTGCGTAGCAGCTCGCGTGCTTCATTCATTGATGTGGAAGTGAAGATGGTGAAACCTTGAAAATGCCTCTGCAGGAAAGTGGTGAGGAATTCTCCCACCATCATATGTTCAGCAAAAATCAGCACGCTCTTCTTCATTGTTTCTAAGTTGTGAATATGGAATGATAAACACAACATTTAGTCTCGGGGACCAGCGGCTAAATAAAGTTGTTTTATGGGTTAACACATCCTGGCCAACAAGATGCAAGACGACTGGCGTATTCAGGGCGGAAAGACGGTTCACAAGGGAAGGTTTTAATCTTGCCTCTGTGCATGTCTGCGTTAAGAAAATTCCATGAAAGGATATCCAGTGGGATATTGATCCTCCGGTTCAGGCTTTTGGGGCAAGGGCGAAGCTCTGGGGGCTGAGGTCGCGAATGCGGCCTCACTTCAGGCTAAGGATGAACGCCTTCACATCCGCAAACTCCTGCGGCTTCAGGATGAGGTTCATTGGCGGCATGGGTGAGATCGGTGTGGCGGTGTAGCCTTCGGCAAGCTTCGCGTTTGGGTTCACGAGGCTTTCGAGGATGTAGGCGGTGTCTTTGCGCGTGGCGATGCCGTCGAGAGCGGGGCCGACGGCGCTGCCCTGGCCTTTGAGCATGTGGCAGTTTTTGCAGGCGGCCACGGGATGCTCCCAGAAGATCTTTTCACCGCGTTTCACGTCGCCGACGAGTTTGGATGCGTCGTCCTCGGCTTCCATGATGAGTTCGCAGAGCCTCACATCATCGTAGTAAGTGTCGCCTTTGCCGACTTGAAGGAGGTTGATGCTGGCCTTGGGGCGGTCCTTGCTGTTGAAGGTCACTTCGACCTCGG
>JBIKYB010000566.1:0-2640 GCA_044355475.1 Prosthecobacter sp.
GAAACTTAAAGCGAGAGAAGGCAGATCACCCATGCGCCATTCAAGCGGCGATCAGGCGACTGTCATGCAGAAAGTTGGCGGATGTGCGCTGCCTTTCAGAACCGGTGAGCGCCGGATCAGAATCCGGGCTTGTAGCTGCGGGCCTTGCCAGTGAACGGGTCGATCTGGATGGTGTAGAAATTCTTGGGGAGATTCTCTGCGTTAATCTCCACACCAATGTCGTAAGTGACGGTGAAAAAGCTTTCTGGGAGAGTCTGGAACGTCAGGACGGCCAGTCCGGCGGTCGTGGCGCCCACTTTGCGACACGAACCGTCAGGCATGAACCGGATGGCATTATAGGTGGCCTCACTGACGCCGGAGTATCCCGGAGTGACACCGCCGTCCTTGGTGTCTGCAATTCCTTCACCCGAAAGCGCCGGAGAAAGCGCCTCATCAGATGCAATCACGATCCCGTCGGACAGCTTGATCAAGTTGCCCGTAGGCACGATGGACTCAACTGGTTGAGCGGCAGCACCAGTGCCCTCGTTGACAATCACCACCTTGAAGAGTTGATAGGATCTGAAGAGCGAAAGGTCACCGAAATCTCCGCTGTAGCTGAAGAAACGCAGTTCGACCGGGACATTTTGTGCATAAGCTATCTGCTGTGCCTCAGAAATGGCCCCCATGAGCCCATCACCAACAGAAGCAAGCCTGGTTGCCTGCATGGTTCGCATCAGGGCAGGCGTGGAGAAGGCCAGGAGCAGCACAATGATCGTAACCACCACGAGCATTTCAATCAAGCTGAACGCCTGCCTGGCTTTTTCACTGGTCTGCGAAATTCTTTTCATAAAGATCGAAAATTGACGGAGCGCCTCCTGATATTTCAAAAGCTCCAACGAGCCTGTTTAAGCGCGATGGTGGTGGTGAAAACCCGATAGGTGAGTTTGTTCTCCAAGAGAAGCGCCTCCAAGGTGCCGGGCTCTTCTTCCGTGCCATCCAAGTCCGTGGCAAAGCTGGCAGCGCTTTGGAACAGTCCCGCTGTAGTGCTCAACACTTCGTTTCTCATGGACTCGTTTTCATCACGTGACAAGAATTCACCCGACCGCTCATCCAAGGCAATCATGGTGACTTTGAGGATCGGCGGCAGAAGGTGCCGAGTACCTTGGGGGCTTGAAGATGCCGTGGCACCGGGATTGGTAGTCAGAGTCGAATCATACAGATACTGGGGAGCGATGGAATACGGCGGGGACGAAGCATTGCCGGTTGTCTCCATCTGTGGAGAAATCACCAAAGCCAGAATGTTCTCCGCAACAGGACGTGTAAACGCGCGCGTTGCCACCGTCTCGCTGCCTTGAACAACACTCGCGAGAGCCGCATGAGTCCCTTCATTAAACCAGCGTTTGCCATTATTGATGCCGACCTGTGTGTCCACCAGCGGACGCAGGCTCGAATCATAAATTCGATTCATCTCCGCAGTAGGGCTGTATTCCATGAGACGGAGACGTTGGCGGGTGGGAACCGTGTTCAACTGGCTCAAAAAAGGAGGGCGGAACGGCTGGTCATCACCCCATTCCACGAAATAACCACGACCACAAAGGAGGTTGACCATGTTTTCCGTGTTAGTCTGTGAATTAGTGGCAGCAACCAGACGGGTGATGCCCAGAGGCGCCTGGAAGAAGACCGCGTGACCTGGATAATTCGCAGCGCCACCAGTAGCACCGTCCAACACCTGTGCTGTGGGGCCGCTGATGAACTGCAACTCCGACTGCCGGATGTAATTTCTGGCACGTTTGACTTCCTGCCCGGCAGCGTCGGGGCTCAAGGGGTCGAACTCGTTGTCCCAGTAAGTGTTCAGTGTGGCCTGCGAAAGCGTGCGTGTGAGCACATCAAAAGCGGTCCGGGCCTCCCTGAACTGGGAGACCCGAGAATTGGAGCGAACCCAAGTGCGCTGAACAATCCCCACGACTTGGGACACGACCAGCATGAGGATGACCAGGAAAGTCATGGAAACAAGCAACTCAATCAGGGTGAAGCCCCGCCCTACGAGGCCCGGGCAACACGTCAGCGTTTGGCGGCGTCTGGTGATAAGATAAATCATGGCACGTAATGATCAGCGGGTTTTGGCGACCAAGTGATTGAAAATCGTGTAGGACATGCGGTTGTCTTCCTCAAACTGGAAATCTGAATTGCCGCTGGTGGCGATCCTGACGATGAAACGCCTCAGATAAGGCTGGATGGCCTCACTTTGCGGGAGGGTGGCAGGCTCCACGGGATCAATTTCCACGACGAACACAATCTCCTTAGAATCCTGCTCCAATTCCGCCCCCTGATCGTTGAAGTATTTCCTCTGCACCTCCGCCGGCAGCGTGGCGAAGCGGGCGTTCTCCAAATCACGGATAATCTGTTCAAGGATGTTGCTGTTACTGGTGATGATCGCAGTTTTACGGGACATCTCCAGGCCCTGAGGCAAAAGCCCAAGGAGCGTGATGACAGCCAAGGCGGCGATGGCCACAGCGAGCGTGACCTCCACCAGCGAGAACCCTGAAGCGGGATGTGTGTTCAAGCAACGTTTCATGATGTGAAAGTATCCTGCGGTGAGCATTCAAACACCCGATCATGGGCTGAAGCGTTTGCTTTCGAGTGTGCGGAATTTGTAGAACG
>JBIKYB010000184.1:0-9870 GCA_044355475.1 Prosthecobacter sp.
TTCCCTTGTAAAGTACCGCCTCGTCGAGGGCATCAACGAGAATAAAATGAACGCCATTTTTCGGAGCTTTGATTCTGCCAAGAGGCTCAATGACTCCCAGTGAGAATGCCGTCGCCGCATCCTTCGCTCCAGACATAGCATCCATGACCTCTCGCTCTGTGAGGCAGTCGTCATACTCAGGAAGCTGGCTGGCCAACATCGCGGCGATGCTCTGGACAAAGCGATCAGGACTTAGTGTTTCGACCTCGTCTGCCTGGCAGCAGTGATGGGCAATCACCTGTCCGCCGGGATTAAGATGCACGAGTTGAGCCACGATGCTGCTCTTGCCGAGACCTGGCTCACCCACGACGAGCAGTGCTCGTTCATCACCGTGGTAGCGCCAAAGATCAATTTCCCCCTCATCCTCCTCCAAGAGCCAATCGCGGCCTACAAATCCTGTTCTTTTCTCGTTCAGGTAGGAGTCGAAAGAGTATTTTTGCGGTTTAGCGCGTGGCGGGACCGGAATGCGTTCCGCTAGCATGTATTCGCCCCTCAGTTCAGTGAGCATTTCATTCAAGACATCCTGAACCGGTTTATTCACCGGCCAGTCACCTGGCAGGATGCAGCGTGCGCCGATTTGGCAGATCAAATCGCGTTTTGCTTCCCACGGAGAGTCTGAGTCTTTGGATTCTAGGTTCCCGTTCGATCCCAAGACTCCTGAGAATGCCGTGTGGAGTGGTGATAAACGCCGGCCCTTGGAGCGGAAACGAAGGGCGGCCAGAATGGGAAGACAGGCGCTCATCCCTTCCAGCGGAAGGTCACAACTACCCATGAGTGTATTGAAATGGAGCGAAGGGTGCCAGTCTTCGCGTATCCACTTAGCTGCGACTGCAATGTCGAATGCCCGCTGAATCGCAGGAGTCAAATTCAGGCCGTTTGGTTTTTCTCCTTTGCCATAAGCCCCCATCTCACGGGCATGCACCCCGATTTCAAATGGGAGAGCCGTGGCAGGATTCACCGCTGCATCGTTCGCTGTCCTGACGAAGACAACCATGCCGTCGGCGTTTTTCCATGAGACGAGAAGCTGCCGCAGGATTTCTCTCGTGGCGGGCTGAGAGTCCACGTTCCATGCCTCGGGCAGGTCAAACGATCTTTGCTTCTGCTGCTGAAAGCACCAGCCGCTTATGGCCTCCGCCAACTCTTTGGAAAAGCCGTGTTCAAGCCATACTCTCTTGAAGACCTCAAAACGTTCACCACCACCACGGAGCAGCCACGCGCGATGTATCTGCTCCGCTAGGCAGTGTGGCAGCCATCCGCTGAGTGCGGCTTCCGGGAGGATGCTCAGCAGTGTATCGTGAGACACCAGCCGAATCATGCCTGGCTGTCTGAAAACGCGCTGGTGGATGCTTGCTGACATGGTTTGCTCACGCACCTCACTCTGCTTCTTTTTGCGGCGTCATCACACGCCCGTCTGCGAGGCGCACGAGGATTCCGCAGGTTCCGTTGAACGTGGCGGTGCCAGCGGCAGCCATGAGCTGCACCAGAGGTGTTTGATCTTCGCCAGAAATAATCACCGCACCATCCAGTTCCTTCAGCGGGTCAGAGATCACCCGTGCCCGATAAAACCCGGGCTGCCCCATCTGCTCAAACAGCTCGATGCGTCCCGCTTCTCCGACGAGCAAAACCTCCACAGCAGTTGGTGAAATCTCACCGCTGGCCGCTAGAGCGAGTTCTGAAAGCGAGGACGGCATGTAACAAAGTCGCCGTCCTGTCGGTTTTACGATTGGAGACGTCTCAATTTGCTGACGCGAGGGAGACTCAAATGTATTTTCCTTCTCGACCAAAAGTTCAGCAGCTTTGAAAGCCTCCCTGGCAAGACCAGACAGCAGAGCCATCTCCATTTCTTGGTACTTGATTCTCGGGTCATGGGGCTGGAGAACCGGCGGACCGATCCTCGAAGAGAGTTCGTCAGGGAGTTCAGCGCTGAACGTGACATGCCTGAAGACTGCCCAGGCTTCATCCAACAAAGATTCGGAAGCGGTGTCTGCCACCCAGCTTTCAGCGATGACTTCATTCGGCAGAGTGCGTGAATTCCAAACTTGCAGAACCTGCCATGGTCCTTCGCTACGCAGGGTCAACAACTCGCCCTGTGTGGCTGGCAAAGGGAACTGCGAGAAGGGAGTCACCAGTTTCCAATCATTGTCCCACTTGGACACCACCAAGACATACACTGGCCGTTGCCCAGGAGGCAGCAGATGCGGTGCCAGGAGCCTGATCTCACCGACACAGACCGGCTCATCCAACGGCGTTCCGTTCATAGCACCTTCAGGCAGTTGTTCCAAAGAGGCGTCGTCATCCATCTTGCGTAACTGCAATTCAACCTCCCACTCATGCAGCCACGCACTGAGGTGCTCACGCTGGGGAGTGGGCAATTGGGTGATCGGGCGTGGTGGCAGCTTCTTCATGATCTTTGTATCTACCTATTGAAGGCTTTCAGCGGTGGCCGTTCCGCCATTATTTTCAGACGCCAGGCATACCAGTGCCTCTATCGTTGCCCGAACCAGGAGAGCGAAATCTTCAGGGCATTCTTCCGGGAACTCTCGCCGCATGTGCCGAGTCACTCGCTCATCAAGTTTGCGCTCTGTTTCATAGAGCGCCGTTTTCTTCAGTCCAGTAGAGCTGTGCAAGGCGGGATCAGTCAACTCAATGCCCGAGGCGCGTGCGCTGAGCACCCAGCGCTCACGTTCGGTGCATTGGTCAAACAGGAGCACCGCCTCTTTCGCTGCAACTTCAGCAACCTGATTTAGCCAGACGAAAAACGTTGCGTCTGGCATAGAACCTCGAGTCCATTCTTCGTATTTATTTTGGTCGCCAGCGTCTCCTGCGGAGACCTCTGAAGACTGTTCATTAACGCCATGTCTTTTACGTTTAGAGCATGTGACCTCTCGCGCAATATTCAACATGAGCCGTGCAGCACGTCCAGCAACCGTAGAAAAATCCACTTCGTTTTGTGAACTCCCTGAGCTGAATATCCATTTTTTGTAGGTCTTCCCGCTGCGTTTTACACCGTGCGCATATTTAAACTCAAATAGAGTGCCAGCATACTTTGGGTCCTTCGGCAGATCAAAGTTGGTGTCCAGACCACGAACATAGCCAAGCAGACGACTATGAAGAAAACCCATCAAAATTTCAGACGTTGCCGCGCTGCATTTTTCCAATGCACAGAGCTCTTTCCACTCCAGCCATGGTTCTAGGTCATTCATGTTTATTTGCGACGTTGAGTGTGCGACGCTTGCCATTCTTCCAGTGCGGCCATTTCCGAGTCGTTGAAGCGCGGCTTCCAAGCGTTGGGTCGAACACGCCAACTGGTGTCCTTGGTGCTGGATTCAAGCTCATCCTCTGAGCGGCGTTTCCTGCCGACATATTCCCAAACTGTCAAACGGGCGGGTTGGATGATCTCCCCAAAGGAAGTGGCATAATTAGGGGAGCCTTTTGTCAGGCCACGCGCCACCACCGGTCCCTGGCCGCCGCTCGTCCCAAAGAGCATGGGAACATTGTCGTATAGACTGCGTGCTGGGCCGGTGCGCAGTGAAACACAAGGATGTCCCTCGCGAGTGCTGTCTTGGTCGTAATGTGGCAGTCTTTCCTTGAGAATGTCCTCATTGACCCACCACACTGCACCCACACTGACATCCAGGCACGTGGTCAAAAGATTTGCCATTCGCTTGGCACGGCTCTGCTCATAGGACGGCGGCTGGCGATGCTCCTCCTGTGGTTTTAAGTCACTCGACATAAAGCCAGAGTAGCAGCCGCCGGGAGACGCGGTCAAAAAATAATTCAGAAAAGCGCGGAATCCATTCTGCTGCCTGCCTCCAAGGGGTATGGACACAATACCACACACTCCCATTACCGCCACTTCCCTCATCTCGACCCAGAGCATCCCTCCAGGCGAGGCTGAAATGGATCAACAATTCAATTATCCACTCAAGCAGTTTCAGATCGATCTTCGTCAGCTTGAGCATGAATTCTTCGCTGCCATTTATTGCCAGGATGTCTCCCGTAGCGACACTGTGACGGCAATTGTAGAATCTTTCGGCAGTCGCCTAGAAATCCTCAAACTTGGCTTCTTGCGTGACATTCAGTCATCGGCGACCAAGATTGGACCTGGATTCGTTGCCAGAGCGCTTCCCGAGGCTATCCTTTTGGGGCGAACCGCAACCGAGATGCTCGCGGTTTACTTGGGAGTTGCGTTTGTCGCCCCAGCCGTATCAGGAATTGTGGTGGGCACGGCTACGAGCGGATTCTGGATTTGGAAAACCACGGCTGATATTACGCTAGCGGCAAAAGTGGCCACAGTTCTCGGGTTGGCAACCGGCCCTGTGGGATGGGGAATCACGCTAACCTCGGCGGTTGCCACCGGCCTGTGCGTTCGACCTGTTGGCAAGATGGTCACGCGTCGGTTGGCCGGGAAGAGGCTCATTAAGAGATGGCACTGCGACGTCCGACCGGCACTGGAGTCATGGGCAAATGACATAGTATCACAGGCCAAGACGGCACTCCGAGGCGATTGACACCAAGCTTCTAGCGCAATGTTTCGACTCAAATCCAAATCCTCCCGGCAATGATGCAGCCCACCCGTTTTGTCACACCCTTGTGGTCAAGCCAGGCCGATCTAGGACTCGGGCAACTGTCGTCCGTCTCGCTGGGCAGCGTGGCCACCCCCGTGGTCAATTCCGTCTATCCGATGAAGACAATGACCGCCTTTCATGCGGCCCGACACATTCCTGGATTGACTGGCCGATGGATGGATACCGGCGCAACCGCCCTTGGCGGTGCCGTCAAAGGGCCCTGGCACCGCCTGGCCCACGGTCATCATCTGTTCGAGGATGGCATCAAGGTGCTGGTGAATCCGAAGCTGAAATTCGGAGAATTTCTTCACCATTTGGGAATGGATTCACTCACCCGAACTGGTATTCCGAATCCGTTGTTGCCCACCGTGCTGGGTCAAAAACTGGTAGGTCTGGGTCTGCCGAAAATGTGGGTCCAGGAATTCATGACGGTGAACCTGCCAAAGATACTCGGGGGATCACTCGCCATTGTCACCAGCGGCAGCAGTGTGCTGGGTGCCTTTTCTGATGCCATACCACACACGCTACTTTCAGCGGGAAAGCACCTGGCTTTTGGTGCGCTCGAAGTTACGGCGGGGATCTATTGGCCAAATCCTGTCGTGATCCTTGCCGGCCTAGGTGATCTAGGCGTAGGTGCCGTCACGACCTGGCGAGCCATGACGGATCCCGTGATCGCCTCCTTGGGGGTGCCCTCCAGTGTCTTTCTGCCTGCTCTCGGTCAGGCCATTGGTCTTGGTGCTCTGGCTGGCACGGCTGCCAGTCTTTTGACAGGGCAAGGATTAGCGGAAGTCCCCCGGAATGCTGCGGCAGGGGCAGCAGGAATGGCGGTTTCAACGACGGTTGGCTGCATGGCAAAGGCGGCGGGTCTCTCCACCAGTTTGCTGGGGCCGTTGGCCGGGGTTGGATCAGCACTATTGGTTCACTGGCTCTGGCGGCAGGCAAGTCAAAGGCTCGAAAAAGGTCCGTCGCAATCCCATTATCAGGTCATCTATCCAAACTTAGGACGCGAGCCGCGTCTGCTCCCGATGTTTCCGCTGCAAAGAGGCCACCCAATCGGAGTTCTTGACGGTTCCACGCTCTTGCTGGGCAGGACATGACAATGAAAGCGTGGAATCACTGGAAGTGACTCGCTCGCTAGCTTGCGCCTTGGCCTCAGAGAATCGCGTAATCAGCCTGCACCCGCTCTGGATAGGGTAGGTTGACGATTGTTGCAGCAACCAGTAGGTGCAGGCATGAATAATTCAGTGGCGATCATCAGCGATATTCACGGCAACGCCCATGCCCTGCGCGAGGTGCTGAAGGACATTACTGACCAAGGCATCACTGAACGGGTTTGTCTCGGTGATGTGGTAGGATACGGAGGGAGTCCTGTGGAATGCATCGACCTGCTCAGGGAGCACGAGTTTCAATGCGTGCGAGGCAATCACGATGACATGGTGACCTCTGGTCAAAAGCTAGACACTGTTGCGGATGCCACTCACCTTTCAATGGCTTGGACACGGTCCGTTCTCAATGCGGATCAAACCGAATGGATAGCCAATCTGCCGTTCACACTCAAAGGTAGCGACTACGAAGCCGTCCATTCATCTCTGCATCGCCCTTCAGATTGGCCGTATGTGCTCATGCCAGATATGGCCGCACAAAACTTCATTCATCAGGTCAGTCCGGTGTGTTTCATTGGCCATACTCATCGCCCGGCTTTCTGGGTGGAAGGAGAATCATTAGCCATGGACATCACTTCCATCGAAGCCTTGAGGCCTGGCCGAAAATGTCTGGTGAATGTTGGATCGGTTGGTCAGCCGCGTGATCGCGATGAACGCGCCTGCTACGCTATCTATCGTCGTGAGACGCAGGACATTTTATGGCGGCGCTTATCTTATGACATCATCGGTGCTCAGCAGGCGATTATAGATGCCGGTTTGCCTGCCTACTTCGCGCAGCGGTTGCAGCTCGGGAAGTGAGTTGGTTTTACCGAAACCCAATCTTCCTCCGGCTCTTGACCTTCTCCCCCGAGTGCTCAGCCTTGGCCTTCTTAGCCTTCGCAATCTCGCGCTCCATTATCGCCTGCGTCACCTGCCACTTCGACGAATCCGCATCCGTGCTGCCTGCATGAATCGCATTCACGCAAATATTGAGAATGTCCCCGCCACTAAGTCCCTTCGATAGCTCCGCGAGAACCGCGTAATCAGCCTTCACCCGATCGGGGTTGGGGAGATGAAGGGCGAACAACTCCCTGCGCATGGAGGCATCGGGAAGGCGGAATTTGATGTGGCGCTGAATGCGGCGCAGCAGCGCGGGGTCGTAGTTCTCGAACAGATTGGTGGTCACGATCACCACGCCGTCAAAGCGGTCCAACTCCTGCATCAGGCAGTTGCGGTTCTGATTGATGCTGGTTGAGCAGGATTCACCGGTCGATACGCGCTTGGAGAGCAGGCTGTCGGCCTCGTCGAAGAACAGCACCGCGTCATGCTCACGCGCGGATTGGAACGCTGCTTTGATGTGCTTGGCGGTGTCGCCGAGGTATTTGGAAATCACCGCGCTGTAATCCACCTGATAGAGCGGCTTCCGCAGCCGCAACGCGATGCCAAGAGCTGCACGAGTTTTACCCGTTCCCGGTGGGCCGTAGAAGTTCAAAATGCACTTTCCTTCCTGAGGTTGGATGGCACTCAGGTTCCAAATGCGGTCAAGATCAGCACGGATCTCCAGCGCTCGCAGACCGGCCAGAATGTCCATCTTCACTTCCGCATGCAGGATCAACTTGTCGAGTTCATGGCGCGCCTCTGGCTGCACGAGGTGGCCGACGTCAGGGGCGGGTTCCTCTTCATCGCGATCCCTCCTGCGGCGGCGCGGGTTACGATGGTCATCGGCGGTGGCAGCATCGGGTGGCAGTTCAATTTCAGGGGCGGTTCGTGTGGGCATGGTGGTGGGGTGTTTGGGTTCAGGCGCGGTGCTCCGCAGCTTGCGTAGTTGCAGTGCCGCAAAGTGCCGCTTCGATTCGTGTGGTGTCGCTGCCTTGCACGATCTGGCGTGCATAGGCTGGGATGCGTCGGCGCAGGATGATCATCTGCTTGGGGCTGAGGCATCCGCGCCTTTGATACTGGCGGGCGAAGCTGGTCAGGATTTCTGCATCAGGTCCGGTGAACCCGATGCCGTTGCGCTCAATGGTGGTTTCTCGGCACTGCTCGTCGGCGGTCTGGTTCTGGTAGATGCGCATCAGGGCGCGCAGTGCCCAGCGGTCATTGCTGGCAAGGCGGTGGCGCAGTTGTTCGATCATGTCTTTCTTGCTCATGGGTGGAGGGATGGGTTCAGGTTCATGAATCAGCATTGAGCCAATCTCCCCTTGGCCTCGTCACCGTGACTGCCGTTGTCGCACCGTTTTGACCACCATATTGGCGCTCGAACACGGCCATGAATCCCTGCTGCTTGAGGTTGCGGTCCCACTGGGTGGCGAAGTCGCGCAAATCACGCATGAGCGCGGGCTCTCGCGGCTCGATGACTCCCGCTGATGCGACTTGGGCGACGACCTGATAGCAGCCAAGGTAGCTGTTCTCGAAGGTGAGCGGCGTCCACGTGGTGCCTTGCTCCGCAGGAGCCACAAGGAACGTGATCTCGGGATCACGCATGGCATCACCGTTCTGCTCGGCGTAGTGGGCCACGCTCACTTCATACGCGCCGTTGGGATATGGGCCGCCGATCACCTCGATCACCAGCCGCATGAACGGCGGGTTCTCAAGACGGAGGTAGCGAGTGCGGACGGCTTCAAAGCCGCCGTGTTGATCAATCATTTGTTGGATGTGTTTCATGGTCGTTCGTTGGTTCGGGTTCAGGGTGTGTGGTCGAGGAAGGATTCGAGATCGGCGAGTGCGGCTCGCACACAGCCGCCGCTGCCCACGGCGATCTGTGAGGCCGTGAATGCAGGCACCGGCCAGTGCGTGCTCAGGAACGCCGCTAGTTCCTCCGTGGTCGGCGGCAGCAGCTTGATGGCTTGGAACCGCGTCTGGAACCGCTCGGTGAGCAGGTCCAATTGCAGGTTGCTCGTGCCGAGGAACGCGCGGCCCGGTGGCAGGCGGTCCAGGTAGGTGAGCAGCAAGTCCTGCGCTTCCCTCGAGCAACGGTCCAGTTCGTTGACGATCTTGACCGACCAGGCACTGAACAGGCTGCCATAAGGAAGCTGCTTCATCCACTCGCGCACGAGGTCCACCGTCACCTCGCGTCCGTTGTAGTCCTCAATGGAGAGCGGCGTGCCTGCCAGTTGCAGCGCCACCAACTCCACCACGCTGGTCTTGCCCACGCCCGGCGGACCATAGAGCAGCAGCTTCATCGTGGCCGATGGATCACTGGCGAGGCGCTTCGCTTTGTTCGCCTGCGCCAGCGCCACTCGGCGGGCCTGGCCGATCAGATCCTCCGCCGTACGCGGTCGCCAGTTCATCGGCGACTGCACGGATAAGGCCGGAGCTTGTTTGAGGGCACGTTCACGCGGCTTGGATGCCATGATGGACCTCCTTTCCGTGATGCGTGGAGAGCGTCGTAATCGCAGCCGTGATGGCCCGTGCGCCCTTCTTGTAGAGCGTGACGGCCAGCAGTTCGCCGTCGAGCCATACGGCCCAGTAGCGCGAACCATACTTGGTGATGGAGAGACGATCACTCATGGGTCCAGCCCTCCCGGCGGATGCGCGCCTTCACGGAGTTGATCGACAGCTCGAACTGCACCGCCGTCTGCTTGATGGAACCGGTGCGGCGATACAGCCGCTTCACCGCCTTCCAATCCACCAGCGTGCCGTTGGTGGTCACGCTGACGCGCTTGCGCCGTGGCTGCGGCATCGTGGTCGTGCCAATGATCTGGTCGGCTGGCGTGAACGCGTCGAAGCGCTGCGGCCCTGCGGGTGGATCATCCGGCTGCACCGTGCGCAACGTGGCGAGTTGCTCCCGGACTGCCGCACTCGCAATGGGGCGGATCATTTGCTCCATGCTGGCCGGTGGCTGGCCGCTGCGCACCCGCTGCAGGGCTTCCGCCAGCTTCGCATCGACGATGCTCTGGATGAGTTCGATGGGGATTTCGGTGATCGCATAGACCACCCCAGTGAGTGATTGCAGCCCGAGCAGGGCTTTCATCTGCTCGCGGGCCTCACGCGGGGAGTCAGCCTCCACACGGTCATCGAAGAGCACTTGGCCAGCACGACTGGCGATCAGTTTGAACAGTTTCATATCGGTTTCGTTTTGGGTTTGGGTTTGAATTAGCAGGTAAAGAGGCAGGATTGGTGGC
>JBIKYB010000121.1:0-14113 GCA_044355475.1 Prosthecobacter sp.
CGAGGTAAAGTTCCTGCCGGCCTACTCGCCGGATCTCAACCCGATCGAGAAAATGTGGAGCAAGATCAAGGCACTGCTGCGCAGCTATGAAGCACGCACGCCCGAAGAACTCGATGCAGCCATCAGCAAAGCGTTCTCAAAAATCACAGCCAAGGATGCGATGGGTTATTTTGCCTCTTGCGGTTATAGTATTATTTAAAATGCTCTAAATCCAGTCACATCATCGCAAAATTGCAACACCGCCTTCAAGCTTGAAGAGCTGCTCCACTTCCGCGTCGGTCAAAGCACGATCAAAAACGGCCAGATCGTCCTGATGGCCCACATACTAAGCTCCCAGCACCAGGGCCACGCTTGCGGGATCCCAGCCGAAGCGCAAATCCCAGTTCTCGATGCGGCCTTGCAGCTTGCCGTTGATGAAGAGGCTGCCGCCCGGCTTCGCCGCCTTGTTGTTCACGTTTGAAAGCGTGAAGGCCACATGCGTCCAGGCCTCACGGCTGAAGGGCGCGTTCGCCACCTGCACCATCGGCCGTTTTTCAAAGGGTATGTCCGCCCACTGCACGTTCGTTGGGTTCCAAATCTCAAACAAGGGGCGGATGGCGTAGCGGAAGAAGCGCGGTGTCTCATCCTTCGACCACTCCAGGAAAATAAAGCCCTTCTTGCCATCATCCCCCACGATCTGCACCGGATCGCAGTAGCCCGGCTCAAGGTCTTCGTCTGGTGTGAGCTTCAGCCAGGTGGACACCGTGGCGCTCCAGCTTTTGTCGTTGTAGCCCAAGACGTTCACACCGCAGAATTGCGGCCGCGTGACGCCTTTCTTGGGAAAATGCAGACAAGAGCCGAATTTCCCATCCGAGGCGAGTTTCACGTCGTCGTTGAACACGCAGGGCACGAGATCCTTGCCCTGCTTGATCACGCAGGTTATGTCGCCTTTGCTGAAGTCGGCATTCAGGCCTGCATCGAACGATGCATGAAAAGTCAGCGACGACTTGAGCGCGTCCTGGGCAAGAAGCGGCGAGGCAAGACAGAGAAACAGAGCGAGTGATTTCATGGCGGTGGCAGCCAATACGCAACCGCCAGGCGTTCTCGTGCGCGGGTTCGCCTGTTCTACGGATTCATCCACGTTTCAAAGGCCGCGTCCACGCGCCGCAGCATCTCGGCGTTGTCACGCTTCGCATCGGTGAACTTGGCCCAGGCGTTCGGATCCGCGTTCTTACCCGTTCCTTCAAACTCAGCGATGAATTCCTCCACCAGCGCCGCCTGCGCCGCAAATTGCTCCCGCAGGTGCGCTTTACAGGTCGTTCCGATCAGGTTCAGGCGGTTCTTGGTTCCGATGCTCATGGTGCGCCAGACTAGATGCTAAAATAGGCATTGGAAGAGTTTGTTGTGCCCAAAAAAGGCCTGTGAAAAGATCACTCTCCCTTGGCTGTTGCGCCTTGTGGCTGAAGAATTTTCTTGAGTTCGCGCACGGGACGCGGACAGCACGCGACCATGCAACGCCTCCTGATTTTTGCCGTTTTCACCCTCCTTTTCACCGCCACCCTCGCCTTCGCTAATGAGCCGGTGCCGCGCATCCACAAGGTCAACGCTCCGGTAGGGTTGATCATCCGCAGCAAACCCGGCACGGACGGCAAGCGACTCGGCAGCTTGACGGAGGGCACCCAAGTGACGCTGGCAGGCAAAGCAGTCGCGGGAGACAGAAACCAAGTGGTGCCCATGGTGTCCAAAGATGCGCAGGATCCCGACGCCTCATGGATTCAAATCTCCGCCCCCAAGGCAGGCTATGTGCTCTACCGCGTCGGAGGCACTGCTCCGTACGACTATCTGGTGCCTTTCAGGCCATAAGCCGTTGTACAGAGATGAAAGAGTTTTGGAGTTTCTGCGAGCTTTGTGTCTCAGCGTTGAAAAATTCGAGGCTCAGGTCTTCAGACTCTCAACTCCAGCTTTGAAACGGCTGCTCCGATAGGCGTGAATTCGTGTAACGCGGGTCTTGGGAAACTTCCTCACCAATCCAGTCCGGTCGTGAGAACGGTGTGTCCTCGGCAGGCAGTTCGATCTCGGCCACAACGAGGCCCTCGTTCGCACCGTGGAAAACGTCCACCTCCCACAGCATGCCTTCGTGCATCACCTCATGCCGTGTTTTGTCGATCACTGGCTGGAAGCAAAGCGCCATCAGGTCACGCGCATGATCGAGTGCGATGGGAAACTCGATCTCCGTGCGGGAGATGCCCATGCGGCGGCTCTTGATCGTCATGAAAGCCTTCTCTCCCACGATGCGCACGCGCACCGTGCGGTCGGGATCACGGGAGAGATACCCCTGCGTCATTCGCCGACCTTCCAGGCCCTGTTTCCACCGGCCCTCTATCAGGAGAAATTTGCGTTCGATCTCGGTGGCCATGGTTCAGAGTTTATTCGGCACCCAGGCGACGATGCGCAACGGGCCACCGCTGCCTTCTCTGATTTTCATCGGCAGCGCCAGCACTATGGCCCCCGTGGCCGGGAGTTGGTCAAGCGCGGCCACGTTTTCAAAGGCGGGAATGTTCTTTCCCAAAAGGATGCGGTGGCTCTCGAACAGCGTGGACTGACCGTAATCAATGCTCGCCGTATCGAGACCGATGGCCTTGATCGGGCGATTGGCGATAAGCCAGCGTGCAGCGTCGGGGTGCAAGCCGGGAAAATGCAGTTTCGGCACCGCTTCCGCGCCACGTTGGTCGGTGCCGAGATACGACTTTGCCTCCGGCCAGAAGCGCGCGAAACCCGTGCGCAACAGAACAATGACTCCCGAAGGGATGTGGCCATGCTCTTTCTCCCAAGCCTCGAAATCGGCCACTGTGACCTGATAATCGGCGTTTTCAGCGGCTTTGGTGGAGACATCGATCACCACCGCTGCGCCGATCAGTTGCTCAATGGGGATCTGATCCACGGTCTGACCCTTCTCGGCGAAATGGATCGGTGCATCCACATGCGTGCCGCCATGCTCAGAGGCACGGTAGCGGTTCGCAGCGTAAAAGTAGCCACGGTCTGTGAAAGCACGGGACTCGACCTCAAGCTGGAAGCGTTGCGCCGTCGGCCAGTAGAGCGAATCGGCGGAAAATTCGTGCGTGAGATCGATCCAGCCGCCGCCGACAAAGGGACCGCTGCTGGACGCCTTTGGAGCAGCTTTGGCAGCGTCCACAAGCCAGACGAGTGAAACTACCACGAGGATGATTAGAGGAAAGAAAAGCGCCTTCATCAGCATGTTTTAGGCGAATTCGCCGCGTATTGCCAAGACACTTTAGTGGCAACCACCGCGCTTCCGAGTTCGCTGCCCCCCCGACTCATCCCAGCGTTGATTCCATTGAAAGCAAAAGGGCCATGCTGAAGCATGGCCCTCGTGAGGAGTTGGTGTGGCGAACTGGAAAATCCGCACTTCGCAGGCTTAGACCGTGCCGAAGATGGTCTTGCCGGTGCTGCGGAGGTCTTCGCAGGCCACTTTCATGCGCTCGCAGAGACTCTGTTCACCTTTCTTGAGGTAGCCGCGCGGGTCGTAGGCTTTTTTGTCGCCAACTTCGCCATCAATCTTGAGGACGCCGCTGTAGTTCTTCATCATGTGGTCCACGATGGGGCGGGTGAAGGCGTACTGAGTGTCGGTGTCGATGTTCATCTTGATGACGCCGTAGTCGAGAGTCTCGCGGATTTCCTCCAGAGGAGTGCCGCTGCCGCCATGGAAGACGAGGTCCATCTCTGCAGTCGCGCCATACTTGGCGGTGACGGCGGCCTGACCGTCCTTGAGAATGGTGGGCTTGAGTTTGACCGCGCCAGGCTTGTAGGCACCATGCACATTGCCAAAGGTGGCGGCGAACATGAAGCGACCGACGCCATTGAGGGTTTCGTACACGGTCAGCATGTCCTCAGGGGTGGTGTAGAGCTTGTCGTTGGCGACACCCGAAGTGTCGTGGCCGTCTTCCTCACCACCGACGACGCCAGCTTCGATTTCGAGAATGATGTCAAGCGCGGCGCACTGCTGGAGGAGGTCTTTGGAGACCTTCATGTTCTCCTCAAGCGGTAGCTCGGAGCCGTCGAACATGTGGCTATTAAAAAGATTGCCTTTGCCAGCGGCACGGCGGGCGGCGGTTGCGGCGAGGAGGGGTTTGAGGAACTTCTCGACGTTCTTGGGATGGCAATGGTCCGTGTGAAGGGCCACGAGGACATTGTAGCGCTCCGCCAGAAGATGCACGGCCTCGGCAAGAACAATGGCACCGAGGGCCATATCCTTCACAGAAGTACCGGAAGCAAATTCACCGCCGCCCGTGGAAACCTGAATGATGCCGTCTGACTTGGACTCCGCGAAGGCCTTGAGCGCACCGTTGATCGTGGGGAGGGAAGTCACATTGATCGCCGGATAAGCATAACCGCCTTTTTGGGCGGCATCGAGCATGGCACGGTATTGAGCGGGGGTAGCGACGGGCATCTTGTGGTATGTGTGTTTGGGATTTGAGATTCGGATGGGAGCAAGATTCGGGCCGGGTGCAAGGAAGGCTTCGCCTTCGAGGTTCCAGGTTCGATGTTCGAAGTGCCAAGTTGGCTGGAAGCTCCTGCACACTCGCAGGTTGACTCCGAACCTTTCAGGTCTTTTAACTAGCGTTACTTTTTTCTGCGATGCCGCCTCTTGAAACATTCCTTTCCCCCGGCCTTCGATATGGGCTGGAACACGGCAGCCTGACCTGCTGGATCATCTGCGGCGTACTGGCGCTGCTGTCCATCACCAGTTGGGCGGTGATCCTGAGCAAGCGGCTGCTGCTTTCCCGCGTGCAACGCGCGAACCTTTCCTTCCTTCGGGAGTTCCGTGAGAGCAATCACCCGCTGGAGATGTTTCAAAAGCGCGAGCATCACGAGTTCGCCGCGTTTTATCATATTTACCACGCCGCATGTCGTGAGCTGTCATGGTATCTTCTCGGAGAAGACGAGCCGGGGGACAAGTTTGAGGTGCGGTTGCAAGGGGCGGGGCGCATCACGCCCTCCCAAATGAGCGCGGTGCAAAACGCCATGGAGCGCAGCGTGGCCGAGGCGGCACTGCGACTGGAGGCGCGCATGGGATGGGCGGCCACGGCTTTGAGCGCTGCTCCCCTGTTGGGCCTGTTAGGCACGGTCTGGGGCCTACTGGATGCGTTTAGCACCATGACCAGCACTGACGCGACCCTCGCCGCGCTGGCACCGGGCGTAACGACCGCACTCGTGACTACCGTTCTGGGCCTGCTGGTGGCAGTTCCGAGCCTGCTGGGCTACAACGGGCTGGTGAACCGCATCCGCGGCATGGTGGTGCGACTGGATAATTTCGCCAGCGAGCTCAGTGCAGCGTTGGACCGCGCATTTGTGGATCATCGCTTCACCAACGAGACGCTGCCCAGCATGGGATCACTGGGCGTGCCAACGATGCCGACCTTCAGCGGTGTGGGCGCAGGTCCATTGCACGTCATCGCCGCGCGCGCATGAAACGCATCTCCAACCAACGTCAGCTTCGCCTGATCAACGAGATCAGCATCACCCCCTTCCTGGATGTGGTGCTGGTTTTGCTGTTTGTCTTCGTGCTGGCCGCGCCGTTGATGAAAACCAATCCCGCATGGCTTCCAGCCGCCCCATCATCCGCACCTTCGACCACCGCCGCCCCCGCTGAAAAAAACACGCTCCTCGTGAACCGTGATCTTTCCGTGACCCTGAACGGCGCGATGCTGGCGCGTGCCGCCCTGCCCTTCTCTTTGAAACAGATCGCCACACGCACACCGGATGCCGGGGTGGAAGTGCGTATCCACCGCGATTTATCGGTCCAGCAGCTCGTGGAAATCATGGGCGTGCTCGAAGAAAACGGAATTCAGAAAACCGCCGTGACGACCCACGCGGACGATCCCTGACGCGCCATGAAACGCAGCCGCCCTACCACGCTGGAGCCGATCTCGGCGTCGATGTTTCTTATCGTGACGCTGCATGTGGCGCTCGGAGGTGGCCTTTGGTGGTGCTGGCGAGACTATTCCGCCAACCTCAAGGAGCCACGGCTCACCTGGATGAAGCCTTCGGATTTCAAATCAGCCACACTCGCGCCTGTGCCTGCCTCATCACCAGTCGTGGCCGCGAACGAATCAAAAACGAAGCCTCTGCCCGTCCCCAAATCCGCGCCACAGGCGGTCAAAGAAGAGGCGGTGCAAAAGGCGGTCCTCGTCGCCGCGCCACCTGAGCCGCCTCGCATGGAACCCGTGCCCAACCCAGTAGGGGCACCACTTTTTGCTCCCGCCACACCAACTCCCAAGCCTTCGGCGAACCGCAGCATCACCCTGCGCCGCATGTTGGAAAAAAAACGTCCCACAACTGCGCCAGGCGCGCCTGCGCCGCCAATGTCCAGTCCCACACTTCTCGACATCGCCCGCCTAAACACCCTGCGCACTGCACCCGTGGTGGTGGCCCCTGGAGTTGCCCAAACGGACGAGGAGATCAATCTCGATGCCGTCGATGAGGCACTGAATGCCGCCTTTTTGACCCATTGGATCGCTCCGCCCATCACCGTGGTGCCTTCTGCGCAGCGTGAGGCGCGGCTAAACATTTCCATCGGACGCGACGGCACCGTGCTGAAATCACAAATGAGCAAATTTTCCGGCTCGCATGATCTTGACCAGTCCATCATCCAGGCCGCCGCCCAGGTAAAAAAAATTTCCGTCACACTGCCTTCAAATTTTTCCAAAGAGAGCTACGATCTTGAGTTGAACTTCCTGCTGCTCCCCTGATCGCTCCGCATGAACCCACGCGCCCTTGTACTCCTCCTCACGCTCGCCTTCACTGGCGCGCAGGCTGAGGAACGCGGTGGCATCTTTGGCACGCTCAAAGGATGGGTCAGAGCCATTCCTAGCCTCGGCGGTAAAAAAGCAGAAGAAACGCCGCAGAAAACCATGACGCGCATTCGCGTCAGCCCGTTCACCGGCGGCACCGGGGCCAGTGCGGAGTCGGCCTTGCGGAAGGAGCTGCTGGCCTCGCGTGAATTTTTCGTGGCAGGGCCAGATGAGAAGGCGGACTTCACCCTGAGCGGCTCTTCCAGCGGAGGGCGGGTCAACGGTCGTCTCATGGACGTGAAAGGTAAGGAACTCTTCCAGCGCACCTACGCTGCGCCTGGTTTGGATGAAAACCTGAAGGCCTTTGCCGATGATGTGATTTTCACCATCACAGGCCGCCCTGGACTGGCCACCAGCCGCATCGTCTTTGTCAGCGACCGCTCCGGGCGCAGGCAGATCTACATCTGCAATGCCGACGGCGGAGAGGTCAATCAAGTCACGCATGACCGGCACGGCGCGGTCTCCCCCACCCTCTCGCCAGACTCCTCTCTCGTGGCCTTCACCGGCTACAGCAGCGGTTTTCCAGTGGTGAACCTGCTTGATCTGCACGCCGGCTGGGAGCGCGGCGTCACCGACACGCCAGGCACCAGTTTCGGCGCGGCTTTTTCCCCGGACGGCACCCACCTCGCCGTGGTGATGAGTTTCATCGGCAATCCAGAGATCTTCGTCAGCGATCTCAATACCAACACCGCCTCCTGCATCAGCGACTCCATCGGTGCGCCTGCCAGCCCCTCCTGGCATCCTGAAGGCAAGCAGATCGTTTTTTCGAATGACGACGGCAACGGGCCGAAGCTCAACATCGTCGAAGTGCCGCAGAAAGAGGGCGATCCCTCCCGGCTCTTCCGCTGGCGCACAGGCTACCACTTTTGTACTGACCCGGAATGGTCGCCAGATGGCCGCCAGATCGCCTTCACCACACGCAAAAGCGGCGAGTGGGCGGTCGCCATCAAGCCCTACCCCAACGGCAGCTCACGCATCATCCAAGGTGGTGGCGCACAGCATCCTTCCTGGAGTCCGAACGGCCAGTTCATCACCTATGTGCAGCATGGCGGTCTGTTTGTGCATGACGTGCGCAGCGGCAGCCGCCGCCAGATTCTCAAAGGCTATGGTCGCATCTCTGAACCACGATGGATGAGGTGAACCATGTCGAATGACGAAATCAGAATGACGAATTTCCATTCCATCTCAGCCCGCGTGAATGTCCTGACCTCATTCGTCACTCGGCATTCGGCATTCGTCATTCTCCCCCTCCTCTCCTCCTGTTCCAGTCTCTCCTTTCTGACCCAACCTGCCTCTGAAGCCATCGTCTATGCCCTAGGGCCACGTGAGGGCCACACCTCACCGCTGGGGGCGAATCTCAAGCCCGCCTGCCCCGCCCTCGTCTTTGACGGCGATGGCTTCAAGCTCTCAGGCGCTCATGAAGGTGCTATCCGTGGCGTCGTCTCTGAACTGGGCGGCAACAAGAAGACGCGTCTGCTCATCGCCGGATACGCGCAGCCCGACCTCCCGCACGACCACGCCCGCTCCCTCTCCGAACGTCGCGCTCAGGCCGTGCGCCAGCGTTTGATCGAGCTCGAACTCGACCCCTCCAAGATTCAGACCGTCGGCTTTGGCAACGATTTCTCCCCCTCCGGCCCTTCCTCCGGCGTCGTCGTAATCTACCTGCAGTAGCACACAGAACTTTGAACTCAGAACTTTGACCTCTTTCATGGTAAAACCCGAACCCATCTCCAACCACGTTTCCGTCTGGGGCGAAGGCCCTATCTGGCACCAAGACCGCCTCATCTACGTCGATATCGAGTCGCACAAGATCCTCGCCTTCACGCCCGCCACGGGTGAGGAAAAAATCTGGAACGTCGGCCAGCGTGTCGGCACCGTGGTGCCGCGTGTCCAAGGCGGCCTCGTTTGGGCCGGAGATGACGGCTTTTTCTTCCTCGATGAAGACACTGGCGTCAGCACCCCCATCGCCAATCCTGAGCCGGATCTGGCTGACAATCGCTTCAACGACGGCAAATGCGATCCCACCGGTCGTTTTTGGGCTGGCACCATCAATCTGAAGAAGCAGCCAGCCGCCGCGCTCTACTGCCTGCACATCGACCTCCGTGTGGAAAAGAAATTTTCTCCCGTCACCAACTCCAATGGCATCATTTGGAGCCGTGATGGCGGCACGATGTTCTACATCGACACCCCCAGCAAAAAAATCCGCGCCTTCGACTTCGACGCTGCCACCAGCGCCATCACCAACGAGCGCGTCATCTGGGACACCAGCGCCGACACCTCCGTTCCCGATGGCATGACCATCGACAATCAGGATCGACTGTGGATCGCCTTCTGCCACGGAGCCAAGGTCGTCTGTTTTGACCCCGCCACGAAGACAGTCGAGCAGCAGATCGACTTCCCCTGCATCGAAACCACTGCCTGCGCTTTCGGTGGGCCTGATTTGCAGGATCTTTACATCACCACCGGCCTCAAGCCCGGATTGGAAGAACCTCTCGCAGGACGTCTCTTCGTCTGCCGTCCAGGTGCCACGGGCGTGCCTTCGTCAGCGTTTGCTGGCTGATCTGGCAGCGGGCCATGGAATCGCATCGCCAGAGCCGAATAAGCTCCAACTGCGGACCAAGAACCCGCCTTGCATCCCCACCTCTCACCGCTAAAGGAAAAGGGTGCGCATCATCTCCGGCACCGCAGGCGGGCTAGCCCTTGAAGTCCCAAAAACCGTCACACGGCCCACGCAGGATCGTGTGCGGCAGGCTGTGTTCTCGATGCTCGGTGAACTCGTTCCTGGAGCGCATGTGCTCGATCTTTTCGCCGGCACGGGGGCCATCGCCCTCGAATGCCTGAGCCGTGGGGCCGCGTCTGCCATGATGGTGGATGAAAACAAAGGTGCTTGCGACGTGATCCGCCGCAACATCGCCAAAACCAAGCTTACCGGTGCCACCGTGCGCCACAGCGATGTCTTCCGCCTCCTGCCGCTGCTGCAACGCGATGGCAAGCAGTTCGACCTCATCTTCGCCGACCCGCCTTACACGCATTGCGATGCGGACACGGATTTCGTCGCGAAACTGCTCGCCGATGAAGCCCTACCCGCGCTGCTGCATGCGGAGAGCCACCTCATTCTCGAAAGTCACCACTTCAACCGCGAAACGAAAAGCTGGCCCGGCTGGGAGGTGCTGACCGACCGCAATTACAGCTCCACCCGCATCGTCTGGCTGCGCAAACTTCCGCATGGCATCGAAAGCCCTTAGCCTCACTCTCTACAACCTAGCGCTGCCCCTCGGCTTCGTTTGCATGCTGCCCGGTGCCATCGTGAAAATGCGCCGCCGCAACGGCCGTTGGCGCGATCTCGCGCAACGCGTGGGTTGCTTCGATGAGGACACGAAAAAGGCGATCAACACCTTGCCCCAACGCGAACGCTTCTGGGTGCATGCCGTGAGTGTTGGCGAAGTCGGTGTTGCGAAAAAACTCATCACACGGCTGCTCAAAACCCATGCCGATCTCGGCATCGTGCTCAGCACCACCACGCCCACCGGCCATGCGCTCGCCGCCGAGCTTGCGGCACAGCATTCTGGCCGAGTCGTCGCCATTTTCAGTCCCGTCGATCTTCCTGGCGTCGGCCGACTCATGTTGGAGCGCATCCAGCCCACCCAGCTCGTGCTCGTCGAAGCCGAAGTATGGCCAAATCTGACTTCCGCTGCCGAACGCCTCGGCATTCCCGTCTCTCTCGTCAACGCACGTCTCTCTCCACGTTCCGAACGCCGCTACCGTAAATTCCGCCGTCTCGTCGGCCCCATTTTCGGCATGCTGAAACAGATTCTCGTGCAGGAAGAGGACGACATCGCCCGCTGGGAGAGCTTCGGCGTCGAGCGCGACCGCATTCACCTCACTGGCAGCATCAAATACGACCCCGAAGGTGCCAGCGTCCACGCTGGGAAGATCGACGAATTGCGCAAAGTGCTTACTCAAACCGGCATCGCATCGATACAGCCAATCCTCCTAGCCGCCAGCACGCATGCAGGCGAGGAAATCGAGTTCGCCCGCGTCTTCCAGCGTCTGCGCGAGAAAATCCGCGATCTCGCGTTGCTCATCGTGCCGCGCCATGTCGAGCGCCGCGCTGAAATCACCGCCGCGCTCAAAACCATCGGCCTCTCCCCTTCCCTGCGCAGCATTTCCGGCTCAAGCGTCGATTCAAACGCTCCGGTCTTCGTCATCGACACCACGGGCGAACTCGCCGCATGGCAGCACCTCGCCACGCTCGTGGTCGTCGGCAAAAGTTTCCTCGCCGAAGGCGGTCAGAACCCCGCCGAAGCCGCGCTGGCGCAGAAGCCCGTTCTCTTCGGCCCGCACATGGAGAACTTCACACCGCTCGTCGAGCTGCTGCTCAAAAAAGGCGGCGCACAGCAGGTCGCCGACTTTGACGAACTGACCGCCGCCTGCCTTGCCTTGCTGCAAGATAAGACGAAAGCCGCCCACATGGCCCAGGCGGGCCACCAGGCGCTGAAAGCACACGAAGGAGCCACGCAACGCAGCGCAGAACGTCTGCTGAAAAATCTCCCCGAGTGAGAAGTCAGAGGTGAAAGGTTAGAAGTGTCGCCTGCAACAGCACCCCATCTGACATCTAACTTCTAACGTCTTACCTGTTCCTTCATGAGTTTTCCAACAGGCTACTGAGAGCGGCAAACATTCCTACCTAGCGGCGTAGTAAGCGCACGCCATGAACATTTTCAGCCGCCGTTCCTTCCTCGCTACCAGCCTCAGCGCATTCGCCTCACGCGGCTTCGCGCAGACCGACGCCGCTGCCGAGCCGGTGATCGACATCCACCAGCACATGAACTACCACCTGCGCACGGATGCGCATCTGGCGCTGCATCAAAAGGCAATGGGCGTGACGAAATCCATCATCCTGCCCGGCGGCACCATGGTCAACCGGCCCTCCACCCATGAAGGCCGCTCCAACGGCCTCGCCGCCAAATGTCTCGGGACCGCCTGGGCGCGTGACTTTGCCCAAGCACGGCCTGAGTCCTATCTTTGGGCCTGCAATGAGGTGACGGACCTTGGCTCCGCCCCGGCTGAAATCGAGATGTGGCTTAAGCAGGGCGCGTGCATGATCGCCGAGCAAAAGTTCAAGGTGGAGTGCGACTCGCCCGAGAGCCAGAAACTCTACGAGCTGGCCGCCGCCTACAACGTGCCCATCCTCCTGCACTTCCAGCATCAAACCTACAACCTCGGCTACGACCGTTTTCACACGATGCTGGCCAAGTTCCCCAAGACCATCTTCATCGGCCATGCGCAGGCGTTTTGGGGGAACATCGACAAGAATCACGACCCGAAGGTGAACTACCCGAAGGGCAAGATCACCCCCGGAGGCCTGACGGACCGATACCTCGCCGATTACCCGAACATGTTTGCCGACATGTCCGCCGGCAGCGGCCTGCTGGCGCTCACGCGCGACGAGGAGCACACCACCGCCTTCTTCGACCGCCATCAGGACAAAGTCCTCTACGGCAGCGACTGCGCCGACCACCTGGGCCGCGGTCCCGGCTGCCAGGGAGCCGCCACCCTCGCCGCCATCCGCAAACTCGCTCCCAGCAAGGCCGTGGAGCGCAAAATCCTCTTTGAGAACTCGAAGAAGCTCTTCCGTCTGGCTTAAAACAGCGCTCCGGCTTCTTGCGCCCCGCGCTGTGCTCGCTCTACATGCTGCGGTGAACCCCGTGCTCAACGAACCTGACTCGCCCTTCGATCTCGCCCTGCGTCCGGGCGATTTTGCCGAGTTCCATGGCCAGACGAAGGTCAAGGAGCAGCTCCTCGTCATGGTCGAGGCCGCGAAGATGCGTGGCGAGTCGCTGGACCACGTCCTGCTCTGCGGCCCGCCCGGCCTGGGCAAGACCACGCTCGCCAATCTCATCGCCAACTCCGTCGGCACGAAGCTGCACACCACCAGCGGCCCACAGATCGAGCGCGCAGGCGATCTCGCAGGCATCCTGACCAATTTGCAGGAGCGCGACATCCTCTTCATCGATGAAATCCACCGCCTGCATCCAAGCATCGAGGAATACCTCTATCCCGCTATTGAGGACTTCCGGCTCGACATCATCATCGACCAGGGACCCAAGGCGCGCACGATTCGACTCGATCTGCCGCCCTTCACCCTCGTCGGTGCCACCACACGAGCCGGAAAACTCACCGCGCCGATGCGTTCCCGCTTCGGCATACCGAACCGGCTCGATTACTACACGTCCGAGGAGATCCAGCACATCCTCATGCGTTCCGCCCGCCTCATGAATGTGCCCATCGAGGCCGCAGGCGCGCACGAGATCGCCCGCCGCTCACGCGGCACGCCGCGTATCGCCAATCACCTGCTGCGCTGGGTGCGTGATTTCGCGCAGGTGAAGGCGCAGAACGTCGTCACCGAGGAAGTCGCCCGTCTCGCGCTCAGCATGCGCGACATTGACGAATCCGGCCTCGACGAGATGGACAGCCGCATCCTGGAGACCATCATCGGCAAGTTCGACGGCGGCCCCGTCGGCATGGGCAGCGTCGCCGTCGCCGTGGGCGAGGACACCAGCACTCTGGAGGACGTGCATGAACCCTACCTCGTCATGCAAGGCTATCTCAAACGCACCCCGCGTGGTCGCGTCGCGATGCCTGCGGCCTACAAGAAGCTCGGCCTGCCACCGCCGGTGAAGGCGCAGGCGGAGTTGTTTTGATCTGATTCCGAGGTTTGTATCAACAACGTCGTTCCAGGGGAACAAAGCTCCACAAGATGAAGGAGCATGGCAAAGCAAGCCGCCCAATATCCCAGCGACCCGTTTGCCAAATGTCGATGAACGCTAGCGAGAGCAAGCCCGCGCCGATCATGCGGGCAGGAATCCGAAGCCCAGCACGCATCGGCCACCAATAGCTTTTGGAAGGCTTGCAATCGAGGCCGGTGTTCTTGCTGCTCATACTCAATAGCTTGGTTTTTGTCCTTAAAGCAATAGCGCACAATAGTCGCTGAACCTTTCTTTCAGCAACGGTTTTCCAGGACTGGGACATGTCGTGGAAGAACTAAAGCAGTCGCATTCGAGGATTTCATCCCTGCCCTTGCACCTGTGTCATTCGTCATTCAGCATTCCTTAACATGTGGCAGGAACTCATCACCCTCTGGCAAAACATCCGTGACCCGGAGTACCTGCACCTGCTGCTGGAGCCTCTGCCGCTCTACGGACTGGGCCTCGGACTGGTGTTTGTGATCGTCTCGCTCGTGTTTGGGGAAATAAAGAGCC
>JBIKYB010000104.1:0-15738 GCA_044355475.1 Prosthecobacter sp.
GGCCCTGGCGGTCATCTGCGTGTCCTGCGCCAGTGTGTGGCCCTACATTGACCTGCGGGACAAGGCCACGCCGCGTATCCTCGCCACCCGCTCCCCGGAATTCGCCCCGCTCATCCAGCAGCAGACCCAGCGGCGGAAGGACTGGTCCTGGCCCTACTACGCGATGACGCTGTTCAGCGGCATCGCCCTACTCTCCGCCAGATCACCGAAAGGTCGGCCTGTCTTGTTCTTCGTGATCATCTTCGGTGCGCTGCTGTTCTGGTTCAGCATCTGGCTGCACAAGAAGGAGTGCGAGGTCTATCACCGCAACATCGTGCGCTTCGTGCCAGTGCGGTGAAAAACTGCCCCCGCCGCCGGGGTTGCGCCCGCGCTGAAAGCCGCTAGTCTCCGCGCCCCTCGAATTTTTATGTGGAAAGGCCGTTTTGCCCAGGAAACCAGCGCTCTCGTGCAGCGCTACGGAGAATCTGTGTCGTTTGACTGGCGCTTATTCGCCCATGACATCGCCGGTTCCATCGCGCACTCGAAAGGATTGCTCAAGGCGGGCATTTTGACCGCCGAGGAGCAGCAGCAGATCGAAACCGGGCTGCTGGAGATCCGCCACGAGATCGAGAAAGGGAACTTTGAGTTCAAGGAGTCGCTGGAAGACGTCCACATGAACATCGAGTCCGAGCTGACGAAGCGAATCGGACCCGCCGGTGCCAAACTGCACACGGCTCGCAGTCGGAATGACCAGATCGCGACGGATGTGCGGTTATACTGCCGCTCGACGATTGATTCGATCCTCCAACACACGCGGGCGATGCAGGCCGCGCTCATCGAATGCGCCGAACGTGGCAGTGATGCGGTGATGCCTGGCTACACGCATTTGCAGCGTGGTCAGCCGGTGCTGTTCGCCCATCACCTGCTGGCCTATGTGGAAATGCTGGATCGTGACGCGGCACGTCTCGCGGACTGCCGGAAGCGGCTGAATGTGATGCCGCTGGGCTCGGGCGCACTCGCAGGTAGTACGATCATCCTCGACCGCGAATTCGTGGCGCAGCAGCTTGGTTTTGACGGCGTGACGCAGAACTCGATGGACGCGGTCAGCGACCGTGACTTCGTCGCGGAGCTGCTGTTCGCGATCTCGTTGCAGGGCGTTCATTTGTCCCGGCTAAGCGAGGATGTGATCCTGTGGACGAGCGCGGAGTTTGGATTCGTGACGCTGAGTGATGCGCACACGACGGGTTCGTCGCTGATGCCGCAGAAGAAGAATCCTGACGTGGCGGAACTCACGCGTGGCAAGTCGGCGCGGTTGATTGGCAACCTCATGAGCATCCTCACGCTGCTCAAGGGCCTGCCGATGACCTACAATCGCGATTTGCAGGAGGACAAGGAGCCGCTGTTTGATTCCATCGACACGATCTCGCTCGCTCTCGAAGTCTTCACCGAGATGATCAGCGGCATGGATGTGAACCGGGCCAAAACGACCGCTGCAGCGAGCGATCCGATGCTGCTGGCGACCGATCTGGCCGATTACCTCGTCAATCATGGCGTCCCCTTCCGTCAGGCGCATGAAGTCATCGGCAAGCTCGTCGCTTACTCGATTGAGCAGAAACGCGGCTTTGGTGAGATGACGTTGGCGGAGTTCCAGCAGTTCTCACCGGCCTTCGAGGCTGATGTGACGGCCTGTTTGAACCTGGAAACGGCCCTGGCGGCACGGATGGGCATTGGCGCACCGTCGCCGCAAAATGTGAAAGCCCAGCTCGCCCGCTGGCGCACGGTTCTGAACGCGTGACTGGCATGCAGATCCCGGAATTCGACCTCTACACTCCCGGAGCCGAGCCTGGCTGGCGGAAGACGCGTAGCGAGATGGCGTTGGAGAATCCGCATGTGAGCGTGGAACGCGCCTGGTATGACACCCCAGGCGGACGCACGGACGTGCCGTGGATGGTGGTGCAGCGCAAGGCCGCCGTGGCGGTCATCCCCGTGCTGGAGGACGGCCGCTTTGTGATGGTGCATCAGGAGCGCCTACCGGTGATGCAGACGATGTGGGAATTCCCCGCCGGGCAGATCGACACCGAGGTGACGCGCGAGTCGATCATCCACACCGTGCTGAACGAGCTGCGCGAGGAATGCGGCTGCGTGCTGAACAATGACCACGGCACCCTGGAGCCACTGGGCTGGTATTTTCCCTCGCAAGGTTTCACCGACGAGATCGTTTATCTTTTCACGGCGAAGCCCGTGTGTGTCGTCAGCCGTCCTGAACCGGATGGAAGCGAGCACATCAGCGACGTGCGGTTTGTCAGCGCGGGAGAACTGCGTGGGATGATTGCTGCCAATGCGATCACCAACGCCCTGACGCTGGCTCTCTACGCGCGAATCGCGGCCCAAGGACTGCCGTAGTCCTCTGCATCCGCAACTCCCCTTCCCTTTTCATTCCCATGTGGTCCGGCATTCTTCAAAAAGTCTTCAAAGTCCGCGAAAAAGTCGCGCTGAACCTCAGCGGCGGCACGGACGAGGAAAAACCCTTCATTGAGCACCTCGAAGACCTGCGCACGATGATCGTGCGCATGGCGATCACCCTCGTGGTCTCCACCATCGGCACGTTTGTGTTCTACAAGGAGCTGTTCCGCGCCATTCAGCTTCCGCTGATCTTTGCCGGACTGGCGAAGGACGAAGCCAGCGCGAGCCTGCTGCTGCAAAACATCGACGTGGCCGGCCCTTTCATGATGGCGATCAATGTGTCGCTCATCACTGCGATCATCATCTCCTTCCCGCTGCTGCTGATCTTCCTGCTGCAGTTCATCCTGCCCGGCTTGAAGCCGAGCGAGAAAAAACTGCTCTTCCCGGCCATCGGCATCGGCACCGGCCTGTTCCTCACCGGCGCGGCCTTCGCCTACGCAGTGGTGCTGCCGAAGGCGCTGAGCTTCTTCGACGAGTTCGCCAAAACGGTCGGCTCACGGCAGGATTGGACGCTTTCCAACTACGTCACCTTCTCCACCCGGTTCATCCTGGTCTTCGGCATCTCCTTTGAGCTGCCGGTGATTGTGATGGCGATGGTGAAGCTCGATTTCTTGAACTTCAAAATCATGAAGTCCACCTGGCGGCATGCGCTGGTCGGCATCATGCTGTTCGCGGCTATCATCACGCCCACGCCGGATATTTTGACCCTCCTGCTCATGTCCGGGCCGCTTTATGTGCTCTACGGCATCTGTGTGTGGCTGGCTTACTTCATGGAGAAGAAGGACAAGGCCGCCTACCCGGAATACTACGCCCAGATCGAGAAGGACGAAAAGGAACTGGATGCAGCCGTCAGCGATGACTGGGACAACGAGAACTACAATCCGTGGTCCTCCGCCGACGATGACGACGATAAGGACAAGGACGACGACTATAAAGCGCCTGCCGCCACGCCATCTGCTCCACCACCCGAGGTCGAAAAACCCGCTGAGGAGGAAGAAAACCTTGGCGAGGACCAAAGTTCCCGGATGCCCGAAGAAGACCCGGCTGAAATGCCGACCCGCGAGATGACCCTCGAAGAACTGGCACGCGAAGACGAAAAGCGCTCCGGTGACGCGCCGAAGTGATCTGGATGATGAAGTTAAGAGTTATGGGTTACGAGGCGTGCGGGAGCACGTCGCGTGTAACTCATAACCTCTAACTTATTTCCCCTCCCCGCCTTCCTGCGCCCCTTCGCAATCGACAACGATCATGCAGGGCGCGTCGGCTTCAATGTCGAGCCTGCGCACGAGCAGGCGGGAGAGGTAGGCTCTGCCCCAGTCTGTCTCGCGGTCCAAAAAGCGGCCCAGCGGCGTGTCTCTCTCCACGCAGGCCACGAATCGGGGTTCGCCCATGGCTGAGGTCTGAATATCAAAGGTGAGGTATTTGGGGCGCAACGCGGCAGGAATGTCCAGTCCGTGGCTGGGGCGCAGACCAAGGTGAAACCATGCGGCTTCCTCGCCTGGTTGTTTGAGAAACTTGGCCAACCTAGCCTCATGCGTTTCATGAAACAGGGGCCAGTGGATGCGGTGCTTGCCATCCGCGCCAGATTCGAGGCGGATGAGAGCGCCGTTCGCACAACGAGAGGTCACCATCTTAAAAATCGGCACTGGCTGACCACTTGGCAGCACCAACGGCAGGCCGGGAATGCGCGCCAACAGCCGCAATTCGATTTTTTCCTCTGCACCCGCTCCAAACAAGGCCTCGATCTCTGCTGCGTGCTTTTCCGCCTCGTGAATACAATCAGCGCGGCGTTCCGCAGTGTCTGCGGCGATGAGTTCCGTGACCAATGCCTTCACATCGGCAGCAATCGCGGCCACGTCAGGCGGAGGAAATGTGGCCGCCCGTGTTTCAGCCTGGGTGGCGATCTGTGCCGGACGGATTTCAGTGACAACCGGCGGAGTGGGAGGAGGTGCGGCGTCCACCAAATCTGACGCATGGCTTTGCTCCCACCAAAACCAACCTGCCACGGCGCAGACGATCATGAACACCAGCAGGATAAACGCTCCTTTCCAGGAGGAGCCGCCAGAATGGGACGGCATGGTGAACTCAGCGACTGGAGGCGGTTCCCCGACCGGCATGAGTGCCTGCGAGGGCTGCAAAAAGGTGCGCACAAGAGGAGTGGCGTGAGGTTGAGCGGCGACAGAGTCCGCCACCGGCCATGGTGCCACCACAGGCGCGGCGGCTGGTGGGGGTGGTTGAGACACGGGGGCCATATCTCCGCCCTGCCACGGCTGCATCTGCGACACGCGCCTCCGCACCTGCCGCACGCCCACCACCTGCGCCTGCATGCCGAATTCTCCCCGCGGAGCGGAGTGTGCGCAATGCGGGCACTGTGTCACACCCGCCATGCTCTGCTGCATGGTCAGAAACGCCTGCCCGCAGGCAGGGCAGATCAGGCTGGCGGTGGTGCCGGGATGCATCATGAAAAAAATCTAGCGCATGCGCCAACAAACCGCGAACAGGTTGTGCGGAGATCACGACGCTGTAGATTTCGCGCCCGCATGAGCCGCCCACTCGATGATTTGAAGCCCGTTCCCCGCCATATCGCCATGATCATGGACGGCAACGGACGCTGGGCAAAGGAGCGCGGCCTGCCACGCACCGAGGGCCACCGCATGGGTTCAGAAACCGTGCGCCGCGTGGTGGAGTGCTGCAGTGAGATCGGCGTGGAATTCCTCACGCTCTACGCCTTCTCCTCGGAAAACTGGAAGCGCCCGAAGCGCGAGGTCGAGGCGCTGATGAAACTGCTGGAGATTTTTCTGCGTGGCGAGCTGCCGCTCATGATGAAGCAAAACGTGCGCCTCCAGGCCATCGGTCGCCTGCATGATCTGCCAGAGTCCTGCCAGAAAGAGCTGCACCGCTGCATCGAGACCACAGCGCAAAACACCGGTCTTACGCTCATCCTGGCCCTCAGCTACGGCGGGCGTGAGGAAATCATCGACGGGGTGAAAAGCCTGCTGCAAAGCATCGAGAGCGGCCACCTCGACAAGGCGATGATCGACACCGAGGTCTTCAGCAAGCATCTCTACACCCGCTATTACCCCGATCCCGACCTCATGATCCGCACCAGCGGTGAGATGCGTCTGTCAAATTTCCTGCTCTGGCAGCTCAGCTACACGGAGTTCTACGTCACCGAGAAATACTGGCCGGATTTTTCCAAAGAAGACCTGAAAACCGCCATCCGTGCCTTCCATCAGCGCCACCGCCGATTCGGCGCTGTGTGACGAAAGTTTTGACCTCGTCACTAATTGCGACGATAACGCTGCCCAACCCAACGCACGCCCGACAAAAATGCCAGACATCCCGGACACCCACCTCATCATCGTGGATCCTGACGCCGACTTCCTCTCCTGGGCTGCCGCGCATTTGAAGGCTCCAGGTGTTAGCATAAGCACTTACGAGCGTGGAGAAGATGCTCTTGCATCGTATCAAAAAAAACGTGCTGACCTGCTGCTCACCGAAGTACGTTTGAATGGCACCACAGGCATCGAACTGCTCAAGCGCCTGCGCCAGACCGATCCGCAGTCGATGGTTATTCTGTTCAGTGGCAGCGCCACGACCAGCCACGTCATTGAGGCCATGCGCTTGGGCGCTTACGATGTACTGGGCAAGGAACGCCTGCCCTACGAGCTTCGCACCGTGGTGGAGAGTGCGCTGAGTTCCATCGAGGCGCGCCGCGTCACTCGCGCCCAAACGGCGGAAGTCCCGACGGAGTCGATCCAGGAGACCATCATCGGTCGCTCTCCGCCGATGCAGGAGGTCTTCAAGCTCATCGGTCGCGTGTCACGCTCCGATGCCCCGGTCATGATCACGGGTGAAAGCGGCTGCGGCAAAGAACTCGTTGCTGGAGCCATCCACAAGTTCAGCCCGCGTGCGCAAAAGGAGTTTGCGGCCATCAACATCACCGCCATCCCGGACAACCTGATCGAAAGCGAGATCTTCGGGCATGAAAAAGGCTCCTTCACCGGCGCGGTGAACCAGCGCGTTGGTCGTTTTGAACAGTGCGACGGCGGCACTCTCTTCCTAGATGAAATCGGCGACATGCCGCTCGCCGTGCAGAGCAAGCTGCTCCGAGTGCTTCAGGAAGGCCAGTATTCCCGAGTCGGCAGCAATCAAACGCTGAAAACCGACGTGCGAGTGCTCGCCGCCACCAACAAAAACCTCGAAGAAGAAGTCTCCAAGGGCACGTTCCGCGAGGATTTGTTCTACCGCCTCAATGTCGTGCGCATCCACATCCCGCCGCTCCGTGAGCGCCGCGAGGACGTGCGCCTGCTCGCCGAATTCTTCCTCCATCGTCTCTCCACCCGCCGCCGCGGCCCGCAGATGCGCTTTACCGACGACGCACTCGACATGCTCGATGCTTACGACTGGCCCGGCAATGTGCGCGAGCTGGAAAACACCATCCAGCGCGCCTGTGCCCTCTGCAATTCCGACGTGCTCCTGCCCTCCGACATTCCGCTCGGCAGCAAAGGAGCCCGCCACATGGACCCGTCGAGCACCGTCACTCGCATGCGTGATGCCTTGAGCATGCTCGTCAACGTGGCCGAAAAAACGCCTGACATCGAACTGCTTCCCTGGGTGGAGCGTGAGCTTTCGCGCCTCGCTTACCGCCACTTTGAGGAAGATGCGGACCGCACCGCGAAATTCCTCGGCGTGAACAGCGCCGTCCTCGAAAGCCACCTCAGCGCCCCTGCCGTGAAAAAAGCTGCTTTCGAGAGCCAAGTCATCGCTCCTGTCTTGAAGAAGGCCAAGAAAGCCAGTTGAGCGCCCGTAAGAACCGCCAGCAGGTGATGGGCCGGCACTGCCGAAATCCGACCACGTCTTTGCAACTCAAGCGCTAGACCAACACGAAACACCGCGTTAAAAGCCGCCCCTTCTATGATCAAACAACTGACACTCACCGCTCTCGCGGCTCTCTCCATCGCCGCATTCGCAGCCGAAAATGACGGCTGGACCTCCATGTTCAACGGCAAAGACCTCTCGGGCTGGAAATCCAACGAGGAAACTCCGGGCAGCTTCAGTGTCGAGGACGGCGTCATCAAGGTCAGCAACGGTCGCGCCCACCTGTTTTACACCGGCCCGAATGGTGCCGCGAAGTTCCAGAGCTTCGAGTTCAAGGCCAAGGTCAAGCACATGGAAGGCTCCAACTCCGGCCTCTACATCCACACTGCTTGGCAAGACACCGGCTGGCCTGAAAAGGGCTACGAGTGCCAAGTAAACAGCACCGCGCACAAAGACCCCAAGAAGACTGGCGGACTCTACGCGGTGAAAGACGTGCTCGACAAAGCACCCGTGGGCGATGGCGAGTGGTTCGACTACCACATCAAGGTCGAGGGCAAGCACATCACCATTTCCATCAATGGACAGGTCACCACCGACTGGACCGAACCCGAAGGCTGGGACCCTGCCACCGCACTGAAAAACATGCCCGGTCGTAAGCTCACTGAAGGCACCATCGCCATTCAGGCCCACGACCCTAAAAGCGTCGTCTATTACAAGGATTTGTTCATCAAGGTCATTCCTTGACCTTACAGCCAGCATTCGAATGATGAGGCGGGCGTCTTCGCGGACGCCCGCCTTCTTTGTAAAGCCCCTCCAATATGCGCCTTAACCACGACATCCACCTCGGCTACTGCACCAACATCCATCGCGGAGAGACCTGGGAAGAGACGTGGCATGGCCTCAAGAACTACACGCTCCGCGTCAAAGACCGCGTCAGTGGCGCGAAGCCGTATGGAATCGGTTTGCGCCTCAGTGAGCAGGCCGCGCGTGAGCTGAGTGCGCCAGGGAAAATGGCCGAGTTCAAAGCCTGGCTGGATGCGAACGGTTGCTACGTTTTCACCATCAACGGCTTCCCCTACGGCTCCTTCCACGGCACACGGGTTAAAGAGCAGGTATTCAAGCCAGACTGGAGCACGCCGGAGCGGCTCGTTTACACAAACCTGCTGTTCGACATCCTCGCGCAGCTTCTTCCGCCGGGAGTCAGCGGCAGCGTCAGCACCCTGCCAGGCTCTCACAAGACCTTCGGCGTCGGTGCGGATGAACTGAACGCAATCTTCACGAATTTGCGCCTCTGCCGCGAACACATTGAAAAAGTCAGTGTGGCGAGCGGGCACGATCTGCATCTCGGCCTGGAACCCGAACCGCTCGGCTTGTTCGAGACCAGCGGCGAGACCTTGAAGTTTTTCGGCCTCTATCTCGACCGCAACCCGCAGGACCGCGACTTCTTCAAATTCGTCGGTCTCAATTACGACACCTGTCATCTTGCCATTGAGTTCGAAGACGCCCAGAAGGCGCTTGATCGCATCACCGGCGCGGGCATCCGGCTGAGCAAGCTGCACTTTAGCTCCGCGCTGAAATTAAAACCGACCGCCGAAAACGTCGCGAAGCTCCATGCTTTCGACGAACCCGTCTATTTTCATCAGGTCATCGCCAGTTACGGCGCAGACGAGCCTCTGCGACGTTTCAAAGACCTGCCGGACGCCTTGCAGTTCGCCCAAGCCAATCCCAATGATCTCGGCGAAGAATGGCGTGTCCATTTCCACATCCCGATCCATGCCCAGCCCGGCGACGGATTTAACAGCACGCGGGATCATTTGATCGGCGCGATGGACTGGCTGGCCGCGAACCCGAAGAAATGCCAGCACATCGAGATGGAAACCTACACCTGGGAAGTCCTGCCAGATGAGATGCGTAGCGGGGATGTCGTGGATCAGTTGGTGAAGGAGTATGAGTGGACGTTGGGAGAGATGGAAAAGCGAGAATTGACGGTCAATCAGGCCTGAAGGCCGTCAAGAATGGGTCAAGCATCGTGTGGCAGACCTGCTTGACCATGCCTTGACCTCTTGACATCCCCCCGCCCTTCCCCCAAGTCTGCCACTTCATTTACCCCACCATGCAATCCCTCTGGAACGACACTGAAGCCGCCTCTTTCGGCACCGATCTGCTCGGACAACGCGTTTACACTTCCCGTCTGCTCGGCCGCAATCCCGCCTTGGTCCTCCATGGCGGCGGCAACACCTCGGTGAAGGTCACGGAGCAGGATTATTTCGGTGACAGCGTCGAAATCTGCTACGTCAAAGGCTCCGGATGGGATCTCGCCACCATCGAGCGGGAAGGCTTCGCCCCCGTGCGCATGGCGGCGCTGCTCAAGATGGCCCAACTGCCCACCATGACCGATGAGGACATGGTCCTGCAGCAACGCGCCGCGATGACCAACCCGAACGCGCCCGCCGCCAGCATCGAGGCCATTCTGCACGCCATCCTGCCCTTCAAATTCGTCGATCACAGCCACGCGAATGCCATTTCAGCGCTCACCTGCGCCCGAGACGGCGAAGCCCGCACCAAGGAGCTTTTTGGCTCCAAAGTGCTCGTGCTGCCCTATGTGATGCCCGGCTTCGTTTTGGCCAAACAGGTCTTCGAAGTGCTCCAGAAGAACGATCTGCGCAAAGAAGGCATCGAAGGCATCGTCCTCCTCAAACACGGCCTCTTCACCTTCGCCGACGACGCCAAAGCCAGCTACGAAAAGCACATCGAGCTCGTCACCAAGGCCGAAGCCTACCTCGCTAGCCAAAGTGATGCGGGCACTCCTGCCCGCAGTGAAGTCACTCAAGACCTCCTCGCCCTCGCCAAACTCCGCCAGCTCGTCTCCAAAACCCGCGGCTTCCCGCAAATCGCACGCCTCAGCACCAGCGAGGCCGCTTTGACCTACGCCGCGCTGCCGAACATCGCCGATTGCGGCGCTCGCGGCCCCTTGACGCCCGATCACAGCATCCGCACGAAGCGCATCCCCGCCGTGCTCGGTGACGACCACGCTGCCAGCATCCAAACCTTCGCCGCGAACTACGAAAGCTACTTCAAAGCCCACGCCAGTGGCCAGACCATGCTCGACGCCGCCCCGCGCTTCGCCGTGTGGCCCGGAAATGGCATCGTGAGCTTTGGCGATACCTTGAAGGACGCCAAAATCGTCGCCGACATCGCCGAAAGCACCGCCGCCACTGTCGCCCTCGGCGAGCGCACTGGCGGCTGGGCACCGCTCAGCGAAAAAGACATCTTCGACATCGAATACTGGGACCTCGAACAGGCCAAACTCCGCAAAGGTCCCGCCCGCAAAGTCCATCAGGGCAAGGTCGCCCTCGTCACTGGCTGCGCCGCCGGCATCGGCTTCGCCATCGCTGAATCCCTCGCCGAGCAAGGTGCCCAGGTCGTCGGTCTCGACATCGACAAAGAGATCCCCGATATCATGAAGAAGATCGGTGCCATCGGCATCGTCGTGAACCTCACCGAGGACCAGCCCGTGCAGGACGCCATCGACTTCACCGTGCGCGAGTTCGGCGGCATCGACATCGTCGTTAGCAACGCCGGCATCTTCCCCAAAAACGACGCCCTCGACGTCATGGCGCAGACCGATTGGGACCGCACGCTCATGATCAATCTCACCAGCCATCAAAAGCTGATGAACAAGGTCATTCCCTTCGTGAAGCACAGCCCGGATGGCAGCATCATCTTCGTCGGCAGCCGCAACTTCAAAGCCCCCGGCCCCGGCGCCAGTGCCTACTCCTGCTCGAAGGCCGCCCTCACGCAGCTCTGCCGCGTCGCCGCCCTCGAACTCGCCCCGTGGAAGATTCGCGTCAACATCGTCCACCCCGACGCCGTCTTCGACACCAAGCTCTGGACACCCGAAGCCCTCGCCAAGAGCGCCGCCCGCTACAACATGACCGTCGAGGAATACAAGACCAAGAACCTCATGAAGGTCGAGATCCGCTCCAAAGACATCGGCAACATGGTGGCCGCGATGGCGAGTCCGCTGTTTGCGAAGGTCACCGGTGCGCAGATCCCCGTGGATGGTGGGAATGACCGGGTGATTTGAGAACGATACTGGAGGATGAGAATCCCCCGATCTGCCTTACGTCGTGATCCATCTCCGCAAGTGCTCTTGAAGGTGCCTATGCCAGATATTCCAAACGCCTGACTAAGCAAGACATGAGACCGCTCGCAGCCATCGTTTTCATCTCAGCGGGGCTTTTCTTTTTGTATTTTGGAGGACGGACCACCTTCAATGGCGTCGCCAGTTCTTATTGGCCGACTGTTGAAGGTCGAATGTTGTCTTCTACGGTCAAATCGGAGGTAGGAAAAAAGGGAGGTCTCGTTTATCGCGCCGAAGTCAACTATGCCTACACCGTGAATGGCGGGAGCTTCACCTCTGGGCGGATTCGCTTTGGAAGGATCAACACAGGAAATCCCATCCTCCCAACCCAACTCGTGGAAAAGTATCCCGCAGGCAGCTCTGTAACGGTTTATTACTCCGACTCAGACCCTTCAGTGGCGGTTCTTGAGCCGGGGATTCAATCGGCGGGTTTGATTGTTTTAGGGATCGGTGTCCTCTTCGTGGGCGTGGGGGTCGCCGCCATTTTTCTGCCTGCGAACCGTTATGAACGGCGGAGACGCCGGATGACTTGAGTGGAAGCATCATTGCTCCCTCTGGCTTTTGGCAAGAGGTTTTGCGCGAGGCCAACCGGTGTGGGAAATCGTCTTCCCAGGGTTCTGCGAACCCTGGGATGCATGACGCGACGCTCGCGCGCCAATCGAGTACATTGTCAGGCACTGAAGCCTGATGGACTCAGAGTCCCCATGAGATAACCGAGAATTGCTGCAGCTCATCTTTGAGCCAACCCGATCAACTGGCCGAGATCGGGTCTTTGATGATGCGGCGCAGGAGTGGGAAGAGGGCGTCTTCGCATTCCTTGCGTTTGAAGCGGAGCTGGCGCTTCACGAGGGGATTCCCGAACATGCGGTGGCTGTCCGTGACGCGGCCTTCGAGGATGTCGAGCCAGGAAGCGTTGGAGGCGTCCAGGGCAGCGGCTAGGCTCTGGTCGAGCACGGGCATGCGCAGCACCATGTCCTGCGGGCGGACGACCTCATCCAGCAGATCGGAGGAGACGGGGCCGTCCTTGAGGCTAACGATGATGATGGAGGGGGCGTCTCCGAAGATGGAGGTACGCCACTGCTTGATGGCAGGAAGTGTGGCGGCTTTGGCGGTGACGGGGTGGATGGGGAGCCAGTGCAGGCCGTCGTCCACGCGCAGGCTTTGGATGATCTCAGGGTTGAGATCACGAGCGAGGAGATCCTGGCAGCTCGCGGGGAGGTCGGCGAGAACGAGTTTGCCCTCCATGGCGGTCTCGACGATACGGCGCATGGAGTCCACATTGTCGATGGGCATAGACTCGATTTTGTTTGGCGAGATCTTCTGGAAGTCACGGTTGCCGAGGGCGTCGCAGTCAAACATGGCGACGTCGTCACGCGTTTCAAAGCCCGCGAGTTCGTAGAGGAGCCGGGCGATGGTGCTTTTGCCAGTGCCACCGCTTCCAGCGGTGATGAGGATCATTTTCATGGGACGTTGGGGTAGCGTATCGAGTGAGGTGTTGAAAGCGAAAATCGTTTTTGATTGTGAAACTTCCACCTCGGAGGCTGGCACTGGCGCAGCAAAGGGCACCTGAGGTGGTGCGGCCCGGATCGGAGCAGCCTGGGCGGGCGTTGCGTGTTCCGTCCGTGATGCCAGTTTCACCATGGGTTTGCCGCCACGTGACAGCGGCGAGGCCAGGGAACAGAAGAACATTCCCGGGAGATCACCACCGGGTGCGGACTCGATGTTGTAACCCGAGAGACTGAAAGTTCCGTCCTGCAAGGTCTGCCACAGGCGGCTGATCTGCTCCTCGGCATCTCCACGAAGGTCGGAGAAGGGATGGCCGGGGGCGACGGCCTCGCGCACGGCGATGGGAGAGCGCGCAAGTGCGCGGCAGCCAGCAGCGGACTCCAAATGGACCGAGAAATCGGGCAGGCTATCGAGGCGAATGTCCAGCATCTTGGTGTCATTGGCGCTTTCCCGGATGCCTGGCAGGCGCAGGAGGATGCGTTCTGGATCCATGACCAGATCTATCACAGGTACAGCGGCGGCCTGCTCCCGCAGGCGGGATTGCAGCATCATGACCTCGACATGAGTCAGACGGTTCCGATGCGCCAGCAGGCGTGAGAGACGCACTGTGGTGACGGGTACGCGCGACTTTTCCGAGCGCCCGTAAACATGTGGGGCGCCTCTGGACTCGGGCAGCAGCGGGTGCCAGCGTTCATTGGCAAAGAGCTGGGACATGACATTTGAGCCGCGGAGTCCGCGTGTCACGGCGGCGGTGGCCATCAGCATCACGCCTTTGATCTGCCCGAGGGAAAGGCGGGTCGTGCCGGTGCTCTGAAGCTCACGCAGATGCGTGAGGAGAGAGGAGGGCACCCTGGCCGCCGCCTCATCACTGATTTCCATGGAAGAATGGCCGTTGATAAGCATGGAGCAGAGCCGCAGCATGCGCGCTGCCGTTTCCTCACGCCGTAGCGGACGCTTCTCAAAGCGGTCCACAAAGAGATGCAAAAATTCCTGCTGCCAGAGGCCCACCCGGCAGTTGGATGGGTCCACAAAAGAGGCCGCCTCAGGCAGGAAGGACTCCAGCGCTTCCAACTCGGTGGCCAGTCGCCAGACAAGAACGCAGGTGATGCCCACCGGAAGACAGCCGAGTCGGTTGCAATAATTCCTCACCTCCTCTCCTGGAGCAGTGCCGAGCATGACGTTTGTCTGGGTTCCCTCATTGAGAATGTCTAGCACACGCGGCAGTGAGGGAAAATAAGATCCCAGCAGCAGTGAAAGCCAGACCGATTCAGCGCGCAAAAAAGACTGTCTCACGAACCATGGACCATCTTCCTGACGGAGCTCCTCAGGCTCAGGTACAGAGCTGCCTTGGGAAGCTTTCTGGCGTGTTCTGAGTGGAAGGGCGATCTTCAAGCCCACGGGGACGATTGATGACATTGCGAGAGAAACTGTTATCAGCGGGATGCGTACAGCATTTTTTGTGTAAAGCCGCCAAAGATTGCAGGAAAGTATGCAGTTTTTATGACACGCGGCAACGAATGGAGCCTTTAAAGCCCAAAACGCACTCGTCTTTCACTGACAAGGTTGTGACTTGAATCCATCTTTGGCGCATGACTCTCCCCGAACTGCCACTTTCCACCCCTTCCCTGCTGTTTCCGGCGATCTCGCTGCTGATTCTGGCATACACCAACCGGTTTCTAGGACTGGCAAGCGTGGTACGTGGGCTGCATGCGAGCTGGCAGAACACACAGGAGCCGCTGCTGCTGGCGCAAATTCGAAATTTGCGGAAGCGCATTCAAATCATCAAACACATGCAGACGTTGGGGGTGCTTAGCCTGATGTTTTGCGTGGCGAGCACAACGCTGATCTTCTTTGACCGTCAAACGGGCGGACAGATCACGTTTGGCGTCAGTTTGCTGCTGATGTTTGGCTCGCTGGCGCTGTCACTGGTGGAAATCCAGATGTCCGGCACGGCGTTGGATTTGCAGCTTCAGGATGTGAAATGCCGGGAGAAATGAGACCTGCGGCGTGTCAGAGGGTCAACTCGCCGATCCGCTGCATGACCTCATCGGCAAGCGCTTGGTAAAGCTCTTTGCCGGTCTGTGAGTAGCTGCCCAGATCTGGCTGCCAGAGATCTCCCACGACAAGGGTGATGCGGGCCGGGCGGAAGGTTTTGGCCCCACGCGGGTAGGCTTCGTGTGTGCCGAAGACGCGGACAGGAAGGACCGGTGCGCCACCTTTGGCGACGAAGAGACCGACCCCTGCCTCTGCGGGCTGAAGATTGCCATCAAGGCTGCGGGTGCCTTCAGGAAACATGAGGACTTTCTTGCCAGCACGCAGAAGTCGGATCGTGGCCTTCAGGGAGGACGCGTCTGGCTTGTCGCGATCGATGGGAATGGCCTGCCAACTGCGGAGCACTTTGCCGACGAGAGGATGGTCGAAGAGTGACTTGCGAGCGAAGTAGTGAATGGCCTCGTCAAATGCCTGACCGACGAAGGGGGGATCAAGGAAACTGTCGTGGTTGCTGGCAATGAGGCCAGGACCAGCGAAGTTCATCTTCTCTTCTCCGATGATATGGAAATCGAACAGACCACGGGCGATCTCGTGGAACAGGCGTTTGCCGAGCCAGTAGCTGAAGTTCATTGGAGGGGACGCGGTTCTCTCTTCGCAATTCGCTTTCAGAGTTTGAGTGCCGCGATGACTTGCTCGACGGCCTGATCGAGTGTGATGTGGGAATTGTCGATGACAGTGGCTCCGTCGGGGATGACGAGAGGGCTGTTTTTTCGCTGTTTATCGAGCCGGTCGCGCTCAGCGATCTGGTCGGCATGGCCCTGGGCACCGCGGCG